>NZ_CP108518.1:602142-903214 GCF_035989885.1 Streptomyces sp. NBC_01232
CAACTGCGGCCCGTCCTGGCCCTGCTGGGACGCTGGCACGGCCGCGGGCAGGGCGAGTACCCGACGCTCGAACAGGACTTCCGGTACGAGCAGGAGATCACCTTCAGCCACGACGGCCGCCCCTTCCTCCGCTACGAGGCACGCGCCTGGCTGATCGACGCGTCCGGGGTGCCCGTGCGGCCGGCGGGACGCGAGGCCGGCTGGTGGCGGGTGACGCCCGACGCCTCCCTGGAGGTCGTGCTCGCTCATCCGACCGGCATCGTCGAGACGTACGTCGGGCGGGTGTCCGGTGCGGAGATCGAGATCGAGACCAAGGACGTGTCGCTGACCCCGCTGGCGAAGGAGGTCACGGGCACCCGGCGCCGCTACACGCTCGGGGACGGCGAGATGACGGTCGTTCACGACATGGCCGCGGTGGGACAGCCCCTGCAGCACCACCTCACGACGCACCTGCGCCGGCGCCCGTCTCAGGAGGGGGCCCCGTAGCGGGTGGCCATCGCGGTGGCGCGGTCGCGCAGGGCGGTGCGCAGCGATTGCGGGGCGAGGGCCTCCGCGTCCGTGCCGAGCTGCCACAGCGCCCATTCCGCGTGCCATGAGTCCTGGAACGTCAGTTCCAGCCGCAGCCGGCCGTCCGCGTCGGGCTCCTCGGCGCGGACGGCCACCGCGGTGTCCAGCAGGTCCCCCCGCCGGGCCGGCTCCACCCGCACCAGCACGGTGATGTGGTTGTCGCCGAGGAACTGGGCGGAGCGTTCCCGCCAGATCCGGTCCAGGTCGACCCGGTTCGGCCGCTGCGCCGGCTCGGGGAGTTCCTCGGCGGCCAGCACCCGGGACAGCCGGTAGGTACGGTCCTCACCGGCCCGGGTCGCCAGCAGGTAGATGCGGTCGCGCACGGTGACCAGGCCGATCGGGTCCACCGTGCGCCACTGCGGCGGCCGGCCGGTGGCCTCGTAGTGGATGCGCAGCTTGTGTCCGGCGAGCACCGCGCGCCGGACCTCGATCATGGTGGTGCCGGGTACCTCGTCCGTGACCGGCCTGCGTGAGAGCAGGTCCGTCTCCGGCTCGACGAGGAACCGCCGGGCCGCGTCGCTCGCGGTGGCCCGGTGGCCTTCCGGCAGCGCGTCGACCACCTTCCGCATGGCCGAAGCGAGCGCCGAGCCGAGTCCGAACACCTGCTCGCCGCGGCCCGATCCGGCGGTCAGCAGGGCAAGGGCCTCGTCGTGGTTCAGCCCGGTGAGCTCGGTCCGGAAGCCGGGCAGCAGTGCGAACCCCCCGTGCCGGCCGCGTTCGGCGTAGACCGGTACGCCGGCCGCCGAGAGCGCCTCGATGTCGCGCAGCACGGTGCGGGTGGACACCCCCAGCTCGCCGGCCAGCGTGTCCGCGGTGAGCCGGCCGCGCTGGCGCAGCAGAAGTACCAGGGAGACCAGTCGGTCGGCGCGCATGCGGGGAATTTTATCGGAATACATGACCAAGGGTGTCGTGATTTGTTGGCAGGCTCTTCAACACGACGTCAAGGCCGGTGGCGCCCCGAGCCCACGGGCGGACGGATGTTCGTACGCACGTATTCCTGATGAATCGAATGGAGCTGATGACGCGATGGAGCGAACGGCGGTCAACCCGGTGACGTGGTCCGTGGAGATGGGGTTCAACCAGGGGGAGGTCGTCTCCGGGCACACCCGCACGCTGTACATCTCGGGGCAGACCGCGATGAGCGGCGACGGCAAGCCCTTGCACGAGGGGGATATGGCTGCGCAGTTGACGCTGAGCGTCGACAACCTGGAGGCCGTGCTCGGCGAGGCCGGGATGTCTCTCGCGGACCTCGTGCGGCTCAATGTGTACACGACCGACGTCGACCTGCTCTTCCAGCACTACGGCGTTTTGGCGGCGCGGCTCGGCGCGGCCGAGGTGGCGCCGGCCACCACGATGCTCGGGGTGACGCGACTGGCGATCCCCGGCCAGATGGTCGAGCTCGAGGGGACCGCCGTCGCGTGACGCGGCATCACCCGGCCCGCTGCGCGCGCCGGCCCGACCGGCACGGGCGGCGGGCGGGTGGATGACTCCCGGTCCTCTTCCGATGCCCTTCCGGTGCTCTTGCGGTGCTCTTGCGGTGCTCTTGCGGTGTGCGGAAGAGCGGTCTCCCCGGCGCGCCCGGACCCCGCCGGGGAGATCACCCGGGTGCCCCGGCACGGGCTGCGGGGACCTCGGGCTGCTGCGCCGCATAGTCGGTGGCAGGGCCCGCCCGGGGCCGTGATCGTGGGGAGTGACCGTGGTGGACAGGGAACGACGTTCCGCCCTGGCGGCCATGGCCGCCCTGTTGTCGGCGGGTATCGCGGGCCTGGCGCCCGGGACGGGCCCGGCGGCGGCCGCGGCCGCGGCTGCGTCTGCGTCTGCGTCTGCGTCTGCGTCTGCGTCTGCGTCTGCGTCTGCGCCCAGGGACGCGGCCACGCCTCGGCGGGACGCCCGGGCCGCGGGTCCCCGCCCCCCGGCCTCGCTCCTCGGCGATGAGATCCGCCGACTGCCCACGACCCGCAACATCCTGGCCCTCACCTTCAACGCCGCCTGGGACGACGCCGGCGTCGACACGGTGCTGGCCGAACTGCGACGGCGCAAGCTGCCCGCCACCTTCTTCCTGACCGGCGAGTTCGCCGAGGCCGAGCCCGCGGCGGTGCGCGCCATGGCGGACGCGGGGCACGGCCTCGGCAACCACTCGTACAGTCACCCCTACTTCGACGACCTGAGCACTGCGGCGCGGACCGAGGAGGTGCGCAGCGCCCACGCGGCGATCCGGACGGCGTCCGGGACGGAGCCCCTGCCGCTCTTCCGTTTCCCCTACAGCTCCACCACGCCGCAGGCCATCACCGACGTCAACGCGCTGGGCTATGCGGCGATCGAGTTCAGCGCCGACACCAACGGCTACCTCGGCCCGGCCGGCGGCATGACCGTGGACAAGGCGGTCAAGCGGGCCGTCGACGCCTTCAGGCCCGGCGCGATCATCCAGATGCACGTCGGCAGCCGCGGTGACGGCATCGTCCTCGACGCCGACGCCCTCCCGCTGATCGTCGACGCCGCCCGGGCCGATGGCTACGAGGTCATCGACCTGCGCCAGTTCCTCGAGGCGTAGGCCGATACGGAGACGCACGCTCGGCCCGGTCTGCGCCGGCTCCCCAACTCTTAGGCCTGTGACGTCCGTTGACCTGTTCGGTTATCGTCCGGTCCGGAACCGGCGGATCGGAACACGGGGATGTGGCGCGTGAGCGAGAAGGAAATCCTGGCCCAGCGTTTCGAGGAGCACCGCTCCCATCTGCGGGCGGTGGCCTACCGGATGCTGGGCTCGCTCAGCGAGGCGGAGGACGCCGTACAGGAGACCTGGTTCAAGCTGAACCGCTCCGACGCCGACGCGGTCGAGAACCTGGGCGGCTGGCTGACCACCGTGACCGGCCGCGTGTGTCTGGACATGCTGCGCTCGCGCGGCACGCGGCGCGAGGATCCCCTGCACGACCAGGACGGGCAGGTCCGCCTTCCCGACCCGATCGTCAGCCGCGCGGACGGACTCGACCCCGAGCAGGAGGTCATGCTGGCCGATTCGGTCGGCATCGCCCTGATGGTCGTCCTGGACACCCTCGCCCCCGCCGAGCGCCTGGCGTTCGTGCTGCACGACCTGTTCGCCGTGCCTTTCGACGAGATCGCCCCCGTCCTCGGGCGTTCCGCCGCCACGACCCGGCAGCTCGCGAGCCGCGCCCGTCGCCGCGTCCAGGGCGCGGCGCCCGCCCCGGACCCCGACCGGGGCCGACTGCGGGCGATCGTCGACGCCTTCCTGGCAGCCTCGCGCGGCGGGGACTTCGACGCGCTCGTCGCGGTCCTCGACCCCGATGTGGTCGCACGTTCCGACGGCGGCACGCTGCGCCCCACGCTGCTGCGCCGCGGTGCGGCCGAGGTCGCCTCCCAGGCGATCGCCTTCGCCCGGTTCGCCGAGGCCGCGCACGCGGCGCTGGTCAACGGGACTCCCGGGGTGGTAGCCGTGGCGGAGGGCCGGGCGCTGTCGGTCATGGCGTTCACCGTCCGGGACGGCAGGATCACCGCGCTCGACATCCTCACGGACCCCGAGCGCCTGGCGCGCATCGACCTGAGCGTCCTCGACGTCTGACCCGTCGCCGGACCGCACGGCGGGTCCCACCTGCGGAGTGACCTGCCCCACCACCTGTCACAGGCCGGGGCGACGCGGTGTCTTGAGGGCGATCCCACTGCACGTCAGTCAACGACACACATCGACCAACAATCAGATGATCAGAGAGAAACGCCCGGGCCGCGCAGGACCTGCACGGCCCGGTCGAAGGCGGAGTCCTTGTTCTGGTCGAACTCCTCCGCGGTGAAGACCGGCTCGGTGAGGTGCGGCGGGATGCCGGCGCCGTCGAAGGTCCTGCCCGACCGCGCCAGCAGCTCCTCGTTCGGCAGCCAGACCGACATGCCGTTGGGGAGCTTGCGCACCAGGACGTCCGAGAAGACGCCCTGCGTGGGCTGCCCGATCCGTACGGTCCGGCCGGGGCGGTCCATGAGGGCCTGGGTGAAGGTCTCTCCCGCGCTGACGGTCGAGGCACCGGTCAGCACGGCGACCGGTCCGGTGTAGCGGGGGCCCTGGGCGGGCGTAACGTACTGGGGCTGGGGCCGCGTGTGCCGGGTGGGGTCCGCGGGATCGTTGCGGGCCCGCTTGGCGTAGGCGAGGTAGGGGGTGTCGGTGAGCCGCCCGGCGATGTGGAGCCCCATGGCGTCGGAGCCGCCGCCGTTGATCCGCAGGTCGATGACCAGGCCCTTCAGGTGCTGGGTGCGCTCCTGGCCGAGGACCGTGTCCAGGGCCCTGTCGAGCTCGGCCAGCTCGGCGGCGTAGGGGGCGTCGTCGCCCGCGTAGCCGCCGAAGCCGGAGATCCGCAGGTAGCCCTGCCCGCCGGGGAGGTCGGCGTAGGTGATCCGGCCGGCGGCGAAGTCCTGGAGGTTCCGGGCGTCCTTGAGGTCGCGCTCCACGACGAACTTCTTGATCCTGGCATCGAGTGTCCCGTCGGGCAGGACGGTGCCGGGGCGGGCCTGTGCGAAGCGGCGGTCGGGAAAGCCGTCGGCATCGGCGTCGACGTCCCAGACGGCGACGTGGGCGTCGTGCAGCGGCTCGACCATCTTGCTGAAGACGGCGAAGAGTTCGTCCGGGGTCGTCCCTTCGTGGACCGTGGGGCGGTACCGGTCGCGCACGGCGTGCCAGTCGATGCCCTTGACGGAGAAGAAGGGGTAGTTCTCCTCGAAGGACTGCCAGAAGATGTCGAAGGAAGCGAGCGGACCCCCGGGGGCGGGACCCGTGCAGGCCTCGGGCAGTCGCGTCATCCGGCGCAGGTTCCGGTCGCCGACGTCGCCGTCCAGCCGTACGGAGGCGCGGTCGTCGGCGCCCCGGGTGCGCACGGTCAGGACGGTGCCGTCGGGCGTGGTGTAGGTGCCGGGGCCGGTCCGGTGCGCGGTGGCGCCCGCGATGCAGCCGACGGCGGTGGTCTGGTACTCCTGGAGAGTGCCGTTCCGGATGGACAGCACGGTGCCGTAGCCGTCGGTCCGCCAGATCCCGTCGGCGGCCGGCTGGTGAGCGGTGGCGGTCGGCGCGACTGCGCAGACGAGGGCCAGGGCGACGGCGGTGGCCGTGACAATGCGCACGATCTTGCCTTCTCTGTAGGCGACTTGCTCGGTACGCCCACCGTCGCCGACACGCGATCCATCGGGCCATCCGGCTGTCCGGTCGATCGGGGGTGGGGCCAGCCCCCGCTACCGGCGGTACCCCGGGCCACAGGGCGAGGCCGACTCCGGATCCTGCTCCCCCAGCTACCGCTGGGAGGTGCCCCCAGGCCCGCGGCGCCCGGCACCGGACACCGCTGGATCGGCCGACAGAATCCGAAAGGGACAGCCTGGTTCGACGGCGTGATGGCGATCCGCCTGGAGGACGCCCGTGTCACCGGCATCCACTGCGTCCGCACCCCGGAGAAGCTGACCCGTGTCGCGTCCGAAACCCCTCCGACCCTGCGGTGAGTCCCGGCCGCCGCGCGGGCGCCGCCGCCCCCGGGGACGAACTCCTGCCCTCCGCAACGGCTTCGGCGACGCTCCCGGCCCGCGTCGCGCCCGCCGCAGCTCACAGGTCGTGACGAAGGGAATTCGGCAGGTAGCAATTAGGTGAATTCCTGACTGAATTCCCGTCAACAAGCCTCCACTTCATATCTCGATTTGATAACAACCCACCCAGAAAGGACTGGACCATTCGGGCGCGACGCGCGTAACTCGCCTTTTTTTGCTGAGAGTTGATTGTTCGTCAAATCAGGCCGACAGGTAACGGAATGATTTCTCGGGGCACGCTCCCGTTTGTCCGAATTCTCCTCAGCATTCGTCTGGCAGGCTGCGGCGCACCCAGTCTTCCGACAACGATTTGAGGTGCCCATGACAGGACGTCGCAGACGCCCTGCCGCCGCCGACCACCGGCGCAGACCCCGGCGGTTGATACTCATCACCGCCGCCACAGCCGCGGCGGGGTTGATAGCCGCAGGCATCGCCTACTCCGGAATCGGCGACGGCGCCCAGGCGGCAGCACCCGTACAGGCCGCCGCGGCACCCGCCGCCGCGCCCGCGCGCGACAAGGAGCCCGAGCCGATCGCGGCCGCGCCCGCCAACGAGACCGCGCGCGGCATGATCTACGACGGCCTCGAGGCCGCGCCGAAGGGCGACCGGTGCGTGGGTGTCTACCGCACCGCGGACGGACACTGCACCCACGGCCCCGACGCCCCGCCCAAGGGCGTCGACATCACCAAGGACATCGCGCCCGCCGTCAAGGAGACGGCCCCGGCGGCCGATCCGGCCCGTCCCGCGGCCGATGACCCGGCGAGCAAGGAAGGCGGCGGGCGTCCTCAGGACGCGCCCGCGGCCGACGCCTCGGCCGCCACGAAGGCCGCGGCGCCCGCGCCCGCGGCCTCGGCAGGCAGCCAGAACGTCGCCGCCGGCCCCGTCGGCCAGACCGTCCAGTGCGAGGGCGACGGCAGCACCGGCAACCGCGTGCAGGTCGTCTACGTCCACGCCCCGGGCAAGGACCGCTACTCCGAGTACGTCGCCTCGTTCCGCAAGTGGGCGGCCGACGCCGACCTCATCTACTCGGCGAGTGCCCAGGAGACCGGCGGGGTACGTCACATCCGCTATGTGACGGCCGCCGACTGCACCCCCACCGTGCTCAACATCGAGCTCCCGGCCTCGGCTCTGGGCGAGTTCAGCGCGACCAACAACGCGCTCGCCGCCAAGGGCCTCGACCGTCGCGACCGCAAGTACATGATCTTCGCCGACAGCCAGGTCTACTGCGGCATCGGCACCTTCGCGGGCGACGAGCGGCCCGGCCAGGCCAACCAGAGCAACTTCGGCCCCTCCTACGGGCGCACCGACTCCGGCTGCTGGGGCGGTCACACCGCCGCGCACGAACTCGGCCACAACCTGGGCGCGGTCAACAACAGCGCCCCGAACACCAGCCGTGGCGCGCACTGCACCGATGAGTACGACGTGATGTGCTACTCGGACACTCCGTACTACCCGCAGATGCGCAACATTTGCACGAACCAGGCGTCCGAGAACATCCTGGACTGCAACCACGACGACTACTTCCACACCAGTCCGAAGGCCGGCAGCTACCTGGCCACGCACTGGAACATCGCCGACAACCAGTTCCTGATGAAGAGCAAGGGCGGCGGCACGGACCCGGGTCCGAACCCGAACCCGACTCCGACGCCCACCAAGAAGCCCACGCCGACGCCGACCAAGAACCCCACCGGCGGACCGGACGTGACGGCGGGCCAGATCCAGTCCAGCTCCGTCGTCGTCAGCTGGCCCAAGGTCGACGGCGCCGCCTGGTACGCGGTGCAGCTGAACGGCAAGCACCTGACGTGGGTCCAGTCGCAGGTGCTCCGCATCTACAACCTGCAGCCCGACACCGCGTACAAGGTCACCGTCTCGGTCCGCGACAACGCCGGCCGTGACAGCGGACCCGGCAAGGCCGCGTCCTTCCGTACGACCGGTGGTGGCGGCGGCGCGACCACCCCGGGCACCCGCTACGTGCTCGGCAACGGCAGCACCGGCATGGCCGCGGAGCTGTGGGGCGGCCGCACCGCCGACGGCACGGTCCTCGTCGGTGGCCGCACCAACGGCTACGCCCAGCAGCAGTGGTACTTCGACGACGCGGGCAACGGCCAGGTACGCATCCGGTCCGCGGCCTCCGGCAAGTGCCTCCAGCCGGGCAGCACCCCCGCCGCGGGCATGTGGGTCGCACAGCAGCCTTGTGCCAACGGCGCCGGCGCTCAGGCCTGGAAGCTGACGTCGCGCGGTGGCACGGTGACCGTGACGGACCCGAGCGGCGGCTTCGCCCTCACCGTCAGCAACCGCCCCTACTACGGGAACTGGCTGCTCGACCTCCAGCGTGCGGACGGCCGCCCGGCGCAGGCCTGGACCCTCCAGAAGTCCGGCTGATCACCGCCACGGCGCAGCACACCTGACGCCCTGACGGCGTGAACCCACCCCGACGGACGGCCGCACCGCGCGGCCGTCCGTCGGCACCCCTCATCTCGACCGGAGCACCCCGACGATGCGCATACGAATCGTTTTCTCGGCCGCCCTGGCCGCACTCGGCCTCATGTTCCTGCTCCCCGCCACGGCCCACGCCCACGGTGACACCCTGAAGGTGGTGGTGACGGGACAGCGCAACGGTCACGTCACCGCCGACGTCACCTGGGAGAACGACGGGGATGCCGTCGAGGAGGCCGTCGCCGCCACCGTGAACGCGGTGAGTGCCGACGGCTCCCGGACCTTGGGGCCCTGGCGTCTGGTCCGCGATCCCGGCGCGGCGCCCGCGGGCTGGACAACGGCCGAGGCGCTGCCGCCGGGTAACTGGAAGGTCGGTGTCGACGTGGGCTTCCCGGCCCTGGGACACGGTGAACTCGAGGTGGGCGTGCCTGTGGTGGACCCGGCGCCCGGCACCCCGGCTCCGGTCGGCTCTTCGCCGGCCGCCGTCGCCCCGTCCGCCGCGGCGCCGGATCCGTCGGGGGCCTCCCCCGCCTCGGCCCCGGCCGCGTCCTCGGCGCAGGCCCCGGACGCCGCTGCCGGCACCGAGGGATACGCCCTGTGGTGGACGACGGCAGGTGTCGCGGTGACCGCCGTCGCCGGTGCGGCCGTGGGTCTCCTGCTGCGCCGCCGTCGCCGCGTGCGGCTGGACCGGCTCGGCTAGGTCGTCTCTTTCGGATCTTGTCGGTCGGGCCCGCGTTGTCCGGTGCCGTGCATCGCAAGGCGGAGGAGCGCCGTTGTACTGGACGTACTGCGGTGCTCCGACAACGCGGCGAGGTGCGGTGCCGGGCGACGCGGGCCCGGCAAGATCCGAAAGAGACGACCTAGGCCGTCCCAGGGGGTGTCCTGCCGATCACGCCGGGCTCGCGGGCTTATCGGCAGGACACCTCCTAGGCCAGGGCGGTCGTGACCGCCCGTGCGAAGTGCTCCAACCCCTGCGGGTTGATGCACAGGAACAGATTCGGCTCGATGAGTTCCAGCTCCATGACCACGGGTTCCCGGTCCTCGTTCAACGCGAGGTCCACCCGGGCGAACAACAGGTCGCCCGGGTCGGGGACCGCGTCCAGCGCCGCCCGCGCCGTGCGGAGCTCGGCCTCGGAGGGCTCGTAGGGGACGGCCCCGGGGTGCGGCACCCTGAAGTTGTCGATCAGCCCCGCCTCCGTCAGCAGGGGGCGCTTGCGGATCGCGTGGCTGAAGGTGCCGCCGAAGAAGACCAGGGCCCGCTCCCCCTCCTCCACGAGCGGCAGGTACGGCTGGACCATCGCGGTGCGCCCCTGGTCCAGCAGCATGCGGGCATGATGCTCGGCGTCCGCCCGGCGGCCGGGCTCGTAGCGCGCGGTGTCCCGTGCGCCCGAGGAGACCGCGGGCTTGACCACCACTCCGTGCGGCCCCTCGAAGTCCGCCGCGTCGCAGCTCCCGCCCGGTTCGAGGAAGCGGGTCGGTACGACGTGGACCCCACGCCCGGCGAGCTCCAGCAGATAGCGCTTGTCGCTGTTCCAGCGCACCAGCGGCGCAGGATTCCGGAGCCGGGTGACCTCGGCCGTCGCATCGGCCCAGGCCAGGAACTCCGCCAGGCGGTCCACGTAGTCCCAGGTCGACCGGATGACCGCCAGGTCGTATCCGTCCCATTCCGGCTCGTCCGCGTCCCAGGCGACCGCCTGCGCCGACAGGCCCGCGCCCTGCAGAGCCGTCAGGATCAGCGGGAGATCCGCGTCCTGGCCGGCGCCGCCCGCGCTCGTCACGACCGCGATCCTTGCCTCACCCATAAGCGTCTCCCGTCCTGACGTCCTGCGCCGCCCTGCGCGTCCGCGGCCAGGACGATCACTCTTCCACACCCGCTCCGCAGGGAACCCTGCGGCCGGATCATGCGTCGTACGGGTCGCGGAACGCGGGGCGACGGACGCTCCGAGGCAGACGGGTGGGGCTCCGGTGGTGGACGTGGCGGGAAGCGGTGCGCAGCGCACTGCCCGGTGGCGCTGGGGCACGGACGCCCGGGGCCGTACGTCCTGGACGCGCGGTCGCCCACTCGCGGCGCTCGCCGTACTGACCGCCGGCCTGCTGGTGTTCCACTCCGCCGTACCCAATGCCGCGGGCCGCCCGGGCAGTGCGCTGGAGACCTTCCTGCCCTGGCTGGGCCTCGCCGTCCCGGTCCTGGTCGTGGCGGCGCTGGTACGCCGCTCGGTCACCGCGCTCGTGGCCGTGCTGCTGCCCGCGGTGGCGTGGGCCGGCCTCTTCGGCGGCCTGCTCCTGCCGGCGGACGGCGGCCCGCACGACCTCATGGCGCTCCAGCACAACGTGAGTGACGAGAACCCCGACCCCACGGGCACCGCGCGTGCCCTGGCCGGGGCCGGGCCGGATCTGATCGCCCTGGAGGAGCTGACGCCCTCCGCGCTGCCGGCCTACGAGGCGGCGCTGGCACCCGCGTACCCGTACCACGCGGTCGAGGGCACGGTCGGCCTCTGGTCGAAGCACCCGCTCACCGATGTCCGCCGCGTGGACATCAAGCCCCGGAGCATCGGGGAGGGCTGGAACCGCGGCCTGCGCTGCGGTGTCCGCACGCCACGGGGCGAGATCGCGGTGTACGTGGCGCACCTGCCCTCGGTACGCATGCGGGCGAACGGTTTCGGCTCCGGCCCGCGCGACGAGAGCGCACGGTTGCTGGGCGCGGCCGTCGCCGCCGAGGAGGTGGACCGGGTGATCCTGCTGGGTGACCTCAACGGCACGGTGGACGACCGTGGACTCGCCCCGCTGGCCTCCCGGTTGAGCGCGCCGCGGCGGGGGCTCGCCCTCAGCTGGCCGGCCGCCGTCCCGGTCGCCCGGATCGACCAGGTCCTGACCCGTTCGGCGACCGCCGCCGAGGTCTGGACCCTGCCGGCCACCGGCAGCGATCACCTGCCGGTCGCCGCCCGCATCAGGCTCGACGCCTCATAGCCGGATGGCGATCTTCCCTCGTACGTGGCCGTCCCTGAGGTAGCGGATCGCGTCGGGGACCTCGGCCAGCGGGTAGGTCCGGTCGATGGCGGGGGTCACCGAACCGGCTTCGATGAGCTCCGTGAGGGCTTCGAGGTCGTGGTGGCGCACCACGGTGCCGAGCGGGCGGAGCCGGTGGCCGACGAAGGGCGACAGCAGGAGCGCGCCCAGCTGCCGCTCGTTGCCGCCGATCCAGTTGCCGCCGCCTTCCCCGCCCACGATGACGAGGGTCCCGCGGGGAGTCAGGGCGCGGCGCAGCCGGGTGAGGGGGCGGTTGCCGGCGATGTCCAGGATGACGTCGTAGCGGCGGCTGCCGTTCACGGGGTCCTCCTGCGCGTAGTCGAGGACTTCGTCGGCGCCCAGGGAGCGGACCAGGTCGGCCTTGCCGGCACTGCAGACTCCGGTGACGCGGGCTCCGTAGGCCTTGGCCACCTGAACGGCGAAGCTGCCCACGCCGCCCGAGGCGCCGAGTATGAGGACGCTCTGACCGGGCGTGACCCGGCCGCTGTCCCGTACGGCATTGAGGGCGGTGCATCCGGAGACGGGCACGGTTGCGGCCTGTTCGAAGCTGAGGCCGGGCGGCTTGGGGGCCAGCGTGCTCTCCTTGGCGCAGGCGTACTCGGCGAACGACCCGGAGCAGTTGCCGTACACCTCGTCGCCGGGCCGGAAGCGGGTGACGTCCGCACCGACGGCTTCCACCACCCCCGCGACGTCCATGCCCCGCACCCGCGTCCTGGGTCTGCGCAGGCCGGTCACGGCCCGGACGGCGTAGGGCATGCCCGCCATGAGGTGCCAGACGCCCTGGTCGACGGCGGCGGCGCGCACGCGTACGAGGACCTCACCCCGGCCGGGTGCCGGCCGGTCCACTTCTTCCATCCGCAGCACCGAGGGCGGTCCGTAGACGTCCTGGACGATGGCCTTCATGAGTCGTCTCCTTCGGTGGTGGTGTACTGGAACACGCTGTCGAGCGGTACGGAGAACACGCGGGCGATCTCGAACGCCTTCTCCAGGGAGGGCGAGTAGCGGCCCTGCTCGATGGCGATGACGGTCTGACGGGTCACACCGATCCGGCGGGCGAGCTCGGCCTGGGTCATCTCGCCGTTGGCGAAGCGCAGGGCCCGGATGGTGTTGGTGACCCTGGTGGGCCTCACCACGGTTGGAAGCCGAACCGGTACGAGACGATCTTCGCCGTGGAGGCGAGCAGCGCCGACAGGACGAAGCCGAGGAAGATCGCGTTGGCGATCCAGAACTGGTCCGCCTCGGCCATCGCCAGGAGGAGCCCGGCCACGGCCCCGATCACGACGAAGGACTGTCCGATGTGGTCACCGAACCGGTGGATCTCCCGGTCGCGCTGGTCCTTGACCTTGCCCTCCTCGGGCGACACCAGCGTCACGATGATGTGGAGCGCGATGGAGGCGGCGATCGCCGCGCCGACCGTCCAGAGCAGTGCGGTCTCGTACGGCTGCTGAGCCAGCGGCCCGCTCCCGGAACCGGACCCGCCGAGGACGACCGCCAGGTACACCCCGTACGACACCAGCGTGACCACGATCATGATCCACGCACGTTTTTCCTCGACTGCCACGACCGCTCCCATGTAAAGAAAACCAGACATGGGCAGTGTCAAGGAATCAGGACACCGTGTCAATATTTCTTTACCTCGCCAGGCCGCGTGCAGGATTCGCCGGACAACGCCGGGAGGGCGGCGGGAGGGTTGGCAGGAGGCTGGCGGGAGGGTCTGCGGGAGGCCGGGGACCTCAGGCGGAGGGCGCGTCCAGGAGTTCGGGGCCGTTGTTGCGCACGTTGTTGACCGCGGTCGACACGGCGCGCACGTCGAGCCGGCCGCCCGCGGGAGCGGCGAGCAGGGCGCGCAGTTCGCCGGGGTCCTGGTGGGACGGGTCGAGCCAGGCCTCGTAGTCCGCCGGGGTGAGGGCCAGCGGCATACGGGGGTGGACGCGGCCGGCCGCGTCGGTGGCCTCGGTGGTGATGATGGTGCAGGTCGCCCACCAGGCCGCCGGATCGTCGTCGTCGGTGACGGCGGGGTCGCGCCAGAACTCGTAGAGCCCGGCCATCGCCATCACCTCGCCGTCCTCGGGACGGATGAAGTACGGCTGCTTGTACGCCTTCGCGGATCCGGAGGCGGGGACCGGCTCCCATTCGTAGAACCCGTCGGCGGGCAGCAGGCACCGGCGCTTGGCGAACGCGCGCCGGTAGGCGGGCTTCTCGTGCACCGTCTCCACCCGGGCGTTGATCATCTTCGCGCCGCCGGACAGGCTCTTCGACCACGAGGGCACCAGCCCCCACCGCAGGGGGCGCAGCCGCCGCTCCAGCAACCCGCTCTCCCGGTCGGCACGCTCCAGCACCGCCCACACCGCATCGGTGGGGGCGACGTTCCAGCTCGGCTCCAGTAGGTGCCCCGGGTCCGGGGGCGTGGCTCCGAAGAGGCCGGACAGGTCCTCGGGACTGCGGGTGGAAGCGTAGCGGCCGCACATACCGTCCACCCTGCCAGCTGAACCGGCTTCCCGCAGGCTACGCCGCGAAGTCCCCCGGGCCGGGATCGTCGTGGTGGTTCACCTGGTGGATGCGCAGCGCGAGTTGGAGCTCCAGAGCGCGTTCGGGGCTCTGCCAGTCGCGTCCGAGGAGGTGGGCTATGCGGTCCAGCCGCTGCACCACCGTGTTGACGTGCACGTGGAGCGCCGCGGCGGCCCGGGACTGGCTCGTGCCCGCGTCGAAGTAGGCCCGGAGGGTGTGCGTGAGGTCGGTGCCGCGCTTCGCGTCGTAGGCGAGTACGGGGCCCAGGGTCTGGCGTACGTAGCCGCCGAGGTCGGTCTGGTCGCCGAGGAGCACGCCGAGGAAGCCCAGGTCGTGGAGGGCGGCACCGGTGCCGTCGCGGCCCAGGGCGCGCAGTGCGGTCCGGCAGCGGCGGGCCTCGGCGCAGGCGTCGGCGAAGGCCGCGGGACCGGTGACCGGTCCGGCGGCTCCGACGGTGACGGGACCGGCGAGGGCCTGGCGCAGCTCGCTCGCGAGGCTCGCGGCGGCGGGGCCGGCCGCCTCGGCGGGGCAGACCAGGACCACGTCCTCGTGGTGCAGCCCGGCCAGTCCCCTGCGCGCGTGGGCGATGCGGGCGGCTGCGGCCAGCAGCCGGGTCCGGGGTGCGGCACCGGTGTGCAGGACGAACACCGCGTGCGGGTGGCCGAGGTCCACACCGAGCCGGCGGGCCCGCGCGGCCAGCCCGGCCGGGTCCGCGGCCCTGGTGAGGAGGTCGCCCAGCAGTTCGCCCCGTACCCGGTCCTCGGTCTCGGCGACCGAGCGGCGCAGGAGCAGCAGCAGGGCGGTGACGAGGCTGGCGCGCTCGAAGAGGCGACGGTCGGCGTCGCCGAGGTCGGCGCGGCCGGTCAGGGCGATGCTGCCGAGCAGTTCGTGCCCGGCGAGTACCGCGCAGACCCAGGTCCCGTTGACGGAGACCGCGCGTCCGTCGGCCCGGGAGGCGGCGACGGCCCCGGCGGACGGGGGCCCGGCTTCGGTGCCCGACCTGGCCAGTTCGGCGCCCTCGGCGTCGTGGATGAGGGTGCCGCCCTGGAGGACGGCGCCGATGGCGGTGGCCACCTCGCCGACATCGCCGCCGCGCAGCACCAGGTCGGTGAGCCGGTCGTGCGCGTCCTCGGCGCGGCGCATGGCCTCGCTGTGCGCCTCGATGGTCCGCGAGGCCTCGTTGAGGTCGACGAGTGCGGTGCGCGTCTCGTCCAGCAGGCGGGCGCCGTCGATGGCGATCGCGGCGTGGTCGGCCAGGGAGGACAGCAGGGCGACCTCGTCCGGTGTGAAGGTACGGGCCGTGCGGTCCGCCGCGTAGAGGACGCCGATCACCCGGGTGCCCAGGCGCAGCGGTACGCCGAGGATGGCCCGGAGGCCCTCCTCCGTGACGGCGCCGTCGATCGTGGCGGTGTGCCTGAAGCGCCGGTCGTCGCGGTAGTCGCCGGTGGAGTACGGGCGCGCCGTCTCCGCGACCAGTCCGCCCAGCCCCTCCCCCATGCCGAGGCGCACCTGCTGGAACGCGGCGGAGACCGATCCGTCGGTGACCCTCATGTACGTGTCGCCGGCCTCCTCGTCGTTGAGGGACAGGTACGTCACGTCCGTACCGAGGAGCAGCTTGGCCCGGTGGACGATCGCCTCGAGCACGGCGTCCGGCTCCCTGAGCCGGGCGAGGTCGCCGGCGGTGTCGAAGAGGGCCGCGAGTTCGGCCTCGCGGCGGCGGTGCTGGCCGAGGGTGCGGCGGATGCGCAGGGCGATCCGGGTCCCGTCCGCGACCACCGCGGCTTCGGCGTCGGAGAGTTCGGCGTCGGGGGGCGGGGTGAACTGCTCGGCGGGGGCGCCGCGGTCCAGCAGGTCGAGGAGGTCGCGGAGCTGCCGCAGCGCGCCGGTGCCGGTTCCGGGCCTGGTGCCGCTGACGGAGCCGGAGCCCCTCCCGGTCGTCCCGCTGTCTTCGGTGATGGGCATCGGGCGCTCTCCGAGGTGCTGGACGAGGACGGGGGCGGCACCGGCCGGCCGGGCCGGGCCGTCGGGCCGGGTACCGCCCTCGACCGGCCGGTCAGTTGTCGGCCGGCACCGGGTCGTGTCCGGCCTGCCGGGCGGCGGGAACGGCGTTGCGCGCCGGGGTGTGCTCCCGGGCCAGGCTACGCCCGCGGGTCTCCTTGGCCACCAGGACGGTCAGCGTGGTGACCGCTGCCGCCGCGGCGAGATAGACGGAAACGGGCAGCGAGGAGTCGTAGTCGCGCAGCAGGGCCACGGCGATGATCGGGGCGAGCGCTCCGCCGATGATGGAGGCCAGCTGGGAGCCCATCGAGGCGCCGGAGTAGCGCACCTTGGTGTCGAACATCTCGGAGATGAAGGCCGCCTGCGGGCCGTACATGGCGCCGTGCAGGAGCAGTCCGACGGTCACCGCGGCGGCGATCACCGGGAAGGACTTGGAGTCCAGCAGCGCGAAGAAGGCGAACGCCCAGCCGATCATGCCCACCGAGCCGATCAGCGTGACGGTACGGCGGCCGATGCGGTCGGACAGCGCGCCCCAGGCCGGGATGGTCACGAAGTGGACGGCGGAGCCGATCAGCACGGCGTTCAGGCCGTCGCTCTTGGGCAGCCCGAGGTGGCTGGTGACGTAGACGAGCAGGAAGGCGGTGATGACGTAGTAGGAGATGTTCTCTCCGAGGCGGGTGCCGATGGCGGTCAGGACTCCGCGCCAGTTCGTCCGGAACACCTCGGCCACGGGCGGCTTCGCCCTGACCCCGGCCGCGGCCTGCTCCGCCGCCCTGGCCTGCGCCTCCAGGAAGACCGGGGACTCCGAGACGGACACCCGGATCCACAGGCCGATCATCACCAGCACGCCGGAGAGCAGGAACGGGATCCGCCAGCCCCAGGCGAGGAAGGCCTCGTCGGACTGTACGGCGGCCAGTACGGCGAGTACGCCGGTGGCCAGCAGATTGCCTCCGGGTGCGCCGGCCTGGGGCCAGGAGGCCCAGAAGCCGCGGCTCCTGTCGTCCCCGTGCTCGGAGACGAGCAGCACGGCACCACCCCACTCACCGCCGAGCGCGAACCCCTGGATCAGGCGCAGGAGGGTGAGGAGGACGGGGGCGCCGACGCCGATGGTGGCGTGGGTGGGAAGCAGCCCCATGGCGAAGGTGGCCCCGCCCATGAGCAGCAGGCTGAGGACGAGGAGCTGCTTGCGGCCGATCCTGTCCCCGTAGTGCCCGAAGACCAGCCCGCCGAGCGGGCGGGCCGCGAAGCCGATCGCGTAGGTGAGGAAGGCGAGGAGGGTCCCGACCAGGGGCTCACTGCCGGGAAAGAACAGCTCGTTGAACACCAGCGCGGCGGCCGAACCGTAGAGGAAGAAGTCGTACCACTCGATGGTGGTCCCGATGAGGCTGGCGGCGACGATTCTCCGGATGCCGGACGGGGCCGGTGCGGCGGCCGTTGCAGGGGAGGTCATGTGCACCACTTCCGGGGGTCTGCGGGGACGTTCCGTGTGGCCACACCGTAGAAGCCCGCAGGTCGGCGGCGTATGTGGCGGACCATCACATTCGGTCACCCTCCTGTGTACCTGGCCACCACACCCCCGACGAGGGGGCCACGGGGCCGCACCGTCGTCGCCGCTGATGACCAGCGCTCGGCCGGCGTGGGCAGCGGTTCAGGAGCCGGGATCGGGTGCCTGCGTAGCCAATGCAGTTGCCTTTGCCTGACGATCAGCTTCCGCGACGCGTGAGGCTGTGCTCGTTCTAGGCTCAGCGCATGAAGATCACTGTGCGGTCGGCCGCCGAGGTGGACCTGCCGGCGCTGCTGGCTCTCTACAGCGAGTTGAACCCCGACGACGCTCCGCTGCCCGAGGCATCCGCAGGCGCCATCTGGGCAGCCATGTCAAGGCAGCAGGGCCGGACGATCCTGGTGGCTGAAGCGGGCGGCGCCGTGGCAGGGACTGCGGACTGCATCGTCATGCCGAACCTCACGCGCGGCGGTCGGGCCATCTTGTTCGTGGAAAACGTCGTAGTGGCCGCCTCCTTCCAGCGGCAGGGTGTCGGCCGTCAGCTGATGGAGGCTGTTGTCCGACTGGGTGAGTCGGTCGGCTGTTACAAGGTCCAGCTACTGGCGGCAGATGACGCGTACGTTCACACCTTCTACGAAGCATGTGGTTTCAAAGCCCTGGCAGAGGGTTTCCGCCGCTACATCCGATAGGGGCTTCGCCGCTGGACGAGACCTGCCGAGGTGGGGCCGGGATCGTGCTGTCTGCGCGTGCTCCGGACGCGGGCCACGTTCATCCGGCCCGGGGGGGGCACGTCGACTCGTAGCGAGGGCGGTCAGTCCAGGTCCTGCCACGCCCACGCATCTTCGCCCACGTGGCCGAGGAAGCGGGCCGGGCCTCGACGTCCCACCGCCAGCCATGCACGATCTCGGTGAGGTGTCCGCAATGTCATGCGAACTCGGCATGCCGCTGGAGCCGCCCCGCCGTCGGTCACCCGCCTCTGCGGCCGCCTCCCCGTACCGCCCGACGCCGGGCCGGGCAGCGGCGCCGTGTGCGGCATACCGGGGCCCATCGCCACAAGCGTGATCAAGCCATGCTTCCGTCACCCGACCGGCTCATCAGGATCTAGAGTGTGCGCGTGACCGAGCAGAATCCCGAACTCATCGCCGGCCGGTACCAGCTGGTCGACCGCATCGGCCAAGGCGGCATGGGCCGGGTCTGGCGCGGCCTTGACCAGCAGCTCTTCGGGCGCGAGGTCGCCGTCAAGGAGATCCTCTTTCCTCCGGGCATAGAGGACGACGACCGCGCCGCCCTGCTCCGGCGGTTCACCGGCGAGGCCCGTGCAGCAGTCACTCTCAGCCATCCGGGGATCATCACCATCCACGATGTCGTCGAGCATCACGGCGCCCCCGTCATCGTCATGGAGCTGATCCGCGGGGAATCCCTGGCCGCCGCCATCCGCAGCCGCGGCCGGCTGCCCGTGCAGCGGGTGGCCGAGATCGGCGCCGCCGTGCTCGACGCACTGGCCGAGGCGCACGCGGCGCGGATCATCCACCGCGACATCAAGCCGGACAACGTGCTCCTGACCAAGGACCGCGTCGTCCTCACCGACTTCGGCATCGCCCACCTCGCGGACACCACGACCAAGCTGAGCCACAGCGGGATCGTCATCGGCACACCGCAGTACATGCCGCCGGAGCAACTGGAAGGCAAACGCCCGACCCCCGCCAACGACCTGTGGGCGCTCGGCGCCACCCTGTACCACGCCGTCGAGGGGCACCCGCCCTTCGATGCGGAGGGGCTCCACGCCCTGGCCGTGGCCGTCTTCACGCGCCCGCACCGGCCGCCGGTCCACGCGGGCCCGCTGGCGCCCGTGCTGGACGCGCTCCTCACCAAGGATCCGGCGCAGCGCGTGAGCGCCGCGGAGGCGGCCCGGATGCTCGCCTCGGTACTGAGCCCCTCCGCGCCCCGCGCGGACGAATCCACCGGGCACGGGACAGGACACGAGGCCGCGCCGACTCCCACGCCCGATCCGCGGGCGACCCCCGTACCGGCACCGGAAGCATCGCCGGAGCAGCACCCTTCCGCTCCGAGTGCGCCCGAGCAGGCACCAACGGCGGAGACGGCTCCCCGCACCCCCACGGTCCTGGACTCCGGCTCGGCCGCCGACACTCCGCGGCGTCCGGTGCCGGACCGGCCGACGGCCCCGCCCGCACCCGTACCCGTACCTCCGACCGAGGACCCCGGCACGCTCGTAGCACCGGTCACGACCGGGCACGGCGGGCGAACGTCCACGCGCCTGCGGGCCCTCCCCCGGCGAACCGTGGTCCTGAGCGCGGCACTGGCCGTACTCGTCACGGGCTCCGTCCTCACCTGGAGCCTCACCCGCGACAATGGCGCGCCCCGCGGTGGCGGGGCGGCCGGGAACGGCCCGGCCGGTTCCTCCGTCACGGTGGTGATCGGCGTGGACGCACCGCTCAGCGGCGGGCTGTCCTCGATGGGCGTCGGTATCAAGAACTCCGCCGAGCTGGCAGCCAGGACCGCCAACGAGACCCGGCACGTTCCCGGCGTGACCTTCGAGATCCGGGCCCTGGACGACGGGGCCGACCCCGCCAAGGGCGAGCCCAACGCCGCCCGGTTCGTGTCCGACGAGAAGGTGCTGGGCGTCGTCGGCCCCCTCAACTCCGGTGTGGCCAGGACTCTGGTGCCGCCGCTCGCGCGGGCGAACATGGCCGTCGTGTCCCCGAGCAACACGGACCCCGTACTGACGCTGGGCCCGGACTGGGCCGCGGGTACCACGTCCCGTCCCTACTCCACCTACTTCCGCACCGTCACCACGGACGTCGACCAGGGGCCGTTCGGCGCCCGGCACCTGCACGGCACCGCGAAGAAGACCAAGGTCTACGTGGTGGACGACGCGAGCGCCCACGGCACCGCCCTCACCTCCGGTTTCACGGCCGAGTTCACGAAGCTCGGCGGGACCGTCGTCGGTACCGAGCAGATCGATCCCGCGGAGCGCGCCTTCACGGGCCTCGCCACGAGGGTGCGGTCCTCGGGAGCCGACGCCGTCTACTTCGGCGGCTACTACGACGCCGCGGCGCCCCTCTCCCAGCAGCTGAAGCAGGCGGGCGTGAACGTCCCCCTGATGGGCGGCGACGGCATTTTCGACCAGCAGTACCTCACGACGAACCCGAAGGCCGAGGGTGACCTCGCGACCAACATCGGCGTGTCCGCCGAGGAGTCGGCCGCCGGGCAGGACTTCCTCGCCCGGTACGGGAATGCGGGCTACCCGGAGGCCGCGGGCTGGTACGGCCCCTACGCCTACGACGCGACCTGGACCCTGATCGAGGCGGTGAAGGCCGTCGCGACGGCCAACGGCGGCACCCTTCCCCCCGACAGCCGGGCGAAGATGCCGCAGGCCGTGACACGGCTCGCCTTCGACGGCGTCACGGGCCGCGTCGCCTTCAACGGGGACGGCGATACGGTCAACCGCCGGCTCACGGCGTACACGGTGAAGGACGGCAAGTGGGCGATCGTGACGAGCGGCCCTGCCACCGGCTGACGACTGCCGGGGCGGGGCGGGCCGGCTGAGGGTCAGGCGAGGGTCAGGGGCAGGGCGGTCAGGCCGCGGGTGAGGCGGGTCCGGCGCCAGGTCAGGGATTCCGCGGGGACGGCCAGGCGCATGTCCGGGAAGCGCGTCACCAGGGTGCGGAGGGCGATTTCCGCCTCGGCGCGGGCCAGGGGGGCGCCCGGACAGCGGTGGATGCCGTGGCCGAAGGAGAGGTGGCCGCCGGCATCGCGGTCGAGGTCGAGACGGTGCGGGTCGGGGAACGCCGCCGGGTCGCGGTTCGCCGCCCCTGGGGCGATGAGCACCGGGAAGCCCGCCGGGATGTCGACCCCGCCGACGCGCAGGTCCTCCGTGCTGTGACGGAAGGTGGCCACGCTCACCGGCGAGTCGAAGCGGAGCAGTTCGTCCAGGGCGCCGGGGATCAGGTCCGGGTCCCGGCGCAGGCGGTCGAGGGCCTGCGGGTGCCGGAGCAGGGCCAGGACGGCATTGCCGATGAACTGGGTGGTGGTCTCGTGCCCGGCGACGAGGAGGAGGGCGGCCAGGGAGACGGACTCGTCCCGGTCGAGGCCTCCCTCGTCGCAGTCGCGCAGGAGGGAGTGGAGCGGGCCGTTGCCGGGGGTGGCGCGGGCCGTGTCGACGAGGTGGGTCAGGTAGTCGCCGATCCGGTGCGACGCGGCGTCGACGCGATCGGTGTCGGTCGCGTCGAAGAGGTCGTGGGACCAGCCGGCGAGCGCGGCGCGCTCGGATTCCGGCACGCCCAGCAGCTCGCAGACCACGGAGACCGGCAAGGGGACGGCCAGCTCCGCCACCAGGTCGACCTCCGTGCCGGGTCGCCACGCGCTCATCAGGCCGTCGACGATCCGGGTGATGCAGGGGCGCAGTTCCCGGACGCGTCCGGTGGTGAACAGGGGTGCCGCCACCCGCCGGTGGCGGGTGTGCGCGGGTGGGTCGCTCGCCAGCATGTTGCGGGAGATCGCCGGGTGCAGGTCACGGTTCGAGGGCCGGTCGGCGAAGAAGCGGGCCGTGTCCTTGGACAGCCGGGGGTCGGTGAACGCCTTGCGGGCTTCGGGGTGGCCGGTGATCAGGTACGCGTGGTGCCCGCCGGAGCCGGTGGGGACGCGCCGCACCGGGCAGCCTTCGCGCAGCCGGTCGTAGGTGGGGTAGGGGTCGGCGAAGAAGCGCGGGTCGCGCAGCGGGTCCTGCCGCGGGGCGCTCACGAGGCCGCCCCCGCGTTCTCGCGTACCGGGCCGCGCGCACGGGCGTCCGCCACGAGGAGCAGCCACGCGGTCTGCGCCGCGAGGTCGCCCTTGCGGGAGCGGGTTCCGGCGGCGGGCGGGGCCTCGTCGCCGTCGAGGAGGAGTCCGGCGCGCTTCGCCTCGACGACCGCGGCGATGACGGCCGCTTCCACCTCGGCGTCGCCCTCGGGGGTGCCGGCCGTGCCCCGGCTGGCGGCCTCGGCCGCCGCGGCGTCCCGTACGGATGCCTGACGGTACCGGCGCAGGGCCAGGACGCAGTCGTTGATCTCGACGACCCGACGGTGGAGGTGGTGGTCGAGGTCGCGGGTGCTGAAGCGGTGCGGGAGTCCAAGTGCCTCGACGCGCGCCTCACACGAGGCGCGCAGCTGCTCAAGGTCCATGTCCTCACTCTGATGACGCCGGGCGGCCGGGGCCGGGCGCACCTCTCCCTGGAAGCCGGGTACGCGCGCCCCATGTTGGCATGTCCTCGCCCTCGCTTCGAGGGCGGGGGCGGCCGCGCAGCCGGGGCGGTGTGCGGTCGGGCCCGGCGGCTGCCCCCTGCGCGTGCAGGAAGAATCGGGACCCGCAAGTCGCCGGAAGTGGGGGCCGGGACGGCTCCGGCAGAGCCTCCACCGCCCTTCGGGGCAGCCTCCGGACCCGGCCGTCGGCCGCGGCCGGACCCGGCGCCCACCGGCCCGCTCAGCCCCTCGACAAACAGCCACTGACCTGGCATTTCATGGCATCACTCCTAGGCTGTGGGAAGAGTTGGACACCACCGGAGGGGGCCCTCGTGGACCAGGAGCACATCACGCATGACACCAACCGCGGCCAGGCCATGGGGGAGCTGGAACGCATCCGGAAGCGGCCCGGAATGTACGTCGGTTCGACGGGCGTGCGCGGCCTGCACGAGATGGTGTTCACCGTGGCCGGCCAGGCCGTCAACGAGGCCCTGGCGGGCCGCGCCCGTGCGGTCGGCGTCTTCCTCACGCCAGAAGGCGGTGTACGTGTCGTCGTCGACCGGCCGGGAGCCCCGGGCGACGCCGCCGGTGACGCCGAAGGCCCCGACCTCGAAGCCCTACTGACCCGCATGCCTTCCGGTACGGCGCCCGCCGGCCGCCGTGCCGCTGCCGTGAGCCTGGTGGGCATCGGGCCGGAGCTCCTCACCGCCAACGCGCTGTCCAGCCGGCTGACGGCCGAGGTGCGCGGCGGCGGGGTCCGCCAGGTCCTGGAGTACGCGCGCGGCGTCGCGGTCACCCCGCGCACGACCGCAGGCCCTGCGGCCGACAGCGGTACCACCATCACCTTCCGGCCCGACGCCGGCGTCTTCGACGACACGGCCGCGTGCTCGTTCGCCGCGCTGGCCGAACGCTTCAGGGAACTGGCCTTCCTGAACCGGTCCCTGGACATCTCCCTGACCGACGAACGTCCTCCTGGCGGGTCCCGGTCCGTGCGGTACCTGTACCCGGGCGGGGCGCGGGACTTCGTAGCCCTCCTTGACGCGGGGGCAGGGGCGCCCGTTCATCCGGACGTGATCGGGTTCGAACGGGAGGACCCGGGCATGGCGGGCACGGTGGAAGTCGCGATGCGATGGTCCTCCTCCCCCGTGAACCGGATCCTCGGCTTCGCCAACAGCCGCCCCACCCCCTTCTACGGCGGCACGCACATGGAAGGGTTCCGCAGAGGGTCGGTCGCCGCGATCAACACCTACGCGCGGCAGCGGGGGCTGCTGACGGCGGCGGATCCCGACCTGGGCTCCGAGCGGATCGAAGAAGGCCTGACGGCAGTCGTGTCGGTGAAACTGGACCACCCCGAATACTTCGGATCCACGCGCGGCGGGCTGGGCAACACCGAGGTGCTCGAATGCGTCGGCCGGGCCGTCCGGGAACACCTCGGCAGCTGGCTGGAGGAACACCCGGAGCAGGCCGCGGCGGTCCTCGGCCGGATGCTCGGGCAGGCCCGCACCGGCTGATCGGCGGACGGGAGCGCTGCGCCGGCGGCGCGGCCGACGGGAACCGGGCGCAAACCTCGGCCGGCCCGTACCGGACCCCGGCCTCCGCGTCCCTCGTCCGGGTGGTCCGGCACACGGGCGCCTACGGGCAGAGGCGTCGAGAGGGCATGATCGGCTGCCCGGGGGCACGAGTGCCGCTGGGCATCGACGGGAGTCCTGTGCCCGGCACGGGCGTTCCCCGGGGCCGGTTCGCGTTGCTGAGGAGACGGACATGCGCCTGTTGCTGACGGTCCTGGAGGGCGACGGGATCACGGGGGTCTCCGACCGCGGTCTGAACTCGGCGCTGGTCAAAGCCCTCGGCGAGCAGAACATGGCGCACAAGCGCCCCCACTTCCTGCTCCCCGGCATCGGGTTGCCGGCCCGGCCGGACGTGGCGGACCTGGCTCCGGGGCGCTGGCGGCTCGTGCACGACGAGGTCTTCGCGCAGTACGTCGACCTCGACGCGCCGCCGGAGCTGACCATCGCCGCGTTACAGGACCGCGCGCTGCGGACGGCCCGGGAGCACGGGCTGACCCTGGTCGCGGAGAACCGGTGCGCCGGCACCGTCGAACGCATCTGGCTGGCCGACCTGTTCGCCAGCCTCGCACTGGACCCCGGGGCGACGGTGCGGGAATCCGGCCTCGCGGCAGGCGACGTCGTCGTCCTGTGCATCCTGCACACGCAGCAGCGCTCGTACGCACTGGCGCCCGTGCCGCGTCCGCAGGACATGCAGGCAGTCCTCCACGCCGCGGCGGCGTCGGGCGGTGGACGGCCCGGGCTGTGGGGTGCGCTGCTCTACACCGACGCCGATGCCGGGCTCGCCCGCTACGTCCGGGAGTACTTCGACGAACTCAATGCCCTGTCAGGTGCCGACCTGCGCATCTTCGTCGTGGAACGCCCCACGGCATGGCGTACCGCGAAACGGTACTGGCGCGACACCCTCGACCACGAGACGTACCGAACGTTCGCGGCCCTTCGCTGGCTGCGCTGGAAGCCCTACGAGCGCCACCGCGTCTACGATCTGGCACGCGAGCTGGGCGTGGCCGTCACGCAGCTGCCGTGCCTGGTGCTGTTCCACGACGTCCGCGATCCGCACAAGGCCGTGTTCCCGCTGACTTCGACCGGTCCCGCCTACCTGCGCCACCTCTTCTCCCGGGTGCACGCCGCGGTCCGTCCCGGCGCTCCGGGGTTCCGGGCGACGGCCGGGGAGGACGCCACCGGCATCGAGAGCGCCTTCCGCCGGATGCAGGAGGCCTGCCAGGCGGCAGAGCAGTGGCCCGAAGGGACCCCGCAACGCGCCGCGGCCCTTGAACGGGCCCGCGAGCTGCTGAAGCGCCCGTCGGACCACTACGACGAGCAGCGCTCCCCCTTCGACCAGGTCCGCGCGCTGCCGGCCGGTACCCCGGAGGGCTCCGCAGCCTTGGACCGCGTGCGCGCCGCCGCCGCCGACATCAACCGCGAGCTGGGCGAGATCGCCGCCGGCTGCGCCGAGGAGACCCGCACCATGACGCAGAACAACTTCCACTTCCACGGCCGGACCACGTTCATCAACCAGCCGGTGGACACGGTCATCAGCGATTTCCAGAACGACCACCGCACCGGCCCCGGCGCCTCCGAACTGGTCCAGGTGCTGCGGCTGGTGCTGACGAGCCGGGACCTGGCCGACGCCGACCGGCAGGAAGCCGCCGCCCTCGTCCACGGCGTGGCGGACGACCTGGCCACCGGCGACCCCGACGGCCGGGCACCGACCCGGCTCGAACGGCTGCGCGCCCTGGTGGCGGGCGCGGCCGACATCGCGCAGCCGGCCGCTGCGCTGATCACCGCCGTCAGCGGTCTGATGGCGCTGTAGCCCTGCGGCTTGATCGTCAGAGCCCGTGGAGGGTGCGTACACACGCACGTACGCACCCTCGCAGCGGACGGCCGGTCCTCCGCGAGCGGCGGGCTGTCAGACGCGCGCCGTCTTCAGGACCGTGAGACCCCTGTCCGCCGCCGAATACCCGGCCGGCTCGTTGCCGTCCTTCAGGGCCTGCTTCGCCTTCGCGATGTAGTCCCCGACCTCGTCGCGACGCCTCTGATCGAGCTTCGATTCGACATCGGCCCAGATCTGCTCGAGCTGCTGGACCTTCAGGACCAATCCTTCGGACATCTGCACTCCCCACAGCATTCGGCACTCAAGGTAGTGATCTTTTCACGCTCCGCGCCCGATCCGGGCGCGCCGTACCGGCGCGATGCGGTCGCCCCGCCGCGACCGGGCGGCAGAGGTGACACCATGCGATGTCATGACGGACGAGGGCGGTAGTACGTTTCAGGCAGGCCAGACGGGGCTCATCATCCGGATTCCGGAGGCGGAGTCGGCCGTCCGCGGGTGGCGTGAGAGGTTCGACCACTCCGCCCGGGCCGGGATTCCGGCCCATGTGACCGTGCTCTACCCGTTTCTCGACGAGAGCCGGTTGGATCCGGCCGTCCACTCCGCACTGGCGGACGTGCTGGGAGGCCACCGAGCCTTCACCCTGCGGTTCGAGAGATGCGGACGCTTCCCCGAGGTGTCGTATCTCGTTCCCGAGCCCGACACCCAGGTGCGGCAGCTCACACGGGCGATCGCTGATCGGTGGCCCGAGGCGCCTCCGTACCGGGGCCGGTTCACCGAGGTCGTGCCGCACCTGACGATCGCCCAGGGCCAGGAGGACGCCGCCCTCAAGGAGATCGAGGCCGACCTCACCGGCAGGCTCCCGTTCACCGCTCGGGTCTCTTCGGTGGAACTCATGGTGCACGACGGCACTGAGTGGCGGGAACGGGCGTCGTTCGCACTCGGACGATGAGCTGAGCGTGAGACGGCCGCGAGCTGCTCGCGGCAATCGCGGTCGAGGTCGAGGTCGAGGTCAAGCTGTCGGCCCTGTCACAGCAGCTCGCCCCGGTCGGCCGGGGCGAGGGCGTGTCCGCTTCCCAGCAGCTCGGCGAGGCCCTGCCGGGTCGCGGAGATGATCACCCGGTCCTCGGGGCCGAGGACGTGGCCGGGGTGGAGGTCGAAGAGGAGACCGCTGACGTGGCTGCGGCCGTCGAGCCGGGTGGTGCGCAGGTCGGGTCGCCGGTCGGCCGGGTCGGTGGTGTCCAGGGCGAGGATCCTCCAGTGGCCCGGCCGGAACGTGTCGGCGATGGTGCGGCCTTCGAGGTGGGACAGTCCGGCGACGTCGACGGCGGCGAAGAGCAGGACGCGGCGTTCCACCGGTATGGCGCCCAGGATCCGGCGTCCCATCATGGCGCTGGCGAAGGCCGGCGCGGCCAGGGAAGTGACGCTGCGGCTGCGGGTGACGGCCTGGGGGTGGGCGGCGCGCAGGGTGCGGTGGGCGGCGGTGGCGAAGTCGTCGTCGTAGAGGCGCAGGGCCACGCGCAGGTCGGGGGTGATCGTGCGTGCGCAGAGGATGGCTTCGAGGTTGGTGGTGTCGGAGCTGGTGAGCGCGAGGAGCGCGTGGGCCCGGTCGGTCCGGGCGGCCTCCAGGACGCCTTCCTCGGTGACGTCACCGAGGACGACGGGGACACGCAGGCTCCGGGCGAGGGCGATGCCCCGGGCTTCGGGATCGGCTTCGACGCAGACGACGGGGATGCCGAGCTCGCGCAGCCGGGCCAGGACGCGGGTGCCGACCTTGCCCAGGCCGAGGAGGACGACGTGGTCGGCCGTGCCGCGCGGTGGCCTGCGCAGGGCGGAGGCCGAGCGGAAGGAACCCAGGGCTTCGAGGACGGCGGCGACCAGAACCGGCAGGAGCAGCAGTCCGATCAGGCCGGTGAAGAGCTGGAGCAGCTGGCGTTCGGTCGGGTCGCCGATCGCCGGGTCGTTGATGGAGAACAGGTCCAGGAGGGTGACGTAGGCGGCATGGACGGGGTGATCGCCGGTGGTGACGGACGAGGTGACGGCGATGGCCATCACGGCAGCGGTGAAGCCGACGAGTGACCAGCGGACCCGGCGCGAGAAGAGTTCCATCACCGGCAGGGCGGCTGCGCCGAGCCGGCGCTGTGGCGCGGACGAGGCGGTGTACGAGGCCGCTTCGAGTACGACGGCGCCCCGCTGCGCGGACTGTGCGACCTCCATGGCGGAGGGCAGGAGTTGCGGGCCGGCGGGGCCGCTGCGGTCCGATCCCTCGGCTCCGGCGGGGTCGTCCGTGGTGGAGGAAAGGAGGGCGAGGGTGCAGAGGCTGGGCTCGGTGGTCTCCCGCCGCTGCCGCGGAGTGCGTTCGGTGACCCGTAGGAGCAGTCCGTCGGCCTGGAGGACCTTGCCGGTTCCTGCGACGACGGTGGCGGCGAGTGCGGGAGCCGCCGTGTCGGCGTCCGAGAGGACCACGGTCGCCGAGTCCGCCGTGCTCGCCGGGTCTCCGGCCACGGCGGCTGCCTGGTCGAGGAGTTCGGCGAGGTAGCGGCCGAGCTTGCGGTTGTAGAGGCGGATGACCAGGCGCACTCGCGGGTTGATGCGGCGCGCTGTCAGCGCCGCCCGGATGTTGGCCTCGTCGTCCTCGTAGGCGAGCGCCACCGCCGTGGCACGGGCGCAGCCGGCCTCGCGGAGGGCGGTGGCGTCCGGTGTCTCGGCTTCGACGACCCTGGTGGTGCGAGGAGGTACGGGGCCGATCACCGCGGCGTCGGGCAGCAGGAGCGTGACGGGCTGGCGGTAGATGTCCTGGAGCTCACCGGCCAGCCGTACGGCGAGTGCGTCGTCGCCGCAGACCACCATCGCGTCCGCTCTGCGCGGGTGTTGAGACTGCTGCGGTATCAGATCCACCTGCGTGGCCCCCCTGTCGTGTCGCGGCCCGCTGCCGCACCCCGCTCACACGTCGCCCCTTACGCATCGCCTCCCCCGCATCACGCACCGGGCGAAGGGTTCGGCCATGGCCCTGTACGGCCCGGCATCTGCGGTGAGTCCATACCCCGCCTCAGCCTGCCGCCCGCCAGGAGCCCCGTCCATCCGTGCCGACACCCATATCGCCCGGTGCGAAGCGGCGCCGGCGTCCGGCGTCGAAGAGGGGTTCCGGCCCCGATGCGCCGCGCCGGCGCCCTCGGGGGCGCGGTCGTCAGCGCATGCCGGCATCGACCGGCGCACGGCCTGTTCGCGTCCGTCGCCATCTGCACCGCGAAGCCCGGGCGGCGGCTACTTCTGGGCGTGCTGACCCAGGTAGAACAGCAGCCACACGAACCCGGCGAACAGGTGGGTGCCGAAGATGTAGAAGAAGGCGCGCAGCGCGACGCCCTTCTGCAGCCACCTCTCGTGTCTCTCGGCGGCGTTGTCCTCGGGCTTGTGCGTCACTAGCTTCTCCTGCTCGGTTCCGGGGCCGGTCACGGCGTGCCGTCCGGTCACGAGGCCGAACACTGCGGGCGCCCGCTCCACCACTGGCGCGCCGCCCCTGCGCAGTGCACCGGCGGCGCCGTCCACGATAGTCGCCGCTCGGCCGGGGCCGCCTGGGCGGGAGTCCTGTGCCGGGATGCCGCGCCAGGACCGGATCCGGGGCCGGCCGGCCCGCCTCGGCGCGCCCCGGCCGGGTCGTAGGGGGGTCAGTCCCCCGTCCCGGGTGGCTGTCGCTTCTCGAACGGCGAGGCCACCGGGAAGTAGGCCTCCAGGAAGGCGGCGACGATGTTGTGCTGCTGCCTCGCGGTCAGGCCGACCCCCGCTCCGTCCCTCGCTCCGGCTCCGGCCTCGGTCGGCGCGTCCTCGTCGTCGGCGAGACAGAAGGCGTCGTTGCTGCGCTCTGCGGCCAGCGGCGGCAGCGTCTCGGTCACGTCGTGGCGCGCGGTGCTGACGTAGACGTGCGCGAGGTGGCCCTCGACCGCATGGCCCTCCGCGAGTGCGAGGTGCGAGGCGAGGGTGATGGGGGCGAGGTCGTCCGTGCTGCGGAAGACCGAGCGGGCGGTGGCGGCGAGCCGGCCGGGCAGGAGCTCCTCGGTACGGGTGAAGAGGGAGCGGGTGAGGGGGTAGGGGGTGTGGGCCAGGATGTGCGGATAGGTGCGGCCGACGGCCTCCTCGACGGCCCGCCGGGTGACCTTCTGCGAGGCGGTGAACACGTCGTCGCCGGCCCCGCTGCCGGGGTCGACGGCGCGCCGGTCGTGGAACACCTTGGGCAGTCCGGAGGGCAGGAAGTAGTCCTGCGGGCGCTGGGGGCGGCCGAGGAAGATGTCGTCGTTGAAGTAGACGAAGTGCTCGGCAAGGCCCGGGATGCGGTGCAGCCGGCTCTCGATGGCGTGGGAGTTGAACACCTCGGGAGCGTCGGGGTCCGTCACGAGTTCGCGGTGGTCGACGACGGTGACGCGGGGATGACAGGTGTCGAGCCAGTCGGGGGCCTGGTCGTCGGTGACGAGGAAGACGTGCCGGATCCAGGGCGCGTAGGCGGCGATGGAGCGCAGGCAGTACCGGAGCTCGCCGCGGTCGCGGTACCGGTTGTCGGCGAGGTCGATCCCCGTGGGGCGGCCGGTGCCGGCGGCCGCGGCCTCCGCGGCCCGGTCCCTGCGTCGGCGCCACGCGGGGTCGGCGGCGTCCACCCAGGTGATCACGGCGTCGACGGGAAAATCTATGTCGTCCGGGAAGCGACCGGAGAAGCAGCCGACGACGGGGTAGTCCCGGTCACCGATCCGGCGGGCGGCCGAGGCCGTCAGGGAGGGCACCCACCAGCCGTACGGGGTCTCGCGCAGCGTGGCCAGGGCACCCTCGCCGGAGTCCGGGGCCTCCCAGAACTCCAGGTCGCAGCCGGTCTCGGGGCCGTAAGCCAGGGTACGGCCGGAGGTGACGACCGGATGGTGGAGGCGTACGGCGCGGACGCGGGCGGACCGCGCGGACCCACCGGCCTGCCGGTCGCCTCCGTCGGCCGGGACCCCCTCGACGGCGTCGACGGCTGCCGGGAGGTCCTCTGCCAGGACGTCCCCGGCCTCGCCGTCGGCCATGACGAGTCGGGCGTAGAGGGGGGTTCCTGCGAAGGCTGCGGCACAGGCCTTCAGCGTGGCGGCCCGGTCGCCCGGGGCGATGGCCACCCGGTGGGTGAGCCGGCCGTCGGGGACGAGCCCGTAGGGGACGTCGGCGGCCTCCAGCGCTTCGGCGAGCGACCGGAGGTTGGCGTCGCGGGCATCGGCGGGGAGCAGGTCGTCCCGGACCAGGGCGAGACGGCCGCGGTGGCGCACCAGGCCCGGCACCGTCGCCAGCAGCTCCTCCTCACGGTCGGCGGCCCGGCCGCGCCGCGAGGGCCCGTCGCCCGTGCGCTCCGGCCCGGCGGGGCCCGGCTGACGCGGGATCCCGCTGCGGCGACGCACTGTCCGGGCGAATCTGCGCAGCCGGGCCGGAACAGGAAGACGGCGTATTCCCTGCATGTACGTCCTCGGTGTGCGGCGCTGATGAACAACTGCCGGTGTTCTGAGTGCCCTGAGCAGGAGCGGCGCGCTCAGGCGCATGTGGAGGCCTTGTTCAGCGATACGTTTCCCGTAGTTCACGTTTCATGCAAGGGTCCGAAGTCCTGCTCTCCCGAATCACAGCGACTTCTCATGCGGGGCGGCGCCTCGGGGCGGCCCGCCCGTCGGCACGACGGCTCCCCGCGCGGCCCGGGCCGGGCCGGGCCGGGAGGGCCCGTATCGTAGGCCGGAGGTCGCTCGCACGTTCGGGGGTTGGGTGCGCATCGCGGAGCACGCCGGATGGGACCGGGCCTTCCCGGTGAGGTACCTCCTGGTCCAGGAGGACGAAGAAGGTGTGGAACAGCTCTGGGGGAGGTGCGCGGGCGTCGAAGGGCTCTTCGTCGACCCGGTCCCGCCGCCGCGGGAGGTTCTCACCCTCCGTGGCTGTCGCCCCGACGGGCTGCTGAGCGACGCCCTGGCCGGGCCCGACGTCTCGTTGCGGAGCCTGGGCGATCTGGGCCTCGAGGTCTGGGACGACGAGCAGGCGGTGCAGTGGTGGACCCTCGTCGACGCGGTCGTGGTGGCCCACCAGCCGCACCCGGCCGATCCGGGGCGCTACGACATCGTGCTCGGCGCCGGCGTGAGGAACGACGAGAGCTTCTTCGAAGCGTCCGAGGCGTCGCACTTCGAGCTCTTCGGGGGAACGACGGTCGCTGCCGCGAGTGCGGGCCGATGCTCCGCCGTGGACGGCCTGTTCGTCCCACGTGCGGACCCGGCCCCCGTCCCGCTCGAGCTGATCGGCTGCGAGGCCGCGGAACCGCTGCTCGTGGGGACACAGCAGCCCCGCCGGTGGGCACGGAGCTCGGCCGAGCTCCTGGTGCTGGATCGCCATGGTGCCGTGATGGCCTCCCGCACCGTGGGCCTGGCCGTCGACGGGGCGCGCCCTTCCGTGCTCGGTGACGGGCTGGAGGACCTCACGCTCACCGATGGCGGCGAGGATCGACCACTGCGGGCGGTCCGCCCGGTCTGGGCGGCGTGGTACCAGGGCCCGCCGACGGAGCCCAACCTGTGGGCGCCGTACGACGCGCAGGGCCGGGCCGAGTGGCTGGAACTCACCACGCGCGCCTGGCGCCTGCCCGCGCCCCGGCCGGACCGGTCCGGGGGCGAGCACCATCTCGACGGCCGGTTCATCACGGATGTCGCCGGGCTGCACTGCGCGGTCGCCGAGGCCCTGCTCGGGCCCGGCCGCTACTTCGGCCGGGAGTGGAACGCCTTCAAGGACTGCCTGGGCGGTGGATTCGGGGTGGCCCCGCCCTTCACCCTGATCTGGCACGACTCCGAGGTCGCGCGGTGCGCGCTGGCGGACGTGGTGGAGGACCCGCTCGGCCGGCTCTCCTACTTCGAGGAGATCCTGCAACTCCTCGAACGGCGCGGCGTCACGGTCGTGCTCCGGTGAACGCGCCGGTCTTGTCCACTCCCCGCCCACCCCCTCCCAACATAATCGAAGAGCTAGCACCCCGGGGGTTGAAGGTATCCCGACACCCTGCCAGACTCTCGACAGTCAACAGGCCAAGGGGCCTTGGGTATTGACCCATTGGGGGGCGAACCATGATCCACATCACGCTCGGCGCAAAGCGCCCGGTCGACCCGCAGGAGGACCAGCTGGGCCGCGATCACGTCGGCTGGGACCCCGACATGAGCGACGAGGCACTCTTCCGCGCCAACCGGGGCTGCTGGGTCCTCGGCGAGCGGGCCGAGAAGGAGCAGTACGTGCTGCTCTCCTCCGAGGGCAAGGTGCGCATGGCCATCGAGATCGACAAGCTGGTTCCGGTGGCCGGTGGCCGCAAGGCGGTCGAGGGCAGGTTCCTCACGGCGGGCGACCCGGTCTACGACGCCTACGTCGGCGGGACGCCTCCCGTGGGTCCGACCCGCAATCCGATCAACTACTACGACTCCCCGCACGACACCCGCCTGTGCGGGTGCGGCTGCGGTGAGCAGGTCGCAGGCGGCTGGTTCCTGTCCGGGCACGACCAGAAGGCCCTGCACGCCCGAGTCGCCAAGATCGGCACTGTCCGCGAGTTCCTCGACTGGTTCGACGCCACCTACGTCGAGCCGACGGCGGAGTAGCCGCTCGGGCGGCACTCGCCGTATCCGTGCGGGCCGTCAGGCCTGGTCGCCGCCCCGGCGACCGGGCCGAGCGGCACGGCGAGTGCTTCGTCGCCGCTCGGGCGATGCCGCCCGCCGGCAGGCGCCCTACCGGGCCGGGCGGCTTTCGGGCAGGATGACCCGGCGCACCGGCGGGGTCACCCGCGGCGGTGTCCCCCCCGCCCGGTCCCGACCGTGATCCGGAGGTCCCAGTGACGTGGCACGACGACCAGGCGCGGCGTGACGAGCTGTACCGCGACCCGTATCCGCTCTACGACCGCGCCCGCAGGACCGAGGGGCTGACGTACGTGCCCGAGTTCGACGCGTGGCTGGTGGCGCGTGACGCGGACGTACGGGAAGTGCTGCTGCGCGCGGAGGACTTCTCCTCGGCCAACGCCCTCCTGCCGGACGTCCCGCTCTCCGAGGCGGCGCTCGGCGTCCTGCAGCGTGGGTTCGGACCCCGGCCCACCGTCGTGTCCTCCGACGGAGCTGCCCACCGCCGGCACCGGGCCCCGCTGAACCGGGGACTGTCCGCCGCCCGGGTGGCGGCGCTGCTCCCGTACGCCCGCACCTGCGCGCAGGAGTTGGTGGACGGCTTCGCGGCGGACGGGGCCGCGGAGTTGGTGGAGGCGTACGCCCGGCAGTTACCCGGGATGGTGGTCGGACGGCTGATCGGGCTCGACCCCGCCGACGTGCCCGCGGCAGTACACGGCGGCTACCGGGCCGAGGAACTGCTGTTCCGTCCCCTGTCGCCAAAGGGGCAGGTCGCCGCCGCCGAGGACGTGGTCGCGCTCCAGCACCTGCTCGACGGGTACGTCCGCGACCGGCGCGACCACCCCCGGGACGACATGTGCTCGACCATGGTGGCCGCCCTGGCCCCCGGTGACGCCGAGCTCACGCTCGAACAGCGTCACGAACTGGTGACGAGCCTGCAGAACCTGCTGATCGCCGGATTCCTCACCGCGAGCGCCCTCATCGGCACCATGCTGATGCACCTGCTCGGCGACCGGCGGCAGTGGCAGCTGCTACGCGCCGATCCGTCCCTGGTACCGGCGGCGGTGGAGGAAGCCGTCCGGCACGACACGGCCATCCAGGCCTTCCGCCGGACCACCACCCGGCCGGTCACGCTCGCCGGAACGAAACTGCCCGCAGGGGCCGCCGTGCTGGTCGCGTACGGTTCGGCCAACCGCGACGGTGAACGATACGAACGAGCAGGTGAGTTCGACATCACCCGGCCCGGGAACCGGCAGCACGTCGCCTTCGGGTACGGGCCCCACGGCTGCCCCGGTTCCCAGCTGGCCCGCGAGCAACTCCGTCTGACACTGGAGCTGTTCGTCCGCCGCATGCCGGATCTGCGACTGGACCGGGCCCGTCCACGGCCCCGGATGCGGCCCACGCTGATCCACCGCTCACCGCAGGCCCTGCACGTCACCTGGTGAAGGGGTGACCTCGTCAACGAGCGACCTCGTCGCCTCCTGGTGACCGTTCACTCGTTCGGGTAGTCGCGTGCGGGACGGGCTCGGGACGGGTGCAGGGACGGGGGTCCCCCCGACGCGCGCCGTCCCCGCCGTCGTCCCCGCCGCAGGTTGCTGCCGCAGGTCGTTTCCGCTGGTTGTTGCCGCCGTGTGGCGGTCTCGTGGCGAGGTGGGCCGGACCGTGGCCGGGGCCTCCCTCAGTGCCTAACATCCCCGGCATGACGACGGCGTCGCACATCGCGCCGGACCACGCGTCGGCGCACCGCCGAGCCCTTCTCCCCTCCCCCTCTGCCAAGGACCAGGTCCGCCATGAGCGTTCCCACCCTCCTCGACGTCAGCCAGGCCCACCCGCGGCTGCGCGCACTGACCGTCGTCGACGTCCGCACCCCGGGCGAGTTCGCGTCCGGCCATCTGCCGGACGCCGTCAACGTCCCCCTCGACCGCCTCACACGGAGCCTGCCGGAGCTTCGGCGGGCCGCCGCACGCAGGCCCCTGCTCGTGGTGTGCGCCTCCGGTGCCCGATCGGAGAACGCCGCCGAAGCCCTGGCCTCCCACGGCATCCCCGCGTCGAGCCTCACGGGCGGTACCCAGGCCTGGACCGCCGAGGGCCACGGGCTCCAGTACCCGGAGGGCTCCCGCGCACGGACCGTCTGGGCGATGGAACGCCAGGTCCGCTTCGCCGCGGGCGTCACCGTGCTGCTCGGCCTGGCCCTCGCGCAGCTCCTCCACCCCGCGCTCGCACTGCTGTCCGCGGCGATCGGGGGCGGCCTGGTCTTCTCCGCGCTCACCAACACCTGCGGGATGGCGGTCGTACTCGGCAGGCTGCCCTTCAACCGCCGGGGGTCCGGGAGCCATCCATGAGCACGCCCGGCCCCGCCGAAACCGACACCGGTGAGGCAACCCCGCAGGGGCCCACAGCGTCCTCCCGGGCAGAACGCGCCGCCCGGGAGGCGGTGCGTGCACCTCTGAGAGGACCACGTGATGAGTGAGAAGGCCCGGCGCCTGTTCGATGCCCTCGACCTCGACCAGGACGGCACTCTGACCCGCGCCGAGGTCATCGGGGCCCTGCGCTCCAAGGGTCCGACCCTCGCGGCGCAGGGGGCGATCCCCTTCTGGGGCGTCGGGGACACCCACGAATCCTCGGCCCTCTTCGACGCGGCCGACCAGAACGGCGACCGCATGCTGACGTTCGAGGAGTTCGCGGCCGTGGTCAACCGCCGCTTCGGCTGGTAGCGGCCGGCCGGTCCGTCCGGGAGGGACGGCTGCCGGAAGTGCAGGACCGCCAACTCCCGGGGACGGACGGGTGGTCCGGGGACGGTCCGGGGCGGGGACGGTCCGGCCATTGGGTACGCTCTCGGTTGACTTCGGGGCGCCGGCAGGTGCCGAATCGCGGCAATCAGAGATGGGTCCCCCATGGGCAGTGCACCTTCCGCCGGCTTCTTCCAGCCGCTCAAGGCGGACGACCCGGCCGTCGTGGGCGGCTACCGCCTGGCGGCCGTGCTGGGCGCGGGCGGCATGGGCAAGGTCTATCTCTCCTACACGCCGGGCGGCCGGCCCATCGCCATCAAGGTGATCCGGCCCGAGTTCAGTGAGGACCCCGAGTTCCGGCGGCGCTTCCAGCAGGAGGTACGGTCCGCGGAACGGGTCCAGGGGCTCTACACGGCACCGGTCATCGACTCGGACACCGAGGGCGCCCAGCCCTGGCTGGCCACGGCCTACGTACCCGGCCCCTCGCTCGCCCACGCCGTGGCCCGGCACGGCGCCCTGCCGGTGCGCAGCGTGCTGCTGCTGACCGTCGGGGTCGCCGAGGCCCTGCATGTCATCCACGGCGCGGGCATCGTGCATCGCGACCTCAAGCCCGCCAATGTGCTGCTCGCCTCGGACGGCCCGCGCGTGATCGATTTCGGCATCGCCCGGGCCGCCGACTCCACCGCCCTGACCAGTACGGGCGTCAGTGTCGGCACCCCGGCCTTCATGGCCCCCGAACAGGCCTCGGCCGGCACGGTCACCCCGGCCACCGATGTCTTCGCCCTCGGGCAGATCGCGGCCTTCACCGCCATCGGGGCGTCCGTCTTCGGCGACGGGCCCTCGCACGCGGTGCTCTACCGGATCGTGCACGAGGACCCCGACCTCAGCGCCCTGCCCGAGGAGCTGCGGCCGGTGGTGACCCGCTGCCTCAGCCGCGACCCGGCCGACCGGCCGACCCTGACCGAGGTCATCGAGCTGTGCAACGCGGCCTCGGAGGCCCCGCTGCGCCAGGGCGAGGACTGGCTGCCGCAGGCCGTCGCCGGTTCCATCACCGAGCGTTTGCAGCTGCCGGCACCGGCGCCCACCCCGCCGCCGCAGCCACCGACGGTCGCGCCGACGGCCCCTGCGGCTCAGGCTCCGGCTCCGACTCCGACTCCGACCGAGGTCTCGCCGCAGTCCCCTCCGGCGCCCGCCGCCGCGCCCGGGTTCACGCCGACCGGTGTGGCCGCAGCGCCGACGCAGGCGGCTCCGGCTCCGCGGCCTCCCGCGCCGGGAGCTCCGGGGACCGTGCCGCCGGGTTACCGGACGCCGCCCCCGTACGCGCAGCCTTCGTACCCGCAGCCGCAGGCGCAGCCGCAGCCGCAGTACAACCAACCCCCGTACACGCAGCCCACGTACACCCCGGGCCACAGCACGCCGCCGCCGTTCCACACCCAGGGCTTCGCTCCCGGTCCGCCCGCTCCGCCGCGCCCCAGGCGGACGGGGCTGATCGTCATCGGCACGGTCGCAGCGGCGGTCGTAGGGCTCGTGGTCCTCGGGTCCCTGCTGCCGGACGGCACCGGCAAGGGCGGCGGCGACAAGGCGTCCGGCGGCGGTTCCTCTTCGGGCAGCTCGCAGCAGCGGCCCGACCCGCAGCCGGTCTCGTACCAGGGCATCGAGATGCCCCAGAACCACCAGCTGATGTTCGCGGACAACCCGCCGCGCCCGGCCGAGGAGCCGACCGGCGCCGGGGTGCTCTACGGGCACGGGGACCTCTTCTACTACCGGGACACCCTGTTCGGGGACGAGAAGTTCGGCACCGCGAACGGCAAGCTCGTCCTGCTGAACAACTCCGAGAAGGGCTCCCTGGAGACCTGCCGTTCCGTGACCCGCTTCACCGAGAAGCTCGGGCTCGACCAGCTCACGGACGGGTCGCAGGTCTGCGTGCTGAGCAAGGCCGGCCACATCACGCTGGCGACCTTCCGCAGCAGGTCGGGCGCGAAGGACGAGACCAGGTTCATCACCGTCGACCTGACGGTCTGGCGCAATGCCGACGACGCGGCGAAGAAGTAGCACCTCTCCGGGCCTCTCCGGTGAGCTCCGTAACGCTCTGCATGCATGAGGCTGATCGTCATTTAAGATTCAGGGCGGCCGCAGGGCCGGGGCTCGTCGCCGTGCGCGGCGACTGCGGAACGGTCGGGCCGGTCGAGGAGAGCGGCCCTTGTCAGGGCCTTGGTCCGGACGGGGACCACGCCACGCCGGTCACGCCGGTCATGAAGATCACGGGAATCGCATGACCGCCGCTGTGCGTCTCATCGATACGGGACGCCCGGCTCACCCGCCCACGAACAGAAGACCCCCAGGGAGAAGTGAGGTATGCCAGTGATCTGCGTCGGAGGCATGATCGGCATCGGCAAGACCAGTGTGGCCGAGCTGATCGCCAAGGAGCTGGGCAGCGAGGTCTTCTACGAGAGCGTGGACGACAACCCGATCCTCCCGCTCTTCTACACGGCGAGCCCCGAGGAGATCCAGGCGAAGCGCTACCCCTTCCTGCTCCAGCTCTACTTCCTGCAGACGCGGTTCGCCTCGATCAAGGAGGCGTACAAGCAGGGCGACAACGTCCTCGACCGGTCCATCTACGAGGACTGGTACTTCGCCAAGGTCAATCACGACCTGGGCCGGATCAGCTCCCTCGAGATGCGGGTGTACGAGGGGCTGCTCAACGAGATGATGCGCGAGATCGACGGCCTGCCGTACCGCAAGGCCCCCGACCTCATGGTCTATCTGAAGGCGGACTTCGAGACGGTGCTGCACCGCATCGGGCTGCGGGGCCGCGATTTCGAACAGGACAAGGGTCTCGTCGACTACTACCGGACGCTGTGGTCGGGCTACGACGACTGGGTGCACAAGCACTACTCGGCCAGCGAGGTCCTCGTCATCGACATGAACCACACGGATGTGGTGCACAACCCCGAGGACGCCGCCCGCGTGGTGCAGGAGGTCAAGGACACCCTGGCGGCAGTCGCACGCCGGGCCTGAGCCCTCTCGGATCGCGGTCCGCAGCCCGTCCGGGCACGGCCTCCGGGCGGCGGCCCCGGGCGGCAGTCCCGCACGGCGGCCCGCACGGCAGGCCCGGGCGAGCGGGTCAGACGCCCGCCCCCAGCCCCGCACCCGCCGGGGCGGGAACCGGGCCGCCCGACATCGCGCGGGCCATCCACCCGGAGGAGCGCAGGGTCTGCGCGACGAACGCGCCGCGGCCCACCCCGAGGGCCCGCAGCGCCGGTCCGTGGTCCACTGCGACCAGGGCGGCGGCGGCGCCGAGCAGTCCGCGCCACCCTGCCGTCACCGCCCGGCGGGCGGGCCGGGGCAGTCCCGCGAGCCCCTCCCGCAGGCGCAGGCAGTGGAAGGGCACGTGCCGCTCCTCGTCCGCCAGGATCCGGCCCGCGACCTCGGAGATCAGCGGGTCGGCGGCGCCGTCGCGCAGGGCCCGGTAGTAGCCCAGGGCCACCACCTCGGCGATCATCAGCACCAGCAGCTCCACCCGCAGCCCGAGCAGCCGCCGGACCCGGACGAGGGCGGCGTCGCTCCAGTGCCCGTCGAGGGTGTCGGCCCCGCCGGCCGCCAGCAGCAGCTTCAGCATCCGCGCGTGGTTCTGTTCCTCGGCAATGAAGAGCCGGACCGCCTCGGAGTAGACCGGATCACCCGCGAGGTCGGCCTTGCCGCAGAGCGCGGAGCCGTCGCCGTCCTCGCCGACCTGGAACTTCTGGATGCTGCGGACGATCTCGGGCGACAGCTGCGCACCCTTCCCCCAGTCGGGGTCGCCCACGGCCGCTCGGCGCTCCCGCTCTGCCTCGAACTCGCGCACCCATGCCCCGTACTCAATTTTGATCATGTTCAAGAATCTAGCGATCATTGAGCGTGTTCAAAAGCATCTGAATGTCATGGCCGCGTAACAGAACGCCGTGGGCTGCACTCCGGACCGATCTCGCACGGCTCATGTCCTTGCCGGGAAGGTCGAACGCGGCGACGATGCTTCCGAGCCACGGCCATCCGGATCCCGCCGGTCCCGGCCGGGGCAGGGGAGAACAGGGGAGACAGTGACAACGCACAGCAATCCGAGGAAGCGCCCGACCGCCGCGACGGCACTCGTCCCGCTCTTCGTGCTCGCCGGGCTGCTCCTGGGCCCTGCGGCAACCGCCTCGGCGACCGCTCCGACCGCCCGGCAGGCCCTCGCCGCCGCCGCGCTCCCGCAGAGCGGGCTGCTCGCCGGCGCCGGCGTGGCGACCGGGCTCCACGCACCGACGTCGTCCCAGGTCCGGGCCACCACCGGGAACAAGAAGGGCAAGAAGAAGAGCAAGAAGAAGACGAGCGGGCTGTTCAAGAATCTCTTGATCGTCCTGGTCGTCGTCATCGTGCTGCTTCTCGCCCTGTACGGGATCCGCCGGGCCCTGCGCAACAGGTGAGCCCGAGGCATCTCCTGCCGAGCGGGCCGGCCTGCCCCGACGGTCTCGACCCCGCCCGGGACCGTCCGCGGGGGCGGCGCCACTACGGCAGCGTCGGCATCCGGTCGATCCATGCGCGGATCTGCTCGTCCTGGAGGAACGCCCGGTAGTCGCCGTACTCCGAGAGACGGCGGTCCGCGGCCACGAGTGCCGTGAGTGCCTCCCGGACGGGCGGGGCGAGGTCTCCGCGGCGGGTGAGCGCGTCGAGGGCGGTGGGGAACGTCCAGTGCCACTGCCCGTCGGCGGCGTACGCCAGCACCGTCGCCTCCGCCTGCGCCGGTTCCGGCCACGGCGCTTCCCACGGCTGCGCGTACGACGATTCGGGCTCACCGGGCAGCAGCGGGCTCTCCCCCCAGGCGCGGAGTACCTCCCGCAGGTCCCCGACCAGCCAGCCCGCGCAGGCGACCTCGTCCCGCAGGGCTTCTCGTACCGCCGGCAGAAGCACTCCGCGGTGTGCGCGCAGCGGCCGGAGGACGTCGGCGACGTCCGGCTGCCGCGGGTCGCTCTGGCCATAGCCGCGGCCCAGCATGTCCCGGTAGGGCGCGACGAGCCGCTCGACGAGATCCGGCAGGGCGCGAGGGTCCCCGATCCGGGTCAGGGCCCACCGCGCGTGGTCACCGACGGTGCCGTCGAAGAACTCCGATTCCCCGGCGTCGTCGAGGAGGGCGGCGAGCCGGTCGGCGTACGGGGCCGCCCTGCGGCCGAGCACCGCCAGCAGATGCGCGGCCTTGTAGCGCACGTCGTCGTACGGGTCGGCCAACAGCCCCGCCGCGAGCGCCAGTACGGCCTCTTCCGCGGAGGGCCTGGTCAGCACGAGTCCCCACGCCTCGTCCAGCGCGCACCGGCGCAGCTCCGCGTCGCCGATCCGGCTCCCTGCCTCGGCCAGCGCGGCCACGAACGAGGTCGCCGCCGCCGTGTCGGGCTCCAGCAGCTGTACGACCCGGGCCACGACATCGTTGCGCTCGTACGAGAACTCGTGGTCCAGGGTGTACCAGACGGCCCCGAACTCCGGGGCGACCACGGGATCGGTGAGGATCTCCACAAGCATGGGGCCGGCGCGGAGCACCGACTGCGGGTCCATGGGCGCTGCGGCGATCACGGCTGCCACCCGCAGCACCGGATCTCCGCCGTGGAGGGCGTCGTCCAGCACGGCCCGTACCTCGGCGCGCCCGGACCGCGTCGGGTCCTCTTCGGCCGCGGCCCGGCCGAGCGCCAGCAGGAGGGGCACCCGGACGGAGCGGTCCGTCTCCCGGTGCCATCGCTCGAGCAGGGGCCCGGTCCGGTCGGCGACCAGCTGCAGCGCGGCCCGCCGCACCACGGGATCCCCGTCGTCGAACAGCCTCCGCAGACGGGGCCACTGCCGCTGCCAGGCCGCCTCCCGAACGGAGTCGGCCTCCCCGCCCTCCCCGTGGCCGGCCAGGTACGCCAGCAGGTCGACCAGGTCGTGCCGTGCGGGGGTCCGCGGGGCGAGGGCGAGATCCACCAGGAACGGCAGTGCGGCCGTCGCCACGTCGGTGCCCGGCCGCGCCGGGGCCGGGAGGAGGCGCTGCAGGTCGCAGTACGCCCGCTGCACCACCTCCGGATCGGTGGAGGCGTCCGCCCGGGCGATCCGGCGCAGCACCTTCGGTACGTCGGTGGCCGGTCGGTCCGGCCCCGCCCCCTCCAGCGCCTGCCAGTCCACCGCGTCCAGCGCCTCCCCCATGTCCCCCGCCTCACCCTCGGTCGCCCGTCCCCCGCCCCGGGCATCATGCCACTGGCTCAGAGGGCGCGGAGCGGCGTTTTCCCGGGCCGACGGGCGCGTTCGCGAAGGCCCCGGCCGAGCGCAACGCCGCGCTCGCGGACAGGGCTTCCGGAACCACCACCGAGCTCCGTACGCCCCTTACCGGGACACGGCCGCGTACGGCGCAGACGTCACCCTGGCCTGACCGCGCGGGCGCCGATGAACACAGCCGTCAACGGGAGTTGGCGGTTGTCGCCCCAACGGGGGAACCGCGACGGCGGGTCGTTGACCATGTGCCGCACGGCCCCCGGCCGGCGCCGCGCCCAGCGCCCGCCCTGCCGCCCCCTCCGCCCACCGCGTCCGGCCCGCTCGCGTTCCGGCCGATGACGAGAGCACACGCCCGGGCCGGCACCCGCGCCGACGGACCCGGCACGTGGACGCCCCGCCGAAGGAGGCGGCCGACGCCGGGGCGCGGAGCCGCGGCCGGCAGGCTGCCAGATCCGGTCGATTCCATGCGTTCACCCGTGTGCGTCCTGACAGAGATCGATCAATTCTGGGCCCAGGTCGGTCAACGCGGCGGTTCCCGTTACTGCAAGGTCACATGGTGTACCCGAACTGACTATTCTCCCCTGCGTGTTGCGCCGCACTCACGGTGAGTGAGCGAAGCAGTGTCGCGCGCGGATGGAGAGCCCGGCCGCAGGGAGGCGTGACCACCGATGCGATCTCGAACCGACCTGTCGGGGGCACCCATGACCTCACTCGCGCCCGGCCGGGCGATGCCCCGTCCGCTCCCGTCACCGCGCCGCACCACCCCCAGTCCACTCAATCCAGACTGTTTAGGGACCCCTCGATGGTTCGTACCGGTTCAACCCCTGGAGGCCTGCCACGTGCAATGGCTCCGGCATGGCTCATCCCTCCCGGCCTTCTGGCCGGTGCATGCGGCATAGCGCTGATCTTCGTCCCCGCGCAGATACGTACGCCGGTTGCCTGGTGCGGTCTCGTCGCGGTCGTCCTGACTGCCATCACCTCGGCCGAGACGGCACGCCGGGCGCGCGCGGCGGAGCAGGCCCGGCACGCGCGGGTGACTGCCGATGTCCACCAGTACTACGCGCAACGCGAAGCAGCGCTGTTCGGACGCCTGTCGGACCAGCGGGCCACCACGGTATGGCTCGCGGAGGAGCTGCTCCCCGCGGCCGTCGCCCGGATGCAGAAGGGTGACCCTGCCTCGGAGATCCTGCAGGCCGTCACGTTCGGGGACCACCTCGACATCGAGTTCGCCGAAGCCCTCCGCGCGGCTCTGCGCACGCTCCTGGAAGCGGTCGAGGCCGAGGAGCAGACGCGCGACTCCTCCCAGCGGGCCCTGGTGGCGATCGCGCGCCGCGTCCAGGCGATCGTCCACCAGCTCGCCAAGGACCTCCGTGACATGCAGATCCTGCACGGGACGGACATCGTCGTCTCCCACGGTCTGCAGGCCATCGACCACCGCAACGCCCTGATCGGGCGCCTCGCGGCCAGTGTCGCGGTCCTGGGCGACGCACGGCCCGGCCGTCAGTGGTCGAAGGCGATCCCGCTCTACGACGTCGTACGGGGCGCCATGTCGCGCATCGTGGACTACCCCCGCGTCAAGCTGCAGTCGGTCACGGAGGTCGCCGTCATCGGCCAGGGGGCCGAGCCCCTCATCCACCTGCTGGCCGAACTCCTCGACAACGCCACCACCTTCTCGCCTCCGCACACCCCGGTCGAGGTGAGCGCGAGCGAGGTGCCGTCCGGCATCGCCATCGAGATCGAGGACCGCGGGGTGGGGCTCACCGAAGAGGTCCGGCAGCGCATCGACCGCGTGATGGCACAGGGGTCCTCCAGCCTGGACCTGTCCGACCTGGGCGAGGCGACCCAGCTCGGCCTGCCCGTCGTCAGCCGGCTGGCCCGCGAGAACGGCCTCGAGGTCGATCTGCGCCCCTCCGCATACGGCGGCGTACGGGCCGTGGTGCTCGTGCCGCGACGCCTGATCACCACCGTCGAGCAACAACCCCAGAAAGTCCAGCCGTTCGCGCCGAGGCGCACGGGCGCTCCGATCCTGCCGAGGCCGACGATGGTGCGGGAGACCGCAGGAGATTCCGTCGAGGTCGGGCAGACCGCGAACGGGCTGCCGCAGCGGCGACGGGAATCGCCCGTCCCGACGCCCGTCGTCCGCACGGCCCCCCAGCCCCCCGTCGCCCCGACCGCCTTCCCCTCGAAGCCCGGGAGCGCGGCCCGGCAGCCGGGCTTGATGTGGGAGGCGTTCAGCGGCGAGAAGAGATCCGGTACCGGCCCCTCCCTCCAGTCCATCGAGTCATCAGATGAGGATGAGTAACCGTGACGCCACTGCCCAACATGGACTGGATGCTCAAGGAGCTCGCGTCCAGCGTCCCTTACGTACGACACGTGGTCGTGCTTTCGTCGGACGGTCTGTGCATCGGTCAAGCGAACACGGAGACCGACACCGCTGACGCGATCGCCGCCGCCTGCTCGGGAATGCAGAGCCTGGCGAAGGCCATCGCGCAGAAGTTCCCGCACGGAAACGGCTCGACGCGCATGGTCGGGATCGAGGTCGACGGCGGGTACTTCTCCCTGATGGCGGCCGGACCCGGGGCCTACCTCGCGGTACTGGCCGATGAGGAGGTGGATGCGGGGCTGCTGGGCGATCGGATGCGTACGCTCGTGTTCAGGATCGGCCAGCACATGACAAGCCCGCCTCGGGATGACGTCGGGCAGGCGATGTGACATCAGAGCACCACGGCGCATGGGACGAAGGCAGTCCCGTACCCCTTTACGTCATCTCCGGTGGTCCCGGTTCCTCGGCGAAGGCCTTCGACCTGGTCACCCTCATCACATCGAGGTCCGCACCCGAACCCGCGATGCAGCCCGAGCAGGCGTCGATCCTGGCCATGTGCCAGTACCCGTTGTCGGTGGCCGAGATATCCGCGTATCTCAGCCTGCCGTTCAGCGTGCTCACGGCCCTGCTCTCCCAGCTCGTCGAGGACGGGCGGGTCGAGGCGATCGCCCCCGTTCCCGTCTCCGCGGTCCCCGAACTCGGCCTTCTGGAGGCGGTGATCCATGGACTACGCAATCTCTGACCAACCCGCCGCCGGCCCCAGCGGCACCGACGTGCTGCTGCCGCACGGCGCCAGGGGGGTCAAGGTGGTGATCGTCGGCGGCTTCGGGGTCGGCAAGACCACGATGGTCGGGGCGGTGAGCGAGATCGCTCCCCTGACCACCGAAGAGACCATGACGCAGGCCGGCGTCGGGATCGACAACAATCCCGGTGCCGAGGGCAAGAACACCACCACCGTCGCCATGGACTTCGGCCGCATCAGCATCAACGAGGAACTGATCCTCTATCTCTTCGGGACGCCGGGCCAGGAGCGCTTCTGGTTCCTGTGGAACGGCATCTTCGAAGGCGCGCTCGGCGCCGTGGTCCTCGTCGACACCCGCAGGATCGAAGTCTGCTTCGAGATCATCACCCGACTGGAAGACCGCCGCGTCCCCTTCGTCGTGGCCGTCAACTCCTTCCCCGAGGCCCCGCAGCACCCGATGGCAGCCCTGCGCTCCGCTCTGGACCTCAACGAATCCGTACCCATCGTCGCCTGCGACGCGCGCGACCGGTCGTCCTGCCGCGACGCCCTGCTCTCGCTGATGGGTTACCTGTGCACCCTCGCCGCCGCCCAGGAGTCCGCATGACCGTCCCGCCCACCGACCGCGCCGCGACCGATCCGCGGCTCGCCCCTCCCCCGGGATGCCCGGCCCACGCCGCCACGGGCGCCGCAGGAGTGACCCGGCTCCACGGCACCGCTGCCGAGACCGACCCCATGGGCCTGTACGAGAAGCTGAGGGCCGAGCACGGTCCGGTGGCGCCCGTCCTGCTCGAAGGGGACGTACGTGCGTGGCTCGTCCTCGGATACCTCGAGAACCGTGACGTGGCCACCCGCTCCACCCAGTTCTCCCGCGACCCCCGCACCTGGCACGGCTGGAGGAGCGGCGAGATCGACCCGGAGACCTCGCCGCTCGTGCCGATGATCGGCTGGCGTCCCGACTGCGTGTGCGCGGACGGCGAGGAGCACCAGCGCCTGCGCGGCGCCGTCACGGCCGGACTGAATCAGTTCGACCAGCGCGGCGTCCGCCGTCACATCACCCGTTTCGCACACCAGTTGATCGACGAGTTCAGCGAGAAGGGCCGGACGGAGCTGGTCGGTGAGTTCGCCGAGCCCCTGCCGATGCTCGTACTCACCAACCTGCTCGGCATGCGGGACGAGGACGCTCCCAAGCTCGTCCATGCCGCCCGGGACCTCTTCAAGGCCACCGAGACGTCCCTCGCCAGCAATGCCTACGTGCTGGAGACCCTCAAGCAGCTCGTCGCTGCCAAGCGGGTCCTGCCCGGGCAGGACATCGCATCCGTACTGATGGCCCACCCGGCCGGTCTCAGTGACGAGGAGGTGCAGCACCACCTGCGCCTCATCCTGCTCGCAGGCTATGAGACGACCGCCAACCTCATGGCCAACGTGCTGCGGATGTCGGTCACCGATCCGCGGTTCCGCGGATCGCTCGCCGGTGGCCAGATGACCCTGCCCGAGGCGGTGGAGCAGGTGCTGTGGGACGAACCGCCGCTGATGGTGTGTCCGGGCCGCTGGGCCACCGGAGACACCACGCTCGGCGGGCAGGAGATCAAGGCGGGCGACATGCTGCTGCTCGGCCTGGCCGCCGGCAACGTCGACCAGGCGGTCCGCCAGGACCCCACGACCCGCGTGCACCACAACCGCGCGCACCTGTCCTTCAGTGCGGGCGCCCACGAGTGCCCCGGCCAGGACATCGGGCGTGTCATCGCCGACACGGGCATCGACATCCTGCTCACCCGGCTGCCCGACATCAGCCTGGCCGTCCCCGAGTCCGATCTCACCTGGCGTTCCTCGACGTGGGCCCGCCATCTGACGGCGCTGCCCGTGAAGTTCGCCGCCCGTCCTCGTGAAGCCCGTGAGCTGCGGGCGACGCCCCTGCCGGCGCCGCCCGCACCGACCACCGGGATGCCGATGGCACCGCGCATGCCGGACTCCGTACCGCGGATCTCGTGGCGGGCGCGGCTGAAGCGGTTCCTGCGGATGCGATAGGCCCGGTACGGCGCATCTGCGTCGGGCCCACGACGAGGGGCCGGCGGACGCTATCGTCCGCCGGCCCCTCGTCGTGTCCCCCACCCGGTGCGCGGTGCCGGACCTACGTGGCCGAGGGGCAGGGCTCGCGGGCGGGCACCGTGGCGCCCGCCGTCCGTTGCTCGGGGACGGAACCGCTCGCGGGCGCGTAGCGGGGTGCCCCGGTGTACCAGGCGTGGAGGCCGGACAGGAAGCTCCAGGCTCCGTTGATCCACGCCTCCAGCTCGATCTGTTCGCCGTGGTCCAGTCCGGATCTCCTGACGAGCGGGGGCAGTTCGCTCTCTATGAGGTGCTCGAAGTGGCGCAGCCGGGCCGTGACCAGGTCCGCGGCGGCGTCCATCGCCTCCTGGACGCTCAGGCCCAGGGACGTCTCGAGGACGACAACGAGGTTGTTGACGTCGTACTCGTCGTGGACCTCCCGGTGGTAGGAGGCGATGTCGTTCGCCAGGCCCATGTAGTCCATGAAGGCGTCGAGGAGAGCGCCGACGGTCCGGCTGTGCCGGATCTGCTCGGGGATCCGGGCGCCGGTGGCGAGTTCGACGGAGTAGGGGGCGGTGTACGCGGCGAAGCTCTCCCGGCGGAACTGGGCGTACTCGATGAGGTCGGGGACGCGGCCGGAGCGGCTGTTGACCAGTTCCTGGACTCCGGCGTCGATGTAGCGTGCCAGCGCCCGGTTGAGCCCCTGGCGCCAGTGCGCGAGCGCCGGCGGGAACAGGCGTTGCTGGAGGTCGGCCATTCCCTTCTCGACGGCATTGGCCGGTTCCGGCAGCCGGGTGCCCGGCTCAGGGGACAGGAAGACGTGGAGACGTGCGGTGAAGGCCTGCGCGCCCGCGAGGTCGCCCGTCTGTTTGAAGGCGGAGGCGAAGTAGTCGTCCCAGGCCAGGGCCCAGAGGTTGAACCGGTGATTGAGCCGGAGCCCGACGAGCGAGGCGTCGGGGAGCGTCCATGCGGTCAGCTGGTCGACGGCCATGGCCCGGAACTGGGACCGGGTCCATATCGGCGCGGCGGACGGCGCGGCGTCGCCGGCCAGCATGCCCATCTCGCGCGCCCACGTCTCGGTCTCCTCGCGCAGGACCGGCAGGTAAGGATTCAGCCGCACCGGGTACGGCATCCGCAGCTTGGGAAGTTCGATGTCCTGCACTGTCACTGTCATGGGATCCCTACCTCCCTTTCGGCGCACATCGGTGTGCGGACCACGAGCGCGAGCGGGCTGCCCTTCGGAGGCAACCCCAGGTCAGGGGCGTGAACGGCCTGTCGGAGACGCGCTGCGACAGGCAAGGACGTGGACGCGCTGCACATTCGGGGGTGGGCGGGCCGACCGGCTCGGTGCCGGGGTGCGGCCATCCGCTGCTGCCACGGGGACGGATGTCATCGAACAGTTCTCGCCATTTGGCGCATCAACCCTTCCCCCTGCGACCGATCTGCAACCCCACACGGTTGCCTTCGGCCACGATCAGAACAGGATTATGCAAAAAGAAACGATCCCTCTGGTCGGGTTTGGCTCAAATTCGATCCCAAAGCGGGCCCCACCGGCGGCGTCTCGGCACGCCGTCGGCCCGGGGCGGGCCGGCCCACCCGGGGGGCATGCGCGAGGACGCGGGACGGCCGGCGCCTCCCCCGCGGGAGCTCACGGCCTCCGGGACGGATGGGCTGTGGGCACCTGCGCCCGAGCTGCTTCCCGCAGGGACGGCGCGCAGGAGGGGCACAGGCCCCGGTAGGTGACCTCGACCTCGGACACGGTGTAGCCGAACCGCTCCTCCATCGGCAGGTCGGCCGGCGCGGCGGTGGTGCGGACGTCGCGGATGATGCCGCAGCCGGAACACACCAGGTGCTGGTGCGGGTGACGGGTGTTGGGGTCGAAGCGCTTCGCGCGGCCCTGTACGCAGACCTCCGCAACCTCACCGATCGATACCAGCTCAGCCAGGGTGTTGTAGACGGTCGCCCGGGCGATCTCGGGCAGGCGCTCGGCCGCGCGGGCGTGCACCTCGTCGGCGGTGAGGTGCACGTGATCGCCGGCGAGGACCTCCACGACGACACGCCGCTGGGACGTCATCCGCCAGCCGCGCCCTCGCAGCCGCACCAGCAGCTCGCTCATATCGGCTCACCTTTCGAATTCGCGGGGACCCGGAAACCTTAGCGAGATCGGTCCGGGCCCGCCCGGAACAGCATCGGGCATTCCTTCACCGGCAGGCCGCTCACGATCATCTGAAGATGTCACCGAAATATCGGCCGTCGGCCCACGACCCCGCTTCTTGGGCGGAAGCGCCCTGCGTGTTCTCGTGGCCGCGAGCCCTCCGGTGCGCGACCATACGGACGCACCGAGAAGACGAACGCACTTGCATCCGGCAGATGGAAGAATCGACACAGGAAGAAGGACGGACGTGTCCGGCAGCGACAGCGAGAACCCAGTAATTCCTGCCCCGACCCCTGCGCCGACTCGCCCCCGGTCGAATCGGGACTGGTGGCCCAATCAGCTGGACCTTCAGGTTCTGCACCAGCGATCGCCTCTGGCCGACCCGATGGACGAGGGCTTCAGCTACGCGGAAGAGCTCGCGACCCTGGACCTCGACGCCCTGAAGCAGGACGTCTTCGAGGTGATGACGGCCTCGCAGGACTGGTGGCCCGCGGACTACGGCCACTACGGGCCGCTCTTCATCCGGATGAGCTGGCACGCCGCGGGCACGTACCGGATCGCCGACGGCCGCGGTGGCGGCGGAGCCGGCGCGCAGCGATTCGCTCCCCTCAACAGCTGGCCGGACAATGCGAGCCTCGACAAGGCGCGCCGTCTGCTCTGGCCGGTCAAGCAGAAATACGGCCGGAAGATCTCATGGGCCGACCTCCTGGTGTTCGCCGGCAACTGCGCCATGGAATCGATGGGGTTCAAGACTTTCGGATTCGCTTTCGGGCGCGAGGACATCTGGGAACCCGAGGAGATTTTCTGGGGTCCGGAGGACACCTGGCTCGGAGATGAGCGCTACAGCGGCGACAGGGAACTCACCGGGCCTTTCGGCGCCGTTCAGATGGGGCTGATCTACGTCAATCCGGAAGGTCCCAACGGGGATCCGAACCCGATCGCCGCCGCCCGGGACATTCGCGAGACGTTCGCCCGCATGGCCATGAACGACGAGGAAACGGCCGCGCTCATCATCGGCGGCCACACGTTCGGCAAGTGCCACGGTGCGGTCGGTGCCGAATACATCGGTCCCGAGCCCGAGGCCTGTCCCGTCGAGCAGCAGGCCATCGGCTGGAAGAACACCTACGGCAGCGGCAAGGGCGTCGACGCGGTCACCAGTGGGCTCGAGGGCGCCTGGACCTCCGCGCCCACGAAGTGGGACAACGGCTACCTGGACAACCTATTCGGCTACGAATGGGAGCTGACGACCAGTCCGGCCGGTGCGCAGCAGTGGACTCCCGTCGACCCCGCTGCCCAGGGCACGGTGCCGGACGCCCATGATCCGTCGAAGAAGCACGCGCCGATGATGCTGACGACGGACCTCGCGCTGCGCATGGATCCGGTCTACGGGCCGATCGCGAAGCGCTTCCACGAGAACCCGGACGAGCTCGCCGAGGCGTTCGCCAAGGCCTGGTACAAGCTGTTGCACCGCGACATGGGCCCGGTCTCCCGTTACCTCGGCCCGTGGGTCCCCGAACCGCAGCTGTGGCAGGACCCCGTCCCCGAGGTCGACCACACGCTGGTCTCGGACGAGGACGTCGCCTCCCTCAAGGCGACGATCCTCGCCGCCGGGCTGTCCGTCCCCCAGCTGGTCACCACCGCCTGGGCATCGGCGTCGAGCTTCCGGGGCACCGACAAGCGGGGCGGGGCCAACGGGGCCCGGATCCGGCTCGCGCCGCAGAAGGACTGGGCGGTCAACGACCTGCCCGAGGTGGCTGCGGTGTTGCAGTCGCTCGAGCAGATCCAGCAGGACTTCAACCGGGCGCAGTCCGGCGGGACGAAGGTCTCCCTCGCCGACCTGATCGTGCTGGGCGGGTGTGCTGCCGTCGAGCAGGCCGCGAAGAGCGCCGGTCACGACATCAAGGTCCCGTTCGCACCGGGGCGTACGGACGCCTCGCAGGAGCAGACCGACGTGGAGGCGTTCGCCGTACTCGAGCCCAAGGCGGACGGGTTCCGCAACTACCTCCAGGCCGGAGAGAAGCTGTCACCGGAGTCCCTGCTGCTGGACCGAGCCTGCCTGCTGACCCTGACCGCACCGGAGATGACGGTTCTCGTCGGCGGCATGCGGGCCATGAACACCGGTCACGGGCAGGCCCAGCACGGCGTCTTCACACAGCGCCCGGGGGTGCTGACGAACGACTTCTTCGTGAACCTGCTCGACATGGGCACGGAGTGGAAGGCGTCGGACTCGGCGGAGAACGTGTTCGAGGGCCGCGATCACGCCACGGGCAAGGTCAAGTGGACGGCCACCGCGGTCGACCTCGTCTTCGGTTCCCACGCCCAGCTCCGGGCGCTGTCGGAGGTCTACGCCTCGAAGGACGCGGGAGAGAAGTTCGTGCGCGACTTCGTCACCGCCTGGGACAAGGTGATGAACCTCGACCGGTTCGACCTCGCCTAGCCGATGGGCCGGTCCGGCCGGTCCGGTCGGTCGGTCGGTCGGTCGGTCGATGACCGGTCCGCCGGCCCCGGTGCGCCGACCAGGCGTCGTGCCGGGAACGTTCGTCCGGAAGGCCGGTGGACGAGCCGGGTCCGGCGGTACGGTCGAACGGCCGGCCCCCGCCGGGCCTCACCCGGCGGGGGCCGGTCCTCCTCGACGTCCTGACCCGAACGGGAGCCCGCCGATGCGCCTCTACGCCCAGACGCCAGCACGTCGGAACCGCCAGGTGCTCGCGGATCTGATCGCCGTGTTCCTGGTGGCCGCCGCGGTGTGGTTCGCCCTCGCCGTCCACGACGCGATCATGCTGCTGGCCGAACCGGGCCGGAGGGTCGAGAGCTCGGGCGACAGCCTCGCCAACGAGCTCGAGAACGCCGGTGACGCGGCCTCGAACGTGCCGTTCGTCGGCGATCTCCTGAAGAAGCCGCTCCACTCCGCGGCCGACGCCAGTACCGGGTTCGCCGACGCCGGCCAGTCGCTCCAGGACGCCGTCAGCCAGGTGGCCAACCTGACCGCGCTGGCTCTGATCGTCCTCCCGGTGACCGTCGTTCTGCTGCTGTGGCTGCCCGCACGGCTGCGCTGGATCCGCCGCAGCACCACCCTGCGGCGCCTCTGCGACGCGCCGGGGGGCGCGGACCTGCTCGCCCTGCGCGCCCTCACCGGCCCGGTGCGCGACCTCGCCGCGCTCCCGACCCCTCCTGGCGGTCTCGCCGACGCGTGGCGCCGGGGGGACGAGCAGGTCATCGGCGCCCTCTCCGCGGTCGCACTCAGGCGGGCCGGCCTGCGGCCCTGACCCTAAAGGTTGTTTCACAAGCCCCGTCGGCCGCGAATCAGGTCCGCTTTGACGCGATTCAGCCACCCCGTTCGGTGGCCGGGAAAGCGGACAAACCAGCCGCCTTCGAGCTGGCGCGAGCCGCCTACTCGAGACCCGATCACCTTGTGAAACAACCTTTAGGGGCGGCTGTCGAGCCAGCTCAGCTTGTGCCCGTAGAGCACGCGCTGGCAGTAGTCCGTCCCCACCGGATCGGCGGTGTCCCGGGTTGCCGTGCAGTCGGACGCCGCTCCCGGACGGTGTTCGGAGAGGGACCACAAACGGCCGGTGCCCCGCTCGATGTAGAGGTCCTCGGCGCCACGGGCGGTCTTGACGGGCTGGCCCTTCTGGACCAGCCGGCCGTCGCTCCAGGTGTAGCGCCACAGGTTGCCCGGCTCGTCGGTGCCCTTGGACTCATTCAGGTACAGCGTGCCCTCGTGCACGGCCGCGCCCTGGGCACCGCCGCCTGCCAGCGGCAGGTAGTTGGCCCAGCCCTCCGCGGCGACGTCGGCGGAGCGTCCCTCCAGGGCCGCGACCGGGTACGAGGCGATGCGGCCGGTGGACGGGTAGCCGCTCTCCGGGCGGCAGTACTCGCCCATGATCAGCCGGTCCGGCCTGGTGCTGCGGTCCAGCGAGATGTGGGAGGCCTTGGGGGCGCCGGTCGAGACGCAGGCGTAGGAGCCCTTGGGGTTGCTCTGCGTCGCTTTGAACTTCCAGGCGGCCACCTGCGGCATGACGTAGCGGTAGCCGAAGCTGTACCAGACGTTGTCGTGCCGGCCGACCTTCGTCCTGTCCTCGACGTTGGCGGTGGTCCTGACCCCGTCGGTGTCGGTCCCCATCGCGTCGTGCGTGCGGGGGTCGCCGTCCGGGTCGAGGTCCATGATGGAGCGCATGTCGAAGACGCGCATACCGTTGCGGGTGTCCGCGACGTAGAGGTAGTTGCCGTACCAGACGATCCCGCCGGCGTGGACGCCCTTCTGGATCGGGTACTCGGCGGAGTGCAGTCCGTCGAAGGAGACGTGGTCGGCGGAGTTCACATAGGTCCAGCCCAGCAGGACGTGCCGGTACTTGACCTCGGGACTGCCGGTGGCCGGGTTGGCCCGGCTCTGCACGAAGGTGATCCGGACGCCCTTCTGATTGCAGGCGTCGTTGGCCTCCAGCTCGGCCGGGGTGCAGTCGCCGGCCGTCGGGAGCGGGCCGTTCTCGCGGCCCGGGTCCCAGCCGTCGTAGGAGGCGAACAGCTGGATGTCCCCGGCCTCGCCCCAGAGCTCGTTCTCCTTGGCGTCGGAGACGCCGGTGAAGCCCTGCGGGACCCACTCCTGCGAGACGGAGTCGTCGTCCTGCAGGCAGTACTTGACGTCGGGGTCGGAGGCGGTGCCGAAGGGGTCGCGGGAGCACCACGGCTGGACGGTGCGGTTCGCCCCGGCCAGCAGCCTCTGCACGCCGCCCGACGTGGGGAGCACCGCGTCCAGCCGGGCGACCCGCCTGGTGGTCTCGGCGTTCAGGTCGCCGGGCGACAGCGTGAAGTCGCCGGGTGAGGCCGCGCCGCCGGGAGTGACCGCGGCGCGGCTGCCGAACGACGAGGGTGTGCCCCCGGTCGCGCGGGGCTCCTGGACCCAGGAGCCGGGCAGGTCCGGAGGAAGGTCCTCGGCCTGGGCCGGCGCCACGAGGCCGGTGAACGCGAGCGCTGCCGTGGCGGCGGTCGCGAGCCATGCGCGGCGTATTCGACTTGAGGGCATGCGGGGGTTGCCTCCGTTGCTCATGTGACAGGAGAGTCAAGCGGAGGCTTCCAGAACACTTATACGGAACGCAAGCGTGATCGTTTCTTCAACACACCTGCCCACCAACGGTAGTTGATGACATCAGGGCGGAAGACACCCTCCTAGCGAGGCGCGCGCCCGGCTGCGGGATCGGGGCCGCGCCACATCGGCCAGAGGGTCGGCCCGCCGTTCGGCAGCAGGAGCTCACCGGTGACGCGGAAGCCCAGCTTTTCGTAGAAGGGCACGTTGGTGATGTTGCTGGACTCCAGGTAGGCGGGCTGCCCCAACCGGTCGCAGTCGGCGAGCTGCTGGCGCAGCAGCGCCGAACCGACGCCCATCCCCTGGAGCCCGCGGTCCGTCCCCACGGCCGGCAGGTACCAGTGCGGCTCTGCCGGATGGGCCTCGTGCATGACCTCCTGGACCTCCCCGGCCCGTGGCATCCCTCGGAGGCCGAAGATGCCCGCGTACCGGGGGAGCGCCGCCAGTTCCCGTACGGCGGAGGTGCTCCAGCGCCCGGGTCCCGACCACAGCGCGGCCCCCAGCAGCCGTCCCTCGGCCGTCGCTGCGACGCGTACGGCGCCGGCGCGCGGCCGCTGCTGCCGCCGGGCCAGCCGGAAGTAGCGGGCGATCCGGCGCTCCCGCTCCCCGTCGGCGCCGGGAATCATCCAGGCCATGACCGGATCGTCGGCGAAGGCGCGGGCCAGGAGCGCGGCCACCGCCGCGGACTCGGCGGGCCGGGCGGGCCGGATCCCGTACCCGGCCGACAGCGGTGCTGGACGTGTGCTCATGAGGCCACGGTAGGCAGCGGGACCGGGACGCCCCGCCCCGCGGCGGCGGACACGCCGGAGGCGCCACCCGCTCACCGCCGTCGGCCCGCCCACGGCCAGGGCACGGGGCGCCGCGGCCGGACCCGGGGGTCGCTCGGGCCACGACGCCCCACGGGGTCAGGAAGTGCGCTTCAGCGTCCAGGTGTTGGGGTTGAAGCTGGGGACCGCGGAGTAGCGACAGCCGCTCGAGTAGTAGGTGTTGGTGATGGTCCAGCCGGCGGGCGGCCAGGTGGACGCGCAGGCGTTGACCTGGGTACCGACCGGGTAGCCTCTGAGGTCCTTGATCTGCTTGGTGTTGGGCGTGAAGCCGGAGCCGCACCCGCCGCTGTTCCACCACTGGGTGTCCACCCAGCCGTCCGGGGTGAGCGTGCTGGAGCACATGGTGAGCGTGTCACCGGGTGCCGCCGATGCGGGACTCGCGGAGATCGCCAGGGCGGTGACGGCCATGGTGGCCAGAGCGGCGGCGTACCGGGTGCGGATCACAGAGACGTTCCTCCTAGGCGCGCTGGGAATCGCCGCCGACCATCGGCGGGCCGTTCCAGGCGCCCCGCTATTGCTATCCGACCGGTTCGGACTCCAGAAAGTCACCTTTTGGGCATAACTGCGTGACGGTTTAACGCCGTTGCCGTCGACCGCGGCCTGGTCGCTGGTGAGCTTGGGCCGCGTCTGCCGACGCGTGCGCGGGCGCGGACGCGGGTTCGTGCGGAGAAAGCCCCGTCGTCGATGTTCCGCAGACAGGTCAGGGCTTCGCTTCGCGGACGTCCTTTCCCTCCTCGGCGAACGCCTTGAAGTCCCGCATGTGCTGCAGCGACTGCTTGCGGAAGGCGCCGGGCATCAGGAACCCCACCAGCCGCATCATCAAGCCGCTGAACCGGTACTCGTTCTCGCTCGCCCAGAGCGTCGTCTCCGGACCGGCCTCGGTCAGCCGGTCGCGCACGGCGCTCCACATGCCCTCGCCGACGATCTCGCGGTCGAAGTGAACGACGCTCCCTTTCGGGATCCCGTGCAGGTCTGTCGGTTCCCGGCGCGTGATTGTCTCGGTGCACTCCATCTTCCGCTGCCCCATCTGCATCACGACCCGCGACGTGGTGCCGACCTGCCCGTGCGCGCCGCTCAGCGGCTCATGCAGCACCAGGCCCCGCAGCCACTTCGGCATCTGCGCCGGGTCGGCGAGCAGCTGGACCACTTTCTCGCGCGGCAGGGCGATCTCGAGCGAGACGGTGTACTTCATGGCGGAGCCCTCCGGGTTCCTGAGTGAACGAGCGATCCACTGAGCTCTCACCCGGACGAGGGATGCCCTGCCAAGATCACCGCTCCGTGCGGCCGGGCACGTCCACCCCTTAGGGCACGGTGAAGAGGACCTTGTCCTCGTCCGCGGCGGGGTCCGCCTGCTTGAGCGTGGCCCTGACGCTGGATCCGAGCTGGAGATCCAGGCCGTTGGTCGAGACGACCTTGGCCAGCACCGCCGGGTCGGCCAGGAACACCTTGCCCTCGCGCGGTCTGCCCCGCTCCGCGTCGGTGTCGATGACCGCGGCGTCGAACACCTCGCCCACGCGGTCCTTGAGCACCGCGGCCTCGGCCAGGTCCACGGTCTGCCGGTCCGCCGGGCCGCTCTTCCCCCGTGCCGTGTCGCACGGGATGCAGGACAGGGCGTCGAGCACCCAGTTCGGCGGGGGCTTGTCCGCGCACGCCATCACGCACAGCTCATTGGTGTACCGGTCGACCAGGCGCCGCAGCGGAGCCGTGCAGTGGGCGTACGGGGCCGCCATCGCCGCGTGCATCGTGTACGCCGGCTTCTGGTTGTCGCGGAAGACGGTGTACTCCGCCTTGAGCATCGTGCTCGTGGCCTCGGTGAGGAAGGCCATGTGCTGCTGGTTCCGGGGATCGAGCTTGCGGACCAGCGTGGCGTACGAGATGCCGGGCCGCCAGACGATGCCCAGGGCCTTCGCGATGTCGTGCAGGCGTTTGCTCACGTTCTGATCGGCCTGCTCCTTCTGGGTCCGCAGGATGCCGGTACCCGTGTCGAGCATGATCTGGGCCGCGGACATGCCGGTCATGAGGGAGATCTGCTCGTTCCAGCCCTCGACCGGCAGCGTCGCCACGTAGCGCAGCCGGAACGATCCGTCCTTGAGGATGACCTCCTGGTCCGGCAGGTTCACCGAGATGCCGCCGCGCGCGATTTCGACCGCCTCCCGCAGCTCGCCGATCTCGCGCAGCAGGGCGAGGGAGTCCGACGCCGTGCCGTTCTCGATGGCCTGCTGGGCGTAGGCGTAGTCGAACTGGGCCCGACTGCAGATCATGGCCCGGCTCACGGACGAGTCGGTCAGATTGCCGTGGGCGTCGAGGTCGTGCTGCCACAACAGGGCTGGGCGTTTCTTGTTCGGCAGCAGGCTGGCCGCGTCCTCGGAGAGGACGGGCGGGTGCAGGGGCACCTTGAGGTCGGGGAAGTACAGCGTCTCGATCCTGTCGTGCGCCTCGATGTCCAGAGGGCTGCCCGCCCTGACGAAGGTGGCCACATCCGCGATGGCGTAGTACACGCGGTAGCCGCCACCCGGCCGCCGTTCCAGGTGCATGGCCTGGTCGAGGTCCTTGGAGGCCGGCGGATCGATCGTGAAGAACGGCAGGTGGGTGGCGTCCTTGTCGGGCAAGCGCGCCTCACGCTTGGCCTTGTCGGCCGCATTGAGTACGCGCTTGGGGAAGCTCAGGGGAACCTTCAGCTCCGCGCGGAGTTCCTCCAGCGCGGTGCGCAGAGCGTCCTGGGCCTCGGCAGACATGTGCATCGGGCGGCGTCGCATGCCCCGAGCGTAGGACGGCGGTCACGAACCGGCACGGCGAGCGGGGCCGGCCGGCGGAGGGGACCGCGGCGACGACAGCCGCGCGGGGAGGGGAAGTCCGCGCCCGAGCGGTACCGCCGCCCGGGGAGATTACGCAGTGTCACCGTGCCGGTTCCGTGCTTACGGCGAGCCACTGTGCGACGTTGGGCGCCGACCCGAGTCTGAGCGGAGGGACGGACACCGTGATGCCGGACATCAGACGCGGCTTCGCCGCGGCGACGCTGCTGACAGCCCTCATCATGACCTCCACGGCGTGCGGGGGATCCGACTCCGAGCCCGTCGAGATCCGTGACACCGCAACCACCGGCACGGAGACCAGTACGTCCCCCACCGCGCCGGCGGACGAGGATCTGGGCAAGGTCTTCCCCGGCACCGACGGAGGCTCCGGCGGTGGCACGACGCTGTCCGTGCCGAGGGCACAACTGGATGAGCCCGCCAGAGGCACCATGGAGTTCGCCAACGACCAGCAGGTGCCCCTTACCGTCCAGCCGCTGAGGGCCACGACCGACAGCGGGGAGCTTTCGATCGTCGGGGACGGCTGCACCGGCGTCACACTTCAGCCCCAGGAGACGTGCAGCGTCCAGGTCAGCCACACCGCCCAGGAAGCCGGCACGTGGACGGGCACGGTCACCGCTCCGACCGCCGAGGGGCCCGTGTTCTCGGTGACCCTGACCGGTGAGGCCGTCGAGGCCGCACCGGAGACGACCTCCGAACCCCCGTCGCCGGAGCCCGACGAGACCCCGGAAACCCCCGACGGGACCGAGACCCCGGAGACCCCCGACGGGACCCTGACTCCCACGCCCGAGCCCGAGCTCACCTGACAGACCCCTTCATCTCCACCCGGACCGTGCCGTCGTCGTCCGGGAGCACGACCGTCACGGTGTTCTTGTACCCCCCGTAGTAGGGGACGAGGTAGAAGCGGGTCGGGGTCTTCACCAGGAGGCGAAAGCCTCTGTACCGGTATCGGTAGGGCCCGGCCCGGGCACCCAGGTCCCTGAACGCCACATCCTTGGCGTGGTGGACCAGCGGCAGGCGCGAAAGGACCTCCACGGCCGGGCTTTGCTTCATACCACCGTTCGCGTCAGCCACCGCTTGCGTCTCGCCCGCCATCGCCGCGTACCGGGACACGCCGTAGAACAGGCTCAATGTCAGCATCCCCAGGAGCAACGCCCCGGCCACGAGCCACAGCCGGTCGGCGTCGCGCACCCGAGGGTTCCGCCGCCCGGCATCGTGTTGCCCGAGGCGCACCTGGACGGCGAAGAAGGCCAGGCTGGATCCGAGGGCCACCATGAGGCTGGGCAGCAGCCCGCGGGGCCAGCCCGCGGGGAGGAAGGCGAGCAGGTCTTCCCGGAAGAACACGGGGTAGCCCCCGACCACCCCCAGGAGCAGTCCCACCGCCAGCAGCGCGCGGTACACCGTGCGGCGCCGCCCCTCGTTCTCCGGGCGGGCCAGGGCGTGCCCGAGCCAGCCGAGCACCAGCAGGACGACGAGCCCGCAGACGAGCAGCATCCAGACCGGGAAGAAGAGGGCCTTCGGGCTGCGCGCGAGGACGGCCTCGACGGAGATGGGCAGGTCGCTGACCGGGACGCCGAACGCACGGTAGTAGGCCTCGTTGTACTGGTTGCCGAAGTAGTAGAGCAGCCCGAGTACGACGGCCCCGGGCGCCGCGACGTACGCCGCCTTGTCCAGGAACGACCATCTGGGAGGTGCCGACACGGGCCGTCGCGCCTTCACGGACATGCGCTCAGTCTGTCCGCCCGTCCCCGTGCCCGCACGTAATGGCCGCCCGCCCGGCTGACATCCCGCCGTACCGGTGAGGCCAAAACCGGCGGCAGGCCGGGAGCCCGCCGAGCGTCGTGGTCGGTCCGTGGGCGCGAGAGCCGGGTATCGCGTTCCGTCGCCGTCAGCCGATCGGCTGCCTGGATTCGGCGCGCACTTTGAGGGTCGTCCCCGCGAACGCGGCGAGGTCGATGGATCCGGGCTTCTGCTGCGAGGACTCCGGGGTGACGAAGCCGACCGAGGCGCCCGTGTTCTCGTCGGCCCAGGCGCACATCGGCAGGGAACTCTCGGCCCCGCCCTGCCGCACGGTCACCACCTGGCAGGACACGGTGACGTCGGATCCGGGGGGCGTGATGTCCCGTGCAGGGACCGCCAGGGACGCGCCCTGGGGGTCCGTGGCACCGTCGAGCATCTTCCTGCGGGCGCCCGCGGGGTCCTTGAACCGGCCGTACATTCCCGAGATGACCAGGGCACTCGCCCCGTTCGACGATGCGGAGGTGTACTGGCCGACCGCCGGCTTCGGATCGCGGATCTTCGAGTCGTAGCTGCCGCTCAGGGCTTCCTTGCCCTCTGTGGCCGAAAGGTCCTGGACCAGCTTGTACTCGCCGCCCACCAGCGTCTCGGGAACGGTCAGCCGGTACCTGGCCTCGGGGAAGCCGGATCCGCCCAACGAGGCCGCGAACGCGGCGAATGCGCCGAGCGCCACCAGCGACCCCGCGACGATCCCGATCACCATGCCCGTCCGGCTCTTGCGCTGCGGCGTGCCCATCGGCGGCTGCCCCCAGGCTCCTTGACCGGGGTACGGCTGCTGGTACGCGGGCTGCGCGGCGTACGGCTGCGCACCGTACGGGTTCGGGGGCTGCGGGGGCCCGTACGGGCCGGGGGACTGCGGGGGCGGGGGCATGCTCATGCCCGAACGGTACGTCAGCCCGGCACGCGCCCGGCACGCGCCCGGGACCGACCGTCGCACCCTTCCCGTGCCCCCGCCCTCCCTGGCAACGGGGTTCCGCGCCAAAGCTCGTGGACGTGTGATCTGGGCCGGGGCCCACGAGGGAACGTAGGATCAAGGAATGTCTGACACGACCGAAACCACGCCCGGCTGGCTGAGCAGCGACGAGCTGAACACGGCCCGGGCCCGGATGCCGATCCTGTACGTCGAGGCAGTCCCCGTACGCGTGGACGACACCGGCGAAGTCACAAGCATCGGGCTGCTCCTGCGGATCGGAGCGGACGGGACGATCAACCGGGCGCTGGTGTCCGGCCGTGTCATGCACCACGAGCGGATCCGTGACGCGCTGCTCCGCCACTTGGAAAAGGATCTGGGCCCGGTGGCCCTCCCCCGCATCCCCGCCGCCCTCCAGCCCTTCACGGTCGCCGAGTACTTCCCCACGGTGGGCATCACCCCCTATCACGACCCTCGCCAGCACGCGGTGTCGCTCGCCTACATCGTGCCGGTCGCGGGTGACTGCCGTCCTCGGCAGGACGCCCTGGACCTGGTCTGGTTCAGCCCGCAGGAAGCGCTCTCGGCGGCCGTGCAGGGCGAGATGCCGGGCGGCCACGCGGTGTTGCTGAAGCAGGCCCTCGCGCACCTGGGTTACGCGTACTGAGGTCGCCGCGGCCGCGGCAGGCACCCTGCATGACGCTCACCGGCGCGACCGGCAGGTCTACGGACTCTGCGTCGGGGTGAACTTCGTGAGGATCAGCAGGGTGTCGACGAGGTCCTCGGCCGGGGCGCCGGTCGCCAGGCGGCGCAGCTGCTGCCCGAAGACCAGGGCGACGGCCACGCCGGCCAGGCGCTCGGGGTCCGGGACGCCGAGTTGGGTCAGGATCCGGGTGGCCAGCAGGTCGTAGGCGGCGAAGCACTCGGCCGCGGCGGCGCGCAGCCGTTCGTCGCGGCCGGCCTGGACGTACAGCTCGAACGGCGCGATGTGGCGGCTGTCGAAGGCGTTGCCGCCCGCGACCTGTGCCACCACCTCGGCCGCCTGGCCGATGTCGAACTGCTCGTCGGAGCATGCGTCGGCGAGCGCCGTGAAGTGGCGGGTCTCCTCGGCCACGAAGTGCAGCAGGCTCTCGCGCAGCAGCTCGTGCTGCGTCGCGAAGTGGTAGGTGACGGAACCGAGTGAGACCCCGGCCTCCTTGGCGATCCGCCGATTGGTGACGGCGGCGATGCCGTCCTGACCGATGATCCGCAGCACGGCGTCGATGATGCTCTGGCGGGTGTCGGAAGCAGGGGGCATGGCGCAATTCTGCCCCATCGGGCGGCTGGGCCTTCCCGGAGGGGCCGCGGGGTCGGGGGCTGCCGCGCTGTGGACAAGCAGCGGACTCATCCATACTGTTCGTTCGAACGAACAGTAGAGGGACTTCGTCAGCCGCACGGGAGTGGTCGTGGACATATCCGGATCGAACGTTCTACTGACCGGCGCCACCGGGGGCATCGGCGCCGCCCTGGCAGCGCGCCTGACCGCCCAAGGGGCCCGCCTGACGGTCACCGGGCGGCGCGAGGAAGCCCTCAAGGCCACCGCCGACGCCTGCGGCGCCCGCACCGTGGTCGCCGATCTGGCCGTACGTTCCGATGTCGTACACCTCGCCGAAAGCTGCGCGGAGGCGGACATCCTCGTCGCGAACGCCGCCCTGCCCGCCAGCGGCGACCTGCTGGACTACACCGAGGACCAGCTCGACCGCGCCCTCGACGTCAACCTCCGCGCGCCCCTCATGCTCTCCCGGCTGCTCGCGGAGCACATGGTGGGCCGCGGCCGCGGCCACATCGTGCTGGTCGGTTCCATTTCCGGCAAGGCCGCTACCAAGTCGACCTCCCTGTACAACGCGACGAAGTTCGGGCTGCGCGGATTCGCGCTCGCCCTGCGCCAGGAACTCAGGGGCACCGGCGTGGGAGTGTCCCTGGTCCAGCCCGGATTCGTCCGCGACGCCGGCATGTTCGCGGCCACCGGTGCCACCACGCCGAACGGCATCAGGACCGTCACCCCCGGCCAGGTCGCCGACGGCGTCGTACGAGCCGTCCGGCGCGACCTGTGCGAGGTCAACGTCGCGCCCCTGGAGCTGCGGCTGCTGAGCGCCATCGCCGGGCAGTTCCCCGGGTTCGCCGAGCGAGTCCAGGCCCGGTCGGACGTCGACGGCTCCGTGCGACAGATCGTCGAGGCCCAGCGCTCACGCCGCTAGGCCGTCTCTTTCAGATCTTGCTCCCCCAGGTACCGCGGGGAGGTGCCCCCAGGCCCGCGCTGCCCGGCACCGGACAACGCGGGCTCGGCCGGCACGATCCGAAAGAGACGGCCCAGGCGAGCGGCGCTCCCGTCCTTCGGCGGCGGGACCGCCGCTCGCTCCGACTCCCCCACCCTCCTGCGGAGCCGTTCGCACCCGTTCCGCGCGCATCGGCATTCGCCCCGCATGCACGCACCCGCACCGGCCCGCACCCCCGCATGTACGCACCCGCACCTGCACGCCTTCCCTGCGCCCCACGTGAACGGAGAGCACGGCTGTGCCGAGTGAACACCTCCCGAGCGATGCGCCCGACGCCGGCCCGCACGTCGAGCGCCGGTCCCTCCTCCGATTAGGGGCCCTGCTGGCCGCGGGCGGAGCGGCCGCGCTCGTTCCCGCACCGATCGCGCACTCCGCGACGAGGGGCCAGGGCACCGACACGGTGACCACCACCTACCGGGGCCACTCCCCCCAGGGCAACGACCAGTGGGCATACGTCGCCTTCGACGTACCGGCGGGAGTCCGGCGGATCTCCGTCGCCACCACCCACGACGCCGCCGCCGGCATCCTGGACCTGGGGATCTTCGGCCCGTCCGGCTTCCGCGGCTGGTCGGGCGGCGCACGGACCGGCTTCACCCTCTCCCCCGCCGACGCCACCCCCGGCTACGTGCCCGGGCCCGTGGAGCCCGGCGGCTGGTCGGTCATCCTGGGGCCGATGGTCGGCAGCCCCGGCGGCATGGCCTGGCAGGTCGACGTCACCCTGCACCACGGGGAGACGCTGCCCGGAACCCCGTACGACATCCTGCCGGCCTCGGTGGCCGGGCGGGGCCCCGGCTGGTACCGGGGCGACCTGCACCTGCACAGCGTCCATTCCGACGGGCAGCGCACCGTGGAGGAGATCGTGGCGGCCGCCCGCCAGGAGGGGCTGCACTTCATCGCCACCTCCGACCACAACACCAGCTCCACCGGCGTGACCTGGCGCGGCAACATCCCGACCGACCTGCTGGTCATCAACGCCGAGGAGGTCACCACTCGCCACGGTCACTGGCTGGCGGTCGGCCTGCCGCAGGGCGAGTGGGTGGACTGGCGCTACGGGCCCGCGAACCCGGGGGTGTTCGAGAGTCATGCCCGGCGCGTGCACAGCCTGGGCGGACTCACGATCGCCGCTCACCCGCTCACTCCGGCGGCGGGGTCCTTCTGGGAGTTCGGCCTCGACCGCGTCGACGCGCTGGAGGTGTGGAACGGACCCTGGACCCTGGACGACGCGGCCAACATCGCCGCCTGGCACGTCATGCTCTGCCTCGGCAAGCGGGTCGCCGCCGTCGGCAACAGCGATGCGCACAGCCCCTCGGACGCCGTGGGCCGGCCCCACAACGTGGTGCACGCCAGCAGTCTGTCGACCCCCGCCGTACTGGACGCACTGCGCATGGGCCGTTCGTACGCCGTCGAATCCTCCGCCGTGACGCTGGACTTCACCGCCCGCACCGGCGGATCGGTGGCCGGCCCCGGTGAGGAACTGCCCCTGTCGTTCTTCGACGCCGTCGACGTGACCCTCAACGTGACGGGCGCCCCGGACAGCATCGCCACCCTGTACACCGAGTGGGGCATCATGGCCGCCACCTGTATCGACGGAAGTGGCCGGGGGCAGCTGCGCTGGCGCGGCTGGGGCAAGGCCTCGCTGTTCGCCCGGGCCGAGGTGCGCCGGCCCAAGCCCGCCTCCACCACGCTGGACCAACTGGTGGCCATCACCAACCCGGTGTGGTTCTACTCCGCGCAACTGCCCCCGTACGACGTGGAGCAGCGGGTGCTCTTCCACACCGAGCGGCGTTCCGACGGGTCGTGGAGCAGCATGCGTCCGCTTCCGGCGGCCTCCGGCAGCGGCTCGTTCAAGGGGATCCAGTGCGCCGCGGCCGCGATGGCGGACGGCTCGGTCGTGGTCCTCGGCATCGCGCCGGACAACGGGCTGTGGCTGACCGCCGTACGGGGCTCGGCCACGCTCCAGCCCTGGCAGCGCGTCGCGGGGCCGGACGGAGCGGCCGGGTTCACCGTCCGGGAGGCGGACATCGCGGCCTTCCCCGACGGCACCTGCCAGATCGTGGTGACGGCCATGGACGGCACCACCTTCCACCAGCAGCGGCGCGCCGACGGTGGGCTGCCCGGGTTCCGGGCCCTGGCCGGCTTCACGGCGAAGAGCCTCTGGGGTGCGACGAAGGTGTCGATCACCGCCATGCCCGACGGGTCGGCGCAGCTGCTCAGTTACGGCACGGACGGTGCCATGTACCACTGCGTTCGCGGGCGGGACGGTGTGTGGACCGCGTGGGGACGCCTGGCGGGCTACGGCGGGGCCCCCACGTTCTGCGGACCGGCCCTGGCGATCACCGGGATGCCCGACGGATCCTCCCAGGTCCTCGCGATCGGGCTCGACGGGATCGTCTACCACCAGCTGCGGCGGGCGGACGGTTCCTGGACCGGATTCCGGCCGCCGCGGGGCGTCACCACGCCCACCATGGGCGCCAGCGCCATCGGCATCGCGGGGACGCCCGACGGCTCCGCCCAGATCGTGGCGGTCGGGCTCGACGGGCGGATCTGGCACAACGTCAGGAGGCCGGACGGCTCCTGGAGTCCGTTCGCGCAGATACCCGGCCCGAACGGGAGGGACCCCTTCCCCGCCGGACAGGTCCGCATCACCGCCCGGCGGGACGGCTCCACGCACGTGGCGGCCATCAGCGCCGGCTAGCCGGAGCCCGGTCCGGGCAGGGGCGCCCACCTGCGCGATGCCCGCAGGTGGGACCCGGACCGACCGGCCCCACAGGCCCGACCGGCCCGGCGGTCCGAGCTCGGCGTCGCCCCGCGTCGTCTTCACTCGTGCAGCAGGCCCGTGACCAGCTCGCGCGGCAGGCCGTGGGTGTCGTGGAGGTAGTGGAAGTCCTCCTCGGTCAGCGGGCCCCGGAACCGGGGGCGGGCGAGCACCTGGCGGCCGCGCTCCAGCAGCCGGCGGAACCGGTGCTCCTCCTCGATCAGGACCGGCCGTACGTCGCCCGGCCGGATGTCCTGCCGGAAGCGGTCCAGCGTGTGCCGGACCAGCACGTCCGGCAGGTCCTCCAGGCTCCGCGACGGGTCGTCCCGCCACAGCAGGGTGAGCACGCGTCGTACCAGGCGTCGCAGCACGTAGCCCCGGCCGGTGTTGGCCGGGCGCACCCCGTCGCCGAGTACCACGACGGCCGAGCGCAGGTGGTCGCAGACGACGCGCAGCGACCGCTCGTCCAGGGGCCATCGGGACGGTACGAGACTGCGCCAGGGGTCGAAGACGTCGCACTCGAACACGGACGACTTGCCCTGGAGCAGGGTGGCGAGCCGCTCCAGGCCGAGGCCGGTGTCCACGTTGCGCTGCGGCAGGGGGACCAGCGAGCCGTCGTCGAGCCGGCGGTGGCTCATCGTCACGTGGTTCCACACCTCGACCCAGCGGTCGTCGCGGGTGGGCGTGGACCGGGGCGGGCCGTCGCCGCTCCACAGGAAGATCTCCGAGTCGGGGCCGCACGGTCCTACGGGGCCGTTGGACCACCAGTTGTCCTCCCGGGTGAGTTCGACGGGGACGCCGCGGTCCTGCCACACCTCGAGGGAGGCGGTGTCCGGTCCGGTCCGGTCGTCGCCGGCGTGGACGGTGGCGTACAGCCGGCCCGGATCGATGCCCAGGCCCTCGGTGAGGAGGCCGTATCCCCAGTCGAGGCTGGCCGGGCCGTCGTAGTCGCCCAGTGACCAGGTGCCGAGCATCTCGAAGACCGTCAGGTGGGTGGCGTCGCCGACCTCCTCCAGGTCCGTCGTGCGCAGGCAGCGCTGGACGTTGACCAGTCGCCTGCCCAGCGGGTGGGGGCGGCCCTCCAGGTACGGCGTGAGCGGGTGCATGCCGGAGGTGGTGAAGAGCACGGGGTCTTCGGGCGGGGGCAGCAGGGTCGAGCCGACGATGCGGTGGTGCCCGCGCTCCTCGAAGTACTCGACGAACGTGCTGACCAGCTGCTCGGTACGCATGGGGTGACTCCTTCGCATGAAAGCGGGAGAGGCACCGGAGAACGGGACCGTCCGGTCTCCGACCGGGGCGGGATGCGCCGCGGCACTGCCGACGGACCGTTGTCCGGTCGCCGGGGAGAGGGGAAAGAAGGTCAGGCGGCGGCAACCGGCGAGCTGGTCGCTCGCGCGGTCGCGGTGGTGCTGGGGCCGGTGACGTTCATGCGGGTCACCATAACGCGGGCGGGCCGCCGGAGCCCGGGCTTTTTGTGCCGGCTCCGGTCCGCTACTCGGTCCTGGTCTCCTTCGCCGCCCACGCCAGGTACTCCTGGGTGGAGGCGGTGACCGGGAGCACGATCCACTGCGGCACCTCGTACGGGTGCCGCTCGTGGATCCACGCCTCGAGCTCGGCGACCTTCTCCGCGGTGGTCTTGAAGGAGAGCCGGTACTCCCGCTCGTGCTGCACGGTGTCCTTCCACCAGTAGAAGACCGTCATCCGCGCGTCCACGTGCACACCGGCCGCCAGCCGGGCCTCCACCGCGCCGCGCCCGATGTCGTACGCCTTCGCCTCGTCGTCCACGGTCGTCTGCGCGATCACGATGCTCGCCACGTTGGTCCTCCTCGATCGGGTTCCGCCACCCTATGGCCGGGCCCGCGTCCCCCCGTTGCGGGGCCCGGGGCCGCCAGGTGAGCGTCCAGGCCGTCCGGTACGCCCGGCGCACGTCGGGCACACGTCAGGCGCGTTCCAGCATCCGGCGGCGCAGGGTGTCGTAGAGGGGTTCGCTGCCCAGCCGGTCGGCGGTCACGGTCGCGGCGAAGCACGCGGTCAGCAGGGGCAGCAGGAGCGCGCCGGCGCCGGTCATCTCCGTGACCAGGACGACGGCCGTCAGCGGTGCCCGTACGACGCCCGTGAACACGGCGGCCATCCCCACCACCGCGAACGCCGCCGGCCCGGCCGATCCCGCCGGCAGCAACGGGGAGGCGAGCGCGTGGGTGAGCGTCCCCCACAGGGCGCCCAGCGCCAGCAGCGGAGCGAACAGTCCGCCGGGCGTCGCGGCCGCATAGCTCAGCGGCCCGGCCACGAAGCGGACGGCGAGGCAGAGCAGCAGCGCCGCCACCGTCAGGCTTTCACCGCTCAGCAGGCGCTCGCTCAACTCGTCGCCACCGCCCGTGAAGAGCGGATCGAAGCCCATCAGCGCGCCGACCCCGGCCCCGATGGCCCCCGCACGGACGGGAAGGGGCACCCGGGTCAGCCGGTCGCACACCTCCAGTGTCCGTACGACCAGAGCGCTGTACGCGGCGCCCAGCGCCCCGGCCGTCATCCCGGCCAGCAGGAAGACCGGCAGCATCCACAGCGGTGGGGCGGGGACCGCCGGCAGCGGAAGGACGAGCCCGTCACCCACGATCAGCTGGGAGCCGGCCACCGCCGTGACGGTGCCGAGGAGCGTCAGGAGCACCAGCCGCGGCCGGACCGTGCCGGTCAGTTCCTCGCAGACGAACAGCAGCCCGCCCAGTGGGGCCGTGAACGCCACCGCGAGGCCCGCACCGCCGAGCGCGGTGTGCAGCATGCGGGTGTCCTCGGCATCCAGCCGTGCGCTCCGGCCCGCCGCGGATCCGATTGCGGCGCCCATGTGGACGATCGGTCCTTCCCTGCCCAGGACCAGGCCCGAACCGATCGCGATGACGCCGCCCACGAACTTCGTCGGCAACAGCCGGACGGTGCGCGCCTCGGACTCCTGCCGCCACACGGCTTCCACGTGCTGGATCCCGCTGCCCGCGGCGTGCGGGACCCGCTGGGCGATCAGGCACGCCACGGTGGCGCCCACCGCGGTGAGGACGACGGGAATCAGCCGGCCCGCCGCGCCCAGCCCGGCAGCCGCCTCCAGAACCGAGGCGCGCCACTCGTCGGCGTGCTCCAGGCACCACCGGAATCCGCCGCCGACCAGCCCGACCAGGCAGCCTGCCGACGCCGCGACCAGGAAGACGCGGCCGGCTCTCCCCCGGCCGGACCGAACACCGGGCATGCGCTGCCTCCACCGAGCCGCACGGGGACCTCCTCCCCCGAGCCTGGCCTCGCGGGGCGGCCGTCAGGACCAACCGCGCCGCACCGGCCCCGAACCCACCCCGAGCAGCCGAATCCCGACGTCCTAGTGCTGGGGCAGGTGGGTCCTGGCGTCCTCGTACGTGCCCTCGCCGGGTGCGGCGGCCACGGCGTAGAAGAGGTTCAGCACGCCGGTCCGGAAGGTCTCGGCGGACACCAGTTCCAGCGGGATCGACGGCTCGCCCTCCTCGAAGAGCCGCAGGCCGCTGCGGACGGCGATCGGGTGCAGCAGCAGGTTCAGCTCGTCCAGGAGCCCGGCGGCCGTCAACTGGCGTACGACGGACACCGAGCCGCTGATCCAGACGGGTGTGTCCGTGTCCGGCTCGTTCTTCAGGGCGGTGACCGCCGTGGTGAGGTCGCCGGCGAGCTGTTCGCAGTTGCGCCAGGTGAAGTCGAGCGGGCCGGACGAAACGACGATCTTGCGGGCGTCACCGAGCACCTTGGCGAACGGGGCGTCCTCGCCGCCGGCCGCTTCCCGGTCCGGCCAGGCGCCCGCGAAGCTGTCGTAGGTCCTGCGGCCGAGCAGCAGGGTGTCGGCCCTGCCGAGGGTCGCGTCGACGGCCGCCCCCATCTCCTCGTTGAAGTAGGGGAAGTGCCACTGGTCGGGCGCCTCGACGACACCGTCGAGCGAGATGAACAGCTGTGCCTTGATCTTCCTCATACCGGTCTCCGGGGGCTGGTGGTCGGTCCGTCCGCGTACCGCCCCATCCAAGGGCACGCGCGGGCCGCACGCCTGACGACTCCCCGGAGACGGCTGCGGCCGCGGCTTCGGTCCGTACGGACATGAAGGCGCGGCCGGCCGGGGTGCGCACCCGCCGCGAAGGCGGGTGCGCGCACGGCGGGGTCAGACGATGTCCTCGGCGATCTCCGCCTGCTCGCGGGCGTTCCCGTAGGCCGACGGGGTGCCGTAGGAGCTGCGGGCGACGTACCACCAGACGCTGGCCAGGACCAGGACCACCGCGAGGGCGATCACCGCGTAGTTCATCGAGTCGATCGTCACCGGGGACTTCTGGGGCAGGCAGAACAGGACGGTGACGAGCGCCACCCAGACGACGGCGATCCAGCCGATCGGCTTGCTCCAGCGGCCCAGGTTCCAGGGGCCGGGCTCGAAGCGGTTGCCGGCGCGCAGGCGCAGGTAGATCGGGATGGCGTAGGCCGGTGTGATGCCGATGACGTTGATGGCGGTCACGGCCCCGTAGGCGGTGGCGGAGTACAGCGACGGGACGGCCAGGACGCCCGCGACGGCGACCGCGAGCCAGACGGCCGGTACCGGCGTCTGGGTCCGGCTGCTGACCTTGCGCCACAGGGCGGAGCCGGGGAGCGCGTTGTCACGGCTGAACGCGAAGACCATCCGGCTCGCGGCGGCCACCTCGGCGTTGCCGCAGAACAGCTGGGCGACGATGACGACGAGCAGGAGGGCGGTGGCGCCGCCGGAGCCCAGTGCGTCGAGGAAGATCTGGGCGGGCGGGACGCCGGTGGCGCTGCCCTGGACCGCCGCGTAGTCCTGGATGGCGAAGGTGAGGCCGGCGAGCAGGGCGAAACCTGCGATCCAGGAGACCCAGATGGCGCGGACGATGCCCTTGGCGGCGGAGACGGAGGCGTTCGATGTCTCTTCCGAGAGGTGCGCGGAGGCGTCGTAGCCGGAGAAGGTGTACTGGGCGAGCAGCAGGCCGACCGCCGCCACGTAGAACGGGTTGGCCCAGCCGGTGTCGTTGACGAACTCGGTGAAGACGAACGAGGCGGACTGGTGGTTGTCGGGGACGAAGGCCAGGGCGCCGACGATCACGGCGACACCGCCCAGGTGCCACCAGACGCTGATGGAGTTGAGCACGCTGACGAGGCGGACCCCGAAGAGGTTGAGGGTGGCGTGCAGCAGCAGGATGCACAGGAAGATCAGGAAGGTCGAGCCGGGGGTGGGCACGAACCCGAAGCGGAGGTTGAGGAAGGCGCCGGTGAACAGGGCGGCGCCGTAGTCGATTCCGGCGATGGCGCCGAGCAGGCCGAGCAGGTTCAGCCAGCCCGTGTACCAGCCCCAGCGGCGTCCGCCGAGCCGGTCGGCCATGTAGTAGAGCGCCCCGGAGGTGGGGTAGGCGCTGGTCACCTCGGCCAGGGCGAGACCCACGCAGAGGACGAAGAGGCCTACGCCGATCCAGCCCCACAGCATGACGGCCGGGCCGCCGGAGCCCATGCCGAAGCCGTAGAGGGTCATGCAGCCGGAGAGGACGGATATGACCGAGAAGCTGATGGCGAAGTTGCCGAAGCCGCCCATCCGGCGGGCGAGGACGGGCTGGTAGCCGAGTTCCCTGAGGCGTTGTTCCTCGTCCTGCTGGGGTGGGGCCTTGCGGTCCGGGCGGGCTGCCCATTCGGTTCGGGACACGGCGGTACCTCCGGGGGTCTGTGGAGCACGGGGACGGTGGAGCACGGGGGTGCGGTGGGACAGGGGGGGTGCTGTGGGGCAGGGGGGTGGGCCAGGGGGTGGTGTGGAGCGGGTGGCCGGAGCCCCGGGAGGAGGAGGCGGGGGTCAGTTCCGGCCGGCCAGGCTGCGGGACCTGGCCTGCAGGAACACCTCCTCGGCGAGGGCACGGTCGGCCGGGTCGCGGGTCCGGTTGGCCCAGGGCAGGGTGGTCCAGTACGGGCCGATGGCGCCGAAGACCCGGGCCGCCTCGTCGAACTGGAGCGCTCCCCACAGGGCGTGGGCGAGCTGGTTCAGATCGAGCGGGGAGGCGTGCGGCAGGTCTGCGTGGTGGAACCAGGTGTGCAGGGCGTGGAGGGCGTCGCGGACGGCGTCCTCGGCGACCCAGTGCAGGTCGAGCGCCCTTTCCTGGCCGCGTTCGCGGCGGTAGCGCTCGACCCGTACGTAGAGCGGCAGGACGTGGAGGGCGGATCCGGGGGGTGCGGAACCTGCCGCCCAGTGAACGAAGTTGGCGGCCTCGGAAAGCGGTCCGGGCGCGCCCGCGTACACGAACTGGAGCATGCGGTGGTAGGCCTCGCGGTTGTGCGGGTCGCGCTTGTCGGCCTCCGCGAGCATGCCCCAGGGGCCGGGCGGCAGCATCGGGCCGGGTGGCGCGATCCGGTGCTCGGCCATCTGGCGGTGCTCGTCGAGAAGGGCGAGGGCGAGCAGGCAGACCCAGGGCACGGGGTCGGCGGGGCTGATGCCGGCGGTCTCGCGGCAGGTTTCCCAGGCCTCCCGCCACAGTTCGCCGGTGCGCGGGTGTCCGGCGCGGTGGGCCCGGACGGCCCGTTCGACGGTGACGCGCGTGTGCATCACGAGCGCGGCGACGCTGTGCGGTTGCTCGGTGCGCCAGGCCTGGACCACGTCGGATCCGGCGGCGATGGCCGCGAGGACCTGGGTGCGCTGGGTCCACAGCCCCCAGCCGTCGGTGCGATCGAGTAAGCGCGCCATGGACACCCACCGGCCGGTGCGCAGGTCCTGGGCGGCGGACCGCAGCTCGTTGTCGTGGCCGGCCGGGTGGTAGACGGGCCGGAAATCGCTGCCCGCCATCACCTCGTCCCGGTCGACGGGCGGCGACGGCGCCCCGGGAGGGCGTGTGCTGCGGTGGTCGTGATCATCAGTCCTCGGATCGCATGGAAGGTGGGTTCATCCGGTGCCCGGCTGCGGCGCTGCAGCCGTGCCCGGTGCCAGGGATGCGTGAACCATGCGAGAACTGTTCGGCGAACCCCCGCCGTTGACCCACGGTCGATGTCGCTGCCCGTTGATCGGCGATCACTATAAGGCGATCAGGAGCATACGCATCCAGATTCTTGTTCGAACGCAAGTATCAAGCCAACAAGCAGATGTGATTACACGTCAGTGGCGTGCCGAGCGCTGCGGAAGGATCTTGACGGGCGACGTCCACTGGTGAAGGCTTCCGACCGGCGTTCGATCAGTGCGGTGAGTCCAGCCGCTCCGGTCGGTTCAGCCGGTTCGGCCGGGTCCGTCGGGTCCGGCCCGTGCGGTCAAGGTGATGGCAGGGACGGAGTGGTGATGACGGGCCCGGTGCTCGCTGTCGATCAAGGCACCTCGGGGACCAAGGCGCTGGTCGTCTGTCCGGTTCGCGGGGTCATCGGCTCCGGATCGGCTCCGGTACGCCCCCGCTACCTGCCGGGCGGCCGGGTCGAGGTCGCCCCCGGCGAGCTCCTGGACTCGGTGGTCGAAGCCGGACGCGCCGCGCTGGCGGCGGCCGGCGAACCCGTGGTGGCGGTGGGCCTCGCCAACCAGGGCGAGACCGTCCTCGCCTGGGATCCGGCGAGCGGCGAGCCCCTGACCGACGCGATCGTCTGGCAGGACCGGCGCGCCGAGCAGCTCTGCACCGAGCTGGCCCCGCACGCGCCGTCGCTGCGGGAGACGACCGGCCTGCCGCTCGATCCGTACTTCGCCGCGCCCAAGATGGCCTGGATACGCCGCCACCTGACCCGGCGGGGCGTCGTGACGACGAGCGACGTCTGGCTCGTGCACCGCCTCACCGGTGCGTTCGTCACGGACGCGGCGACCGCCGGGCGCACCCAGCTGCTCGACCTCGACACCACCCGCTGGTCGGAGACCGCACTCGACGCCTTCGGCCTCGCGGGTGAGCGGCTGCCTGAGGTGGTCGACGCGGACACCCGCGTCGGCACCACCACCGCGTTCGGACCCGAACTGCCGCTGACGGGGCTGCTCGTGGACCAGCAGGCCGCGCTGCTCGCCCAGAGCGTCACCGAGCCCGGCACCGCCAAGTGCACTTACGGCACGGGCGCGTTCCTGCTCGCACAGACCGGCCCGCGGCCCCTGCGCAGCTCCTCGGGACTGGTCGGCTGCGTGGCCTGGCGCCTCGCCGGCCGGACCAGCTACTGCCTGGACGGGCAGGTGTACACGGCCGCCTCCGCCGTGCGCTGGCTCACCGATCTCGGGGTGATCTCCGGCGCCGCCGACATCGACACCGTGGGCGGGAGCGTCCCGGACGCCGGCGGCGTCACCTTCGTTCCGGCGCTCGCCGGGCTCGCCGCTCCGTGGTGGCGGGGCGACCTGCGGGGCTCGGTCACCGGCCTGGGCCTCGACACCACCGCCGGGCATCTGGTGCGAGCCCTGTGCGACGGTGTCGCCGCCCAGGTGGCCGAACTCGCGGACGCGGTCGCCACCGACCTGGGCGCCCCGCTCGCCGCCCTGCGCGTCGACGGCGGGCTCACCCGCTCCGCGCTCCTCATGCAGGCCCAGGCCGATCTCCTCGGGATCCCCGTCGAGGTGTCGGCGCTGCCGGACGTCACCGCCCTCGGCGTCGGCGCCGTCGCCCGGCTCGGGCTCGATCCCTCGCTCACCGTCGCCGAGGCCGTCCCGGAGTGGAAGCCGTCCGCCGTCTACGAGCCGCGCGCCGGTGCGGCGCAGGCCGCGGAGCGCCGGGCTCGGTTCCGCTCCGCGGTGTCGGCCCTGCTGGGCGACGGACCGGCATGACGGTCACCGTCGGCGGCGGACTGCCCGGCGGGCAGTACGACGTGACGGTCGTCGGGGCCGGCGTCGTGGGCTCGGCCGTCGCCCGCGAACTGGCCCGGCTCCCCCTGCGGATCGCGCTGGTCGACGCGGCCGACGACGTGGGCGAGGGCACCTCGAAGGCCAACACCGCCATTCTCCACACGGGTTTCGACGCCGTGCCCGGCTCGCTGGAGTCCCGGCTCGTCCGGGAGGGACAGCGGCTGCTCTCCGCCTACGCCGCCGAGAGCGGCATCCCGGTGGAGCCGCTCGGTGCGCTCCTCGTCGCCTGGGACGAGGAACAGCGGGCCGCGCTCGCGGGCCTCGCCGACAAGGCGGTCCGCAACGGCTACCGCGCGGCGCGCATCGCCCTGCCCGAGGAGGTGCGGGCCCGCGAACCGGAGCTGGGGCCCGGGGTGCTGGGGGCGCTCGACGTGCCGGGCGAGTCGGTGATCTGCCCCTGGACCACCACGCTCGCGTATGCGACGCAGGCGGTCCGCTCGGGCGTCGATCTGCACCTCAACTGCCGTGTACTGGACGCTATTTCGGGTGATGTGCACACGCTGACCACGAGCCGGGGGCCGCTGCGCACCCGGTACCTGGTCAATGCGGCGGGGCTCTACGCCGACGCGATCGATCGGCTGCTGGGCCACGCCGACTTCACCGTGACGCCCCGGCGCGGCCAGCTGATCGTCTTCGACGAATTCGCCCGCGGCCTGGTCCGGCACATCCTGCTGCCGGTACCGGGAGCCCTCGGCAAGGGGGTGCTCGTCTCGCCGACGGTGTACGGGAAGGTGATGCTCGGGCCGACCGCCGAGGACCTGGACGACAAGACGGACACCGGATCGACCGCCGCGGGTCTCGCCGTGCTGCGCGAGAAGGGCCGACGGATCCTGCCGGCCCTCCTGGACGAGGAGGTCACCGCCGTCTACGCCGGTCTGCGGGCCGCCACCGGTGACGAGGATTACGCGATCCGGTCCCATCCGGCGCAGCGGTACGTCACCGTGGGCGGGATCCGCTCGACGGGGCTGACGGCGTCGATGGCCATCGCCGCCCATGTGGTGGAACTGCTGGCCGACGGCGGTCTGCCGGTGGCGGGGGCCCGGGATCTGGAGCCGGTGCGGATGCCGAACCTGGGCGAGGCGTTCCCCCGGCCCTACCGCGACGCGGAGTTGATCGCGCGGGACCCGGAATACGGCCGGATCGTGTGCCACTGCGAGCGCGTGACCCGCGGGGAGATCCGCGACGCGCTGGCCGCGACCGTACCGCCCGGTTCGCCCGACGGGCTGCGGCGGCGCACCCGCGCGCGCGGCGGCCGCTGCCAGGGCTTCCACTGCGGGGCCGCCGTCCGCGCGTTGTTCGAGGAGGCCCGCCGGTGACACGCGACCGCACGGTCGACGTCCTGGTCGTCGGCGCCGGCCCCGCAGGGCTGACACTGGCCGCGCGCCTCGCGGGAGCGGGTGCGGGCCGCGTCGAGGTGCTGGAGCGCGAGCAGGACGCGGGCGGGGCGCCGCGCCACTGTCATCACGGCGGGTTCGGGGGGCTCCTGCGCCCCTGGCTCGCGGGGCCGGCGTACGCACGGCTGGCCGTGGAGGCGGCGGTGGCGGCCGGGGCCACGGTCCGTACGGGTGTCACCGCCACCGGCTGGGCCGGCCCCCTGTCGCTGGAGACCACGAGTCCGGCGGGCCTGGAGCGGATCACGGCCCGGGCCGTCGTCCTGGCCACGGGCGCCCGGGAGCGCCCCCGCAGCGCCCGGCTGGTGCCGGGCTCCCGGCCGGCGGGGGTGCTGACCACCGGGGAGCTGCAGCAGTCGGTCCACCTGTACGGACAGGAGGTGGGCCGGAGGGCGGTGGTGGTGGGCGCCGAGCCGGTGGCGCGCCACGCGGTACGCACGCTGCGCCGGGCCGGTGCGGAGGCGGTGGCCCAGGTCACCGAGCACTCCCGCGGTATCGCCGTACCGGGAGTACCGCTGCTCACGGCCACGACGGTGGTCGAACTGCGCGGCCGGGGACGCCTGTCGGGGGTGGCCGTGCGCCACGAGGACGGCCGTTCTGGGGTCCTCGCCTGCGACACGGTGGTCTTCACCGGCGACTGGATCCCCGACCACGAACTGGCGCGCCGGGGCGGCATCGCCCTGGACCCGGGGACGCGCGGTCCTTGCGTGGACGCGTCGTTCCGTACGTCGGCGCCTGGGGTCTTCGCGGTCGGCAACGCCCTGCACGGCGTCGAACGCGCAGCCGCCGCGGCCGCGGAGGGCGCCGCCGCGTCAGCTGCTGTCCTGGCCCGGCTTTCGGGTGCGCCCTGGCCGGAGCCCGGTCCGCCGCTGGTCGTCCGGGCCCCGCTGGTGTGGGTGTCGCCGAACCGGCTCACGGGGACCGCCGGGCGGCCGCTGCTGCTGCGGTCCGGGGAGCCGCTGACGGGGCCGGTGGTGACGGTCGCCCAGGACGGCCGGCTGCTGTGGCGGCGGCGGTTCCCGGGCCGGGTGCCACCGTGGCGATCGCTGCGGCTGCCGCCGGGGTGGACGGACCGTGTCGACCGGGGCGGCGGTCCGGTCGTGGTGACCGCCGGCTGACGGCGGTTCGCCCCGCGCCGGTACCCGTGCGGGGCGGCGGCAGTTTCAGCCCGCGGAGTCCGTGCGGGCGCGGCTGTCGGGAACCGCGGAGAGGACGAACCCGTGGCCGGCCGGGTCGGCGTAACGGCGCAGAGTGGTCCGGCTGCCCGGCAGGCTGCCGTCGTCCTCCGCGGCCACCGGCCGGGCCCCGAGGGTCACGGCCTCGCGCTCGGCCTCGTCGAGGAACCGCTCCTCCACGAGGACGCACAGATGGGCCTGTTGGGAACCCTCCGGTAGCGGCCAGCTCGGCGGGACGTGGTCGGGGTCGCGGCGGACGCCGAGTACCACGCCCGTGCGGCCGGTGACGAGGAGCAGGTCCTCGTCACCCGGGGCCGGTCCGTTCGTGGCACCGAGCAGTTCGGAGTAGAACCGTGCCAGCAGCTCGGGCTCGGCACTGTCCAGGACGAGAACGGTTGTCTTGGGTACGGTCATGCACGGCGTTTGCCCGGTGCCCGCGCCCGTACACGGTACGGGGCCGTGAGCGCGGGCCGGACGGAACGGTCCGGCCCGCCGCACGGGGTCACTCAGGAGCGGATGCGCAGTCCGATCTCCTTCTCCTGGTCGCCCGACACGGCTCCCATGTCCTCGACGGTGAAGTGCCCGGCGAGCGCCGCCTGCACGCGCTCCACAGCACGGGGTCCTCCCTGGAGGGTGACGCTCACCTCGTCCTTCAGCCGTACGGAGGCCGGCTGCTGCTCCGCCGGGCGTGCGGCGTCGAGGGTCGCGCTCCATACGGTCACGGCCTGCCCGGCTTCGGTCGCGCCGCCCGCCGTGGCTGCCGCGGCCTCCACGGGGAAGGAACGCTCCAGCAGGTCGAGGACCGCCCTCGCGTCCTGCGCGGAGCAGTCGCCGAGGGCCACCACCACCTCGGCCGCCGGGTTGTCCTGGTCCTGGCTGTCCATCGGGGCCACCTCTCTCGTGCCGTGCAATGCGTGCCGAGCCATGCCGTTCAGTGCGTCGTTCGCCTGCGCCGAAGCAGGATGCGGCCTCGCGACGCCGAGGCGCCGGGGGCCGCATCCTGCTTCACCCGCGAGCCCGGAGGGGACTCACCGGTGTGCGGTCAGGTCCTGTCCCGCTTGTCCTGCAAGGAGTCGCGGACGCCGCGGGCACGCTCCTGGACCTCGCCCATCTCTTCCTTCGCCTTGCCCTTGGCCTGGTCCGTCTTTCCCTCGGCCTTCATCCGGTCGTTACCGGTGACCTTGCCAATGGCCTCCTTGGCCTTGCCCTTGGCCTGGTCCATCTTTCCCTTGTCAACCACGGTGAACTCCTTGATGCGGGAACTCTGACGGGACCAAACTAGGCGAATCCGGACTGTCGCGCGCGGCGAGCCCGCCCGGCGGAGTCCGTCCGGCGTCCGCGGCGGTCGCAGGGGTTCAGGACTTGTGGCGGCTCTCCGCCTCGGCGTTGGCCATGGCTTCGGCTTCGCTTTCGAGCATGGCTATGGCGACGCCGAAGGCCTGGGCGATGTGGCCCGCGGCCGACATCACGCGGGCCGTGCCCACGACGGGCGCGATGGCGACGAGCACGTCCTGGAGCTGCTCCACGGTGAAGTCGGCCTTGACCGCGGGGCTGATGTGGGCCAGGTAGGAGATGGCCGGTGCGTCCATCGCGACGAGGGCGGCGATGCGGGTGGTGATCAGTGTCCTCTCGTCCATGTTGCAGTGCTCGATGGAGTCGATCGTCATCGCGGCGAGCGTGTCCAGAACGGGAGCGTCAGACCTGGTGGCCATGTCGAAACCGCCTTTCGGTGCTGAACTGAGCCGGACGCACCGCCCCTGACCTGGGGACTCGGGACGTATCGGCGGGGTTGCCGTTTCAGCGTAGGCGTCCCCCCGACCCTGCGCCCGTTGGGCTGTGCGGGTGAGCGGCGGGCCGCCGTCGGCCACCCGCCGGGCGGCACCCCCGAGGCCCGCGTCCTGGCCGGTGGCCCCGGACGGACCGGCCAGTAGGGTTGCCGGGTGGACACTTCATCGAACCCTCGTTCCTTCCGGCTGCTCGTGACGGGCGGAGGGACGGGCGGGCACACCTACCCGGCCCTCACCGCGATCCGCACGCTGCGCCCCCGGCTCGCGGCCCAGGGCACCTCGCTCGACGTGCTGTGGATCGGAACCGCCGACGGCCTGGAGGCGCGCGTCGCTCCGGCGGAGGGCATCGCGTTCAGGACGGTCGCCACGGGGAAGATCCGCAGGTCGGCGAACCCCCTGAAGATGCTCTCGGCGGCGAACGTGAAGGACATGGCACGCGTGCCGCTCGGAGTGGCCCAGGCCCGTACGATCGTCTCCGACTTCCGGCCGGACGTGGTCCTGGCGACGGGCGGGTACGTGGCCGTCCCGGCCGGCCTCGCCGCCCGGCTGTGCAAGCGCCCGCTGGTGCTGCACGAGCAGACGGTCCGGCTCGGCCTCGCGAACAGGAAGCTGGCCGGCTCTGCGACACGGATCGCCGTGTCCTCCGAGTCCTCGCTGCCGCTGCTGCCGGCCGAGGTCCGCGACCGGGCCGTCGTGACCGGCAACCCGGTGAGGCCCGAGGTACTGGCCGGACACCCCGACAAGGCGGTGCACACGCTGAACCTGACGGGCTTCGACCGGCGCCTCCCGACGGTGTACGTCACCGGCGGGGCGCAGGGCGCGCAGCAGATCAACGGGGTCGTGCGCGAGGTGCTTCCGTGGCTGCTGAGCCACGCGAACGTGATCCACCAGTGCGGCCCGGCCCACGTCGACGGCCTCCGGTCCGCCGCCACGGTCCTCGACCCGGTCCTCGCCGGCCGGTACCACCTGACGGGCTTCGTCGGGCCTGAGCTGCCGGACGTGCTGGCGCTCGCCGATGTGGTGATCTCCCGGTCCGGGGCGGGGACCCTCGCGGAGCTGACCGCGCTGGGCAAGCCCGCGGTGTTCGTGCCCCTGGCCACCTCCGCCGGCAACGAGCAGGCGCACAACGCCCGGCACCTGGCGGACGCGGGCGCCGCGGTGGCCCTGCTCGGCGAGGTCGACGGCCGCGCCCTGGCGGAGGCGGTCGGGCCGCTCCTGACCGACACGGCCGGGCGGGCGGCGATGGCGCAGCGGGCCCGTGCGTACGGAAGGCCGGACGCGGCGGACCGGCTCGTGGACGTGCTGCTGTCGGCGGCGGCCGAGGGCTGATCCCTCCGCCGCGGCCCACCCGTGCGGGAGGAGACAGGAGCGACGATGGCCGAGCGCGTTGTCGAGGTGGAGGGCGTCGAGCTGTGCACCGAGTCGTTCGGCGCCCGGTCGGACCCGCCCGTCCTCCTCGTCATGGGCATGGGAGCCTCCATGCTCTGGTGGGAGGAGGGCTTCTGCCGGATGCTCGCGGAGGGCGGGCGCTTCGTGGTCCGCTACGACCACCGTGACACCGGCCGGTCCACCACCTGCGCGCCGGGCCGTCCCGGATACACCACGGCGGACCTGGTCGCCGACGCCGCCCGGGTGCTCGACGCCCATGGGATCGCGGCGGCGCACGTCGTGGGCGTCTCCGCCGGAGGGGCGCTCGCGCAGCTGCTCGCGCTCGGACACCCCGGTCGCGTCCGGTCGCTCGTCCTCATCAGCACGTCCTTCGCCGTGGGCGGGGACCCCGACCTGCCCGCGCCGACCGAGGAGTTCACGCGGTTCGTCTCGACCGCGCGCGTCGGCCGGCCGGATGCCGAGTCGGTGATCGACGACCAGGTCCGCTACGCGCGGATGCTCACCGGGGGCCGGCGCCCGTTCGACGAGGCCGCCGTCCGCAGCCTTGTCCGGCGGGACGTCGGGCGTGCGCACGATTTCGCCGCCGCCGGCAATCACGACGTGCTTCAGGACGGCGGGCGCACCCGGGCTCCCGTGTCCTCGATCGCCGTGCCCACGCTGGTGATCCACGGGAGCGCCGATCCGATGTTCCCGCTCCGGCACGGCGAGGCACTCGCGGACCGGATGCCCGGCGGGCGGCTCCTGGTACTGGAGGATGCCGGCCACGGGGTCGAGCGGGCGGACTGGCCGACGATCGTCCCCGCGATCCTCGAACACACCGCGCCGGGCGGGGCCCGGGCCGGGGCCGGGGCCGGGGCCGGCTAGACCGTTCCCGGCCCGGCCGCGCCGGACAGTTCCCGTTCGGCAACCGCCCGGAAGCCGTGCGGCGGGCGGCCGGTGAGGCGCAGGACGGTGTCGGTGGTGCGGTCCTCGGCCCCTTCCGCGATGGCCCGGTCCATCCCGGCCAGCATCGTGGCGAACGCGGGCGGGATGACCGCGGCCAGGCGCTCGCGCATGGCTTCGTAGGTCAGGTGGTGGTGGACCACCGGGCGGCCGGATACCTCGGTGAGGACTGCGGCGATGTCGTCGTGGCTGAGTGCCTCCGGCCCGGTGAGGACCAGGTCGGTGTTGGGCGCGAGGTCGTCGGTGAGGGCCCGTACGGCGACGGCGGCGATGTCGTCGGCATCGACGAACCCGACGCGGCCCGCCCCGGCCGCGGTCAGGAAGGCGCCCTCGGTGCGGATGCCGTCGGCATGGGTGTGCGTACCGGTGAAGTTCTGCATGAACCAGGAGGGGCGCAGGACGGCCCATTCCCCGAACAGGCCGGGGAGGGCCCGGTGCACCTCTCCCACCGCCGGGCCGCCCTCGGGGATCGCCGAGGAGCTCAGCAGTACGGCGCGGCGTACGCCGGCGGCACGGGCCCGGTCGAGGAAGGGCAGCATGACCGCGGCCGGATCCGGGTCACCGACGGGCGGGACGAGGTACACGCGGTCGGATCCGGCGAGGGCGTCGTCGAAGCCGGCGGGGTCGTACCAGTCGAAGCGGACCGGCTCCGCGCCGGGGACCGCGGTGGCCCGGCGGCTCCCCGCCCTGACGCTGCGGCCGGCGGCGATCAGCTGTGCGGTGGTGCGGCTGCCGGTGGTGCCGGTGGCGCCGACGACCAGGGTGGTGCCGGTGGGGGCGACGCGGCCGGTGGGGGTGGTGGCGGTCATCGGGCGCTGCTCTCCATGAGGTACGTGGTGAAGTCCGCCCCGGCTTCCTGGATGCCGAGGGGGTTCCAGTAGTCGCGGTAGGAGGTGAACCGCCCGTCCCGGACGGTCACTACCGCGATGTAGGTCATGTCGAAGGGGCTCCCGGTCGCGACCAGCCGGCCCACTCCGCGCATCTCGGCCACGATGGTCCGCGGGTCGGTGGTCTCGTGGATCCGCAGGTCGGGGAAGTCGTGCAGGTCGATGTGGTCGGGATAGTCGCGCATGTATGCGGCGACGGCCTCCCGCCCCTCCAGCCGCCGTGGCCGGCCCGGCGGGGCGAAGGGGAACTCCATGACGCCTTGTTCGGACCAGAGTCCGACCCAGGAGGCGATGTCCTTGTCCAGGAGCAGGCGCAGGCTGTGGCGGTACAGATCCGCGGGGGAGGTGGTGGTTGCGGGCACGACGGTTCTCCGTCCACTACGATGCGGACCGACGGTCCGCTTCTCTCCTGAAGATACGGACCGCCGGTCCGCTTTGCAATCGGAGGGAACCCGCCCCATGACCGCCGACCGCAAGCCGCGCAAGGACGCGGTCCGCAACCGGGCGGCCGTCTTCGCGGCCGCCGACACCCTCTTCGCCGACTGCGGGAGCCCCGAGGACGTCACCATGGCGGACATCGCCGCGGCGGCCGGCGTGGGCAAGGCGACGCTCTTCCGGGCCTTCGGCGATCGCACCGGACTGATCCGCGAGCTGTACGAGGCACGGCTCGAACCGATCAGGGAAGCGGTCGAAGCGGGCCCGCCGCCGCTGGGACCTCAGACGCCGGCGCACCTGCGCGTACCGGCCCTGCTCGACGCGGTCCTGTGCTTCAAGCTCGACAACCGCCACCTCGCCATGGCGTTGGAGTCGGGCGGCGCGGACAGCCCGTACCGGACGGAGCACTACGATCGCTGGCACACGCTGCTCCGGGACCTGCTGCGGTCCGTCCCCGGCCCGGACGACGACGACTTCACCGCCCACGCGCTGCTCGCGGCCACCCGGGCCGACCTGATCGCATACCTGGCGGGTGAGAAGGAGGTACCCCGCGAGGAGCTGCGGGCCCGGCTGGCGAGCTTCACCACCGCGGTACTCGACTCCCGCGCCCGGCAGGACCGGCCGCCGAGGACGTGAGGGTCAGGCCGCGGCCCAGCGCTCCGTGATCAGTTCGGCCTGCTCCAGAAGCGCCGCGATCAGTTCCTGGGCGGATCCGGCGGAGGTGGACCGCAGTACGGCGACGCTGATCTCGCGGGCGAGGGCGGGCCGGGCCAGGGGGCGTACGGCCAGGTCGGGGCGGTGCGGTCCCAGCGCGAGCCGCGGAACGAGGGCCACGCCCAACCCCGCGGCCACGAGCCCCTGGACCACCGCGTAGTCGTCGGTACGCATCACGTGCAGGGGCTCGTACCCCTCCTGGCCGCACGCCCATGCGAGCACCCGGTCGCAGGGGTCGTGGGGGTCGGCGGCGCCCACCCAGGCGGCGTCCCGCAGTTCGCCGAGGGAGACCTGTTCGAGCGACGCGCACGGGTGGTCCTCCGGCATGACCAGGAGGAGCGGATCGGTCAGCAGCGGATGGACCTCGAAGTCCTCGTCGAGGTCGAGGCTGTCGCCGGGCTGCGAGAACACGAGGGCGGCATCGAGCTCCCTGGCCCGCAGCCCGCGCAGCAGCAGGGGGAGCTCGCCCTCGGTGAGCGAGATGTGGACCCCTTGCTGGTGGAGCCGCTTGACCGCGGGCGCCAGCAGCAGGGCCCCCGCGGTGGGAAACGTACCGATGTGCAGGGTGCGCAGGCCACGCTCGGCGAGGTCGCGCACCTCCTGCTCGGCGTGACGCAGGCGTTCGAGCACGGCCTCGGCGTGCGGCAGCAGGGCTTCGCCGAGCTCGGTCAGGGTGGCGCCGCGCGGTCCGCGCTGGACGAGCCGGGCGTTGAAGTGGGCTTCCAGGGCGGCGAGATGGTGGGTGATCGTGGGCTGGCTGTAGTGCAGCGCGCGCCCGGCGGCGGCGAGCGATCCCTCCTGCGCGATGGACCGGAGCACCTGGAGATGTCTGACGTCGAGCATATAGACACTCTATGGAGGGGTAACGAAAAGTCCACCATTCCTCAATGACTGCGGGGCTGCCACGCTCCCAGGGTGAACACGAGAACCACCGATCACCGCACCTCCTCCCCTTCCTTCTCCCCCTCCCTCTCCCCCTCAGGCCTCGGCCCTGGCTTTGGCGTCGGCCAATTGAGCGCACCGTACGCCGAGGCGGTCCTGGCCCATGCCGGACGGGACTGGCTGAGGCTGAACGTCCCCGGCCATGCCGCGACCCCCGGATCGGACCTCACCGGCTTCTTCGGCCCGCGGATCACGGCCCTGGACTTCCCGCCCCTGCTCGACGGCATCGACCTCGGCCCGGACACACCTCTGGACAGGGCCCTGGCACTGGCGGCCGAAGCCTGGGGCGCGCGGCGCACGTGGTTCCTGACGAACGGCGCCTCACAGGGCAATCAGATCGCCTCGATAGTGGCCCCCGCGCTCGGGAAAACCCTCGTCGTGCAGCGCAGCGTGCACTCCAGCGTCATCGACGGGCTGGTGCTGTCGGGCATGGACGCCGTCTTCGTCCAGCCGTCCGTCGACCCGGAGCAGGGCATCGCCCACGGAGTGACCGCCGGGGACGTGGCGGCGGCGCTCGCAAGGACGCCGGACGCGGGCGCCGTGTACATCGTGTCCCCGAGCTACTTCGGCGCGGTCGCCGACGTACGCGCCATCGCGGACGCCGCCCACGCCGCGGGCGTTCCGCTGATCGTCGACGAGGCGTGGGGGGCGCACTTCGGCTTCCATCCCGGTCTTCCCGCCGGTGCGCTCTCCTCGGGCGCGGACCTGGCCACCTCCAGTACGCACAAGCTCGCGGGAAGCCTGACCCAGTCGGCGATGCTCCACCTGGCGGAGGGCCCCTTCGCGGACCGGCTGGAGCCGCTCGTGGACCGGGCGTTCCGCCTCGTACAGTCCACCAGCGCGAGTGCCCTGCTGACCGCGTCGCTGGATCTCGCCCGGAGGAGCCTGGTCACGGACACCGGTGCGACGGGGGGCTCGATCGAGGCCGCGGACGAGGTGCGCGGCGTCGTACGCGCGCTGGGCCGCTTCGGGGTGGTGAGCGATGGCTTCCACGCCTTCCCCGACATCGTCCGAGCCGATCCGCTGCGGATCGCGATCGACACCCGCGTCGGCGGGATCAGCGGCCACGAGGCCAGGCGACGGCTCTTCCTGGACCACCAGATCATGGTCGAGGTGGCGACCGGCGCGGCGATCGTCGCCGTGATCGGTGCGGGGTCCGCCCCCGACACGGACCGGTTCGTCGAGGCACTGCACACCCTGCCCGCCCCGCTCACCGATTCGGCGGGTGCCGGCACCGCCGCCGGCGCTCGCGCCGACGGCATGCTGCGGCTGCCGACACCAGGTCCCACGAAACTCACCGCCCGTGAGGCGTTCCTGAGCCCGGCCCACGTGGTGGCCGCGGAAGAGGCCGTGGGACGGATCTCCGCGGACACGCTGGCCGCGTACCCGCCGGGCATCCCCAACGTCCTGCCGGGCGAGGTCATCACCGCCGAGGCCGTCCGTTTCCTCCAGCGGACCGCGACCGCGCCGAACGGCCACGTCCGCGGCGCGCTCGACCCGGGCGTGACGCGCCTGCGCGTCGTCGCCTGAGCGTCCGGGCACCTGCCCGGCATTCCACCCAGCGCCCCCCACCAGCGCTTTCCCCAGCGCCTCCCCCGCACACCGCCCCGAGAGAGAGCACAGCCATGGCCGCACGCATACCGACCCGCCGGACGATCGCCGCCGTCCTCGCCACCACCACCGCCGCCCTGCTGCTGGGTGCCTGCGGCGACCGGACGGACGCCGGCCAGGGCGCCGGTACCGCCGGAGCAGGTGGCGCGCAGAACGACGCCCCCCTGTTCTCCAAGCTCCCCGCGGACATCCGGAACGCCGGTGTCATCAAGGTCGGCACGGACGCCACGTACGCCCCGATGGAGTTCGTGGAGAACGGAAAGATCGTCGGTGTCGACCCGGACATCGCCGACGCGCTCGGCAAGCAGCTCGGAGTGAGGTTCGTCTTCACCAGCGGCACCTTCGACAGTCTCATCACGTCCCTCAACTCCGGTCGGCAGGACGTGGTGATGTCGTCGGTGAGCGACACCATGGCCCGTCAGCAGGGTCTGGACGACAAGGGCCAGAAGACCGGCAACGGGGTCGACTTCGTCGACTACTTCGTCGCGGGCTCCGTCGTGTACGTCCAGAAGGGCAACCCGCGGGGGATCAGGTCCATCGCCGATCTCTGCGGAAGGAGGACAGCCGTACAGCGGGGCACCACCTTCGAGGAAGTGGTCAAGACCCGGTCGAAGGAGTGCGAGGCCGCCGGGAAGCCGGCCGTCACGATCGAGTCCTTCCCGACCGACGCCGAGGCGCAGACCCGTGTCAAGGCGGGCGGCGCCGTCGCGGGGGTCAACGACTATCCCGTGGCCGCCTACCTGGCCCTCAAGGCGGACGGCGGCAACGCCTTCGAGATCGTCGGCAACCAGATCGAGGCCGGCCCGTTCGGAATCGCCGTGGCCAAGGACAATCCCGGACTGCGCGACGCCCTCAAGGCGGCGCTGGCGGCCGTGATCGAGGACGGGTCGTACCGGAAGGCCCTCGACAAGTGGGGTGCGGGCACGGGGGCGGTCACCTCGGCGAGCGTCAACGCCGGTTCCTGACCCGCACGCACCGCTGAAGGGCAGTCGTAAGTCACCGAACACATCGACAGGACTCCCGCCGGGGCGGCGCCCGCCCCGGCGGGGGTCCCCCGCACACCGTCACCCCGCAGACCGTCACGGCCGTTCCGGTCCGCCATCCCCATGATCGTGGTCACGCACGAGAGGGGCTTCGCGCCCGCGAGGCTGGCGATTCGCCGGTCTTCATGGACGGCGGCGTGGTCGTCGAGTCGGGTCACCCCCAGGAGGTTCCGACCGACCCCCGGCACGACCACACGAGGGCCTTCCTCTCCAAGGTGCTGTGAACGACGCAGGAGGGGTACGGACATCGGCCCGCACCCCTCCTGTCGCACGCGCCGCGCGACTGCACCCGCCCTGTCGGCAGTTGACGTATCAGAATGGCCAGGTCTACCACTCGGCCGACGGCCCGGGCGACGAGGGCGTCCCGACGTACGTGATGACCAAGCAGGACGGCCGCTGGCTCCTGACGGTCTGCCAGAACACCCAGGTGCCCAAGTAGTCCTGGCCGGCCGTACGGAATCCCGGCGCGCGCCCGGCCGGCGGTCCCGGGCGAGGCGTCGGGGCGGGCGCCGGCCCGGACGCCTCGCCCCGCCTGGCGGTCAGCCCGTCGTGGGCGGCATCTCCCTGATCCGGTCGACGACCGCCCGGGTCGTGACGGCCTTCGAGAACACGACCGTGCCCGGCCGGACGGCGCTCCGCTCGCCGGACCCGCCCTCGACCCGGACGATGCGCTCGCCGAGGAAGGCGAGGGTCTGCCGGTCGAAGATCCATTCCAGACGTTCGCCGGATTTCTCGTCGAGCCGCGCGACCGCGATTCCGGGGCGGCCCACGGCGTCGACCGCGTCGTCCACCGTGACCACGCCGGGAATCTTCGCCGCGGCCCTGTAGAGCGCGACCGTGAGCCCGGGCGGCGGCAGAGTCCCGTGCAGCATGTCGCCGATCGTCGCGAAGGCCCGCTGGTCGGGGCTGGTGCCGTGGCCCCCGGTCCCCTCGCGGATCAGCTCCAGCAGCGCGTCGGGGTCGGTGGGCAGCCGGGCGAGGTAGTCGTAGCTGGGCAGGTTGAGGCTCTCCGGCGGAGCCTCGCCCTCCTTCCTGTTCCCCGACAGGTCCACTCCTCCCGGACCGGTGATGCCGGACTCGATCAGCCAGGCCTTCCTGCCGTCCGGGGAGCTCCATTCGTGCCGCGCGTGGGGTTCGTCCAGGGTGCTCCTGCCGTCGACGCTCCCCACGGAGGTGGCGGCCACCATGCTCCCGACGTAGATGAACCCGTCGGCGCGCACCACCGGGCCGGGGGCGGCGGAGGAGGCCTGCGCGAGGCGGTCCAGGAGCTGCTGTGTCCTCTGGGGTTCGGCGGTGCCGAGCGGGGCGGGCGTGGGCGTCACCCGATGCGTGGCGACCGTGGAGGCCGGCCGGTCCGCAACACCCCGGTCCGTGGAGAGGAGGTAGCCGCCGGTGGCGAGCGCGCCGACCATCGCGAAGGCTGCGGCGGGCACGAGGATCGCGCGGCGCGGGAACGGATTGCGGCGTGACCTGCCGGCGAAGCCGGAGCCGGTCGCCGTGGCGGTGGTGTCGGCCGCGGTGCGGGCGGTGGTGACGTCGACGGCGGCGGCTCGGAGGTCCTCGTGGATCTGCGCCATCAGACGCTCCTTGTGGAGCTCGTGGCGCCCCGGGGGCAGTTCCCGTTCGGTGAACGACAGCGGGAGCGGGTCCTCGTCCGGGCGGGCCGGCCGCGGCAGGGAGAGGTCGGCGTTCATCGGGTTCCTTCCTGTGCGGACCACACCGCGTGTTCGCGGTCGCCATATGTCTGTCGGGGCCGGACCAGGAGTTCCCGTCCGTTCCTCTTCAGTTCCGCTTCGGCGAGTCTGCGCAGCTTCGTACGGGCCCGGGACAGCCGGGACCGGACGGTCCCGACCGGGATGCCGAGGGCCCGGGCCGCTTCGGCGTACTCCAGGCCCTCGTACAGGCACAGCAGAAGGACTTCGCGCTCGGGTCCGCGCAGCGCGCTCAGCTGCGCCAGCGTGGCCGCGATCCGCCGCCGGTCGTCCAGACGGCCGGCCACCTCGTCGGCGTGGTCGGGCACGGATGCGGCGCCGGCCGCAGCCGTGGCGGCGGCAGCTGCCCGATAGCGCCGGTTGCTGCGGCACTGATTGCGGGCGAGGTTGGTGGCGATGCCCAGGAGCCAGGGCCGGAGGGAACCGCCCTCGGGGTCGACCGTGCCGCGCAGCCGCCATGCCTCCAGGAAGGTCGCCGACATGACGTCCTCCGCGGTGGCCCAGTCCCCGGTCATCCGGAAGGCATGGTTGTAGAGGGTGCGGGCACAGCTGTCGAACAGCTCCGCGTAGGCGTCCGGATCTCCGGACCGCACCCGGGTTCGCATCTCTGTTGTCACTCCTGTGAGCTGTCCGGCATCGAGGACGGGTTCCCGTGACCTGCGTCACGCCCATGGCGGGGTGGTCCTCCCCTCCGCGCCTCACCGGCCGCCGGCCTGATCCGCACCGCACAGCCTAGAAGGCGGAACCGCTCCGGCTGGGCGCGGGCCGCCGATGGGCCGATGGGCCGATGGGCCTAGGTCGAACCGGGTATGGCGGGGCGGGGGGCGGGTTGCGAGACTGCCGGGATGGAAGAGTTTTCCGCGTCACGGGCTGACGCGTACCTGCGGCGGATCGGGGCCGGGCGGCCCGGGTCGGCGAGTGCGGCGGCCCTGCGCGATCTGCACCTGCGGCACCTGCGGACCGTCCCGTTCGAGAGCCTGTCCATCCACCTGGGCCAGGAGATCGTGCTGGAGGCGGACGCGTTGCTGGACAAGCTGCTCCGCGGGGGCCGCGGCGGGTTCTGTTACGAGCTGAACGGTGCGTTCGCCCCGCTGCTGCGGGCCCTGGGCTACCGGGTGGAGCTGCTGCAGGCACGGGTGCACAAGGCCGGCGGCGGTCCGGGCATCCCTTACGACCACCTGGCGCTGCGCGTGGAGTGCGAGGACGGGCGGGCGTGGCTGGCGGACGTGGGCTTCGGCGACCACAGCCACTTCCCGCTGGCCCTCGACGAGCGGGGCGAACAGACCGACCCGGGCGGGGTGTTCCGGATCGTGCCGGCCGACGGTCCGCACGGGGACCTCGACGTCCTCCAGGACGGCGTGCCCCAGTACCGGCTGGAGACCCGCCCCCGGATCCTGTCCGACTTCGTGACCGGCGCGTGGTGGCACAGCACCTCGCCCGCGTCCGGGTTCACCCGCAAGCCGGTGTGCTCAATGCTGACGGAGACCGGCCGGACCACCCTCAGCGACCGCGTCCTGACGGTCACGGCCGCCGGGGAACGCACCGAGCGCGCCCTGGCCGACGACGCGGAGGTCCTGGCGGCCTACCGCGACCACTTCGGCATCGACCTGCCCCGCGTCCCGGTCCCCCTGCACCCCCGTCCGTAACGGGCCGGCGCCCTCCACCCGCGCCGCGGCGCGAGGGTGTCATTCCGTGGCGCCCCGGGGCACCAGGCGGGTACCGCACCAGCTGCAGTACCGGGCGTCGGCCTCGATGGCGTGCCGGTGACACTGCTCGCAGACGAGGTGGAGCGGGCACTGCGGTGTGCGCGGTTCGGTACGGGGCGGCCGGCCGATGGACATGCCGGCGCGCCTGCGGTGCGCGGTGAGGACCACCAGTCCCTCGGGGCCGGCCCGGAGCGAGCGGGAGGCTCCGCGCGGCAGCAGGGCGAGGGAGCCGGGGACGACCTCGGAGACGACCCCGTCCAGGGTCAGGGAGCCGCCGCCCCTCACGACGGCGAGCAGTACGTCCACCTCGGGCTCCCGGTGGGCGGCGACTTCGCCGCCGGGCAGGAGGCGCACCAGGTTCGCGTCGAGCTGCCGGCCGTCCTGCCGGAGTCTCCAGAGGGCGCCGCTCTGGTCGTCCGTGGCCGCCTCGATCAATCCCGCGACCGTGACGCCCACGGATTCCTGCCCGACCACTGCGTACCCCTCCCCCGCGTTCGGCTATTCGGCCGACCCGCCATGATCGCCCATGACATCATCCCGGCTTCTGCCGCCGCCGACCACCGGGCTCGGAACAGTCACATGATCGGCCGGGCCCGAGGGCCCGGCCGATCCGAGAGAGATGTACTAGCCGAGCAGGCGTCGCTTCTGTTCGGCGAACTCCGCCTCGGTCAGCACGCCCTGTTCCTTCAGGGTGCTGAGCTGCTTGAGCTGCTCGATCTTGGCGGTCATGTCGTCCGCCGGCGCCGCGGCGGGCGGCGGGGGCGGGGGCGGCGGCGCCTGCTGCTGGGCCGCCTGCTGCTGTTGGGCCTCCTGCTGCGCCCATCGGCCGCCCTGGCGGCGCGACACGCGGTTGGACACGGCGGTCGCGGTGCCCGCGATGACGGCGGTGCGGGCAACCCCGCGAAGAAGTCCGGGCATGGTGCTCATCTCCAGGTCAGGCTGTGCGGGATTCACTCTCCGGCCGGCGGGTCCTCCAGGGCGTCCAGCGACGCCAGCAGGGCCTGTACGGGAATCCGTCCTGCGGCCACGAGCTGCGCTCCGCCCCGTCGCAGGGCACGGGCGAACGGCGCCGCCCAGGTGTTCTCGTACACGATGACTCCCGCGGAGCTGCCGGGTTCCAGGGCGCCGGCGGCGTCCTGGATGTCGCCGTGGTCGAGCAGGCCGGACGAAGCCCCCTCGAAGACGGAGAGGTCGACCTCGCCGCCGAGGTCCTGGAGCTCCACCGCCGTGACCGTGCCGTCCTCCTCCTTGCGGATGAAGACGAAGTCGAAGATGCGGACGACGCCCCGGTCGACGAGATCGACCAGGATCGGGAACGCCTCGCCCGTCATCCGGTTGCCCGGGAACTCGACCACGATGTAGTCGACCGGGCCCAGCTCGTCGATGTCGCCGAAATCGGCTCGCGCCTCGGTCTCGCTGCTCATGGCAGCTCCTGTCGGAGATCGGAGAGGGGGAAGTTCTCTTCATTCCAGCACGCGGCCCGCGCCCTCGCATGTCTGGCCGCTGCGACCGTCACGCGGTCACGGCGGTCACGGCGGTCACGCGGTCAGCTGGTAGATGCTCTGCGCGGTCAGCCACAGGCCCAGCAGCAGGCAGACGAACACGATGGCCTCGTCCTTGTGGCCCTCCATCCACGTACGCAGGCTCAGCAGCCGGGCCTGGGCGGCCTCCGGCGCGAACACCATGTACAGCTCCGCGGCCAGCAGGCCGGAGCTCGCCACCAGGCAGAAGCCGAACAGCGCGATGAACGTGGTCGCGTGCGAGGTGTCGGCCTGGACCACCGTCGTCGCGCCCGCCGCGACCATGCCCCACGGCTGGATCAGCACGGCCAGGCCCGCCGCGGCCCACGGCGAGCCGACGCCCATCCGGGAGGGCTTCGCCGTGGTGTCCCGGACGGCACCGGCCCGTGCCTTCCTGAGGCGGTAGCGGTGCACCCCGTAGACCACCAGTGACACCCCGATGGCCAGCTTGGCCGCGAGCGCCGCCACTCCGGGCGGGGAACGCGGCGACGGCGGTTCACCGCCGGTCAGCGCCAGCACGATCGCGATCACCGCGACGAGGTTGGCCAGCCAGGCCAGGATGAAGGCCAGCCCCTTCAGCACTCCCCGGGGCGAGGACACCACGAGGATGAACGCCATCATGGGCAGCGGGTAGAGGGCGATCGCCAGCGCGATGAGCATGAGGTCGAGGACCATGGCGCCCCAATCGAGTGACGACATACGACACTACGCACCGCTGCGGGCTCCTACACCTTTTGCCCATCGAGATGCCGCTCCCGGCTGCGTCCACCAACCTGGACGCACACGAAGGAGACCGCCATGACGACGCCGCCCCGGCACCCGCCGTCCCTACCGCATGACGTTGCGGGCCGCTGATGCCGTCGGGGCGCAAGGCGCGGTGGCAGAGCCGCTCCCGGGAGCTGGTCGCTGCCGGCAAGCGCGCGCAGATGCGGGCCGAGACCCGGTTCCCGGTGATCACGCACGTCACCGAGCGCATGGTCCTCGTGAACATCTTCGACTCCGCCACCCGGCTGGCCGCCCAGTGCTTCCTGACCGTGGTGCCCCTGCTCTTCGTCTTCGCCTCGTTCGCCCCGGCACCCGTAAGGGAGCAGCTGGTGGAATCCGTACGCACGATGTTCGGGCTCACCGGTGAGGCGGACAAGCAGCTGAACGACGTCTTCGACGGCTCCGGCGAGGAGGACCTCCGCAACGCCGTGGGCGTGGCGGGCGCCGTGATCGTGCTGCTCTCGGCGACCGCCGTGAGCCGCGCCATGCAGCGGCTGTGCCGGCGGGCCTGGCAGATCCCGCGGGGCGGGACGCGGATCGCGATCTGGCGCTGGTTCGCCTGGATCGGCGCCTGGATGATCCTGCTGGTCGTCCAGGGCCCGGTGCGCAACGGATTCGGCCTCGGCCTGTGGCTCGGGATCCCCCTCACGCTCCTCTTCCAGACAGGGGCGTGGTGGTGGAGCCAGCACCTCCTGCTGGGCGGGCTGATCCGCTGGCCCCCGCTGCTGCCCGGCGCCCTGCTCACGGCCGCCGCGGTCACCGCGCTGTCGCTGGGTGCGCGCGTCTACATGCCGATCGCCCTCAACCGGTCGCTCGCCGCGTACGGGTCCACCGGCTCGGTGTTCGTCATCCTGTCGTGGCTGATCGTGCTGTGCGTGGCGGTCGCCGTCGGCATCACCACGGGCGCGGCCCTCGCGCAGGAGCCGTACCTGGCCCGGCGGCTCGGCAGCCCCTCGCCGGGCAGGACGCGGCGGGACGACCCGTGATCCGCACCGCAGCGCCCGTGGGGCAGCGGGGTGGGGTGAGTGCCATGCTGGGAGGCGGGGCCCCTGGTGGCCGGGAGGTCAACGACGATGACGATGCGCGACACGACCCCGAACGTGAACGCGACGGGCGGCGGCCACAGGCTCTCGGTCGAGGACCGGGCGGCCGACGGCCGGGCCGCCCGGGCGCGGACGCCCAGATCCGCCCACGGAGACTTCGAGCCGTCGTCCCACCGGCCGGATCCGGTGGACGTCATCGAGCGGCAGTCCGCCACCCGGGTGCAGGAGCTGGTGCCGATCCGGTACGGCCGGATGGCCGAGTCACCGTTCCGTTTCTACCGGGGTGCTGCCGCGATCATGGCGGGCGATCTGGCCGGCACCCCCGACTCGGGTATCCGGGTCCAGCTGTGCGGGGATGCGCACCTGCTGAACTTCCGGCTGCTCGGCTCCCCGGAACGCAACCTCCTCTTCGACATCAACGACTTCGACGAAACACTGCCCGGGCCGTGGGAGTGGGACGTCAAGCGGCTCGCGACGAGCCTGGTCATAGCCGGGCGGGAGAACGGCTTCTCCGGACGCGAGCGCGCGACGATCGTGCTGTCGGGCGTCAGCGCCTACCGCGAGCAGATGCGTCGCTTCGCCGGGATGCGCAACCTCGACGTCTGGTACGCACGAGTGGACGAGACGCACCTCCAGGAGCTGGCGGAGGGCTCGTTGCACAGCCGGGGACGCAGGAACGTGAACGAGGCACTGAGCAAGGCGCGCGGGCGCGACAGCCAGCAGGCCTTCGAGAAGCTCACCGAGGTCGTCGACGGCCGCCGCCGCTTCGCCGCCGTGCCGCAGCTGATCACACCGGTGTCCGAACTGCTGCCGGGACAGGAGCGTGACGCGCTCGAGGACCAGATCCGGGAACTGGTCGGGCGCTACGGGGACAGTCTCCAGACGGACCGCAGGCACCTCCTGCAGCAGTACGCCATCGTCGACATGGCACGCAAGGTGGTGGGCGTCGGCAGTGTCGGCACGCGGTGCTGGATCGTGCTGCTGCTGGGCCGCGACGGCGAGGACCCGCTGCTCCTGCAGGCCAAGGAGGCCAGTGAATCGGTGCTCGCCCCGTACGCCGGCGCCAGCGAGTACGCCACCCAGGGCGAGCGGGTCGTGGCCGGCCAGCGGCTGATGCAGGCCGCGAGCGACATCTTCCTCGGCTGGCAGCAGACGCAGGGGCTCGACGGCCAGGAACGGGCCTTCTACGTACGCCAGCTGCGCGACTGGAAGGGCATCGCCGAAACCGCGCGCATGGTGCCGCGCGGCATGAGGGTCTTCGCCGGCCTGTGCGGCGTCACCCTGGCGCGCGCGCACGCCCGGTCCGGTGACCGGATCGCCATCGCCTCCTACCTGGGCCGCGGCGATGTCTTCGACCAGGCGCTCGTGCGGTTCGCGGAGAGCTACGCCGACCAGAACGAGCGTGACCACCAGGCCCTGGTGGACGCCATCGCGTCCGGCCGGGTGACCGCCGCCGCGGCTTGAACCGGGCCGGGCCTGTGCTTCGGCCACTCGGCTGAACCGGCGGGCGAGGTGCCCGGCCGCCTCCCGCGGCCGTGGCACGCTGCGCGCATGACAGCAGCGCAGGCGGGCCCGGCCGGGACGGCGGGGAACGCGGGGAACACGAGGCTCATCCTGCTGACACTCGCGGCCGGCCAATTCCTGATGGCCCTGGACAGCTCGGTGATGAACGTGTCGATCGCCACGGTGGCGGAGGACATCGGCACCACGGTGAGCGGTATGCAGGGCGCCATCACGGCCTACACGCTGGTGATGGCAATGCTCATGATCAGCGGTGGCAAGGTCGGCGCGCTCATCGGCCGCAAACGGGCGTTCATGATCGGCTGCGTCATTTACGGAGTCGGGTCCCTCACGACCTCGCTCGCCCCGAACCTGACGGTCCTGCTGCTGGGCTGGTCGTTCCTGGAGGGCGTGGGAGCGGCGCTGATCCTGCCCGCGATCGTGGCGCTCGTCGCCTCCAACTTCGGCAAGGAGCAGCGGCCCGCCGCCTACGGTCTCGTCGCCGCGGCGGCAGCGGTGGCGATCGCGGTCGGACCGCTCATCGGCGGCTTCGCGACCACCTTCTTCTCCTGGCGCTGGGTGTTCGCCGGGGAGGTCGTGGTGGTGCTCGTCATCCTGCTGCTGGCCCGACGGATCGCCGACGCGCCCCCGGAGCACCGGCCGCGGATCGACCTGTTCGGCGCGGTCCTGTCCGCCGCGGGCATCGGGCTGTTCGTGTTCGGCATCCTGCGGACCAGCGAATGGGGCTGGTTCCGGCCCAAGGCGGGTGGCCCCTCCTGGTTCGGCGTCTCGCCCGTGGTCTGGCTGGTGCTGGCCGGACTGATGCTGGTCTGGCTGTTCTTCCGCTGGGAGGCACGCCTGGTGACGCGGGGTGTCGAACCGCTCGTCGACCCGGAGCTGTTGAAGAACCGGCAGCTCACCGGCGGGCTGACGATGTTCCTCTTCCAGTACCTCGTGCAGATGGGCGTGTTCTTCGTCGTCCCGCTCTACCTGTCGGTGGCGCTCGGCCTGTCCGCCCTCCACACGGGCGCGCTGATCCTGCCGCTCTCGGTCACCCTGCTCGCCGCCGCGATCGGGGTCCCCAGGTTCCGCCCGAGCGCCTCACCCCGGCGCGTCGTGCGGTGGGGAATCCTGTCGATGTTCGCCGGCGCCGTCATCCTGCTGGCCGCCCTCACCCCGGATTCGGGCGCGGGGGTCGTCACCGTGCCCATGCTGCTCATCGGGCTGGGGATCGGGCTGCTCGCCTCCCAGCTGGGGGCCGTCACCGTGTCGGCCGTACCGGACGAGAAGAGCGCCGAGGTCGGCGGTATCCAGAACACCGTCACCAACCTCGGCGCCTCGATCGGCACGGCCCTCGCCGGGTCGATCATGATCGCGGTGCTGGCGGGCTCGTTCCTCACCACCATCGACCAGAACCCGGCGGTCCCGGCCGAGGCCAAGACGCGGGCGCACACGAAACTGGCCGGGAGCGCCCCGTTCCTGTCGGACGAGCAGCTCACCGCGGCCCTCGAAGAGGCGGGCACGGACCCGGTGGTGGCGCAGGCGGCGCTCGACGCGAACGAGAAGGCACGGATCGACGGACTGCGGGCAGCACTCGCCATCCTCGCTCTCGCCGCCCTGGTCGCGCTCTTCTTCACCCAGCGCATCCCGGCGGCCCAGCCCGGCGCGGCACGGAGACCGGACGGCGCCCCGTCATGACGGGTGCGGACTCGGGGTCGTCCCCTCGACGGGGGTGGTGGTGTCCTCGGCGAGGAAGTCCGTGACCGCGAGGGCGAAGAGCAGGGCGAGGGCGAGCCCCACGACCACCCAGCCGGTCGGGTAGGACCACAGGACGTACACAAGGACGGCGATCGCCACCAGGCCCCAGGTGAACCAGGAGCGGTGGCGCCGGATGAACGGGCCGACAGGGCCGGTGCGCAGGCCCAGGCGGTCGGCCGTGGCGCGGGTGGCGACGATCCCGGAGTGCCAGATCTGGCGGGCGGCCGTGGCGTACTTGCCCGGGCCGGAGAGCCAGGCGGCGAGGGCGATCACGATGCCGAGGACCACGACCATGCGGATCGTCGTGCGCAGCAGGCGGATCATCGCGTCGTAGACGGAACCGGCCGCGGCCTGGGAGACCGTGTCGGGGAGCGCGTTGAGGTAGACGGTGCGGAAGACGGTCAGCCCGAGGCCGAGGACGGCGACGGAGAACGCCACGGCGAGGGCCGCGGTGACGAGGATGCGGCGCCGGTGGGCGGAGAGCAGGACGCCCGCGGCGACGAGCAGCACGGCGATGATCGGCAGCCATACGCCGAGGATCTGGAGCAGCCGGAAGCCCGTCTTGACCCGGCCGATGTCGTTGGACTGCACGACGGTGAAGTCGGTGTGGATCTCGGGGATCCGGCCTGCCACGCCCATTCCGGCGTCCACGAGCCGTGTTTTGACCTGTTCGATCACCGGTGCGAGGTCGACCGTCACCGCATCGTTCTTGATCTCCACGGCGCCGTCGCCGCTGCCGGTCAGTGCCTTGACGAGCGAGGCGTGGATGGTGCGGTTGGCGTTGGTCCAGATCGTCTCGAACTGTTCCGAGGCGATGACGTCCTGCGCCTTCTCCTTCACGAAACTGCTGACCGCGCCCTCCAGTGAACCGCCGAGCTTGCCCAGGGCCTTCTGGAGCAGCGGCCGTTGGTCGGGGGCCGCGTCCTCCAGCAGGGTGGCGAGGTCGAGGTGCTCCATCAGGGCGGCGGTGACGCGGTTCGCGGCGGCCGCCTGGACATCCGGGTCGGAGGCCAGTGGGGCGACCGTGGAGACGTAACGGTCCGTGTTCCCCACGATGCTGGAGGTCCAGGACGCGACGATGCCGAGCGGGGCCAGCACGCAGCCGATGATGATCAGCACCGCGGAGAGCAGCGACTTCATCCGGTGCTTCGGCGGTGTCCGGTTCGCCGCCTCCGATTCCAGGGCGGCAACCCTGGCTCTCAGCGCCGCGAGTTCGCCCGCGCTCTCGTCACCCTGCATGGCTGACCTCCTACGGGGTCGGGAGCCGGTGGATCCCCCGGGATCCGGTGGGATGACGCTGAAGCTGCGCCGGGTGGGCTGTGGCGGCTCTCCTTGCCCCCACAGCCTGCACCGGCGGGTCGGGGGTGGCATCCGCAGTTCGGCCGTACGGATGAACTGCGGCGGGGCACGGCGGGGATGGGCGCGCTGAGCGCTGCCACGGGGCGGGGAGTGCGTCCGTATCGAGCGGACGATCGGCGGAAAGGGGAAGTACCCACGCCTTTCCACTCTCAACTTATAGCGCACAGGGGGGCTTGCGGCAAGGCCCCTGTCGTACCGCAGAATCGCACCTCGAAGCCAGGACCTGCGAAAACGGGAGATCCACAGAGTGCGTGTGCTGTTGTCGGTCGATGGACTGTTCGAAGACCTCGCGGGTGCGACCGCAGATCGGAGCCGCTGACATGAACTCCCTGACCGCCAGTGCGTTCGACCTTCCCGGCCGCCTGTCCGCCAAGGCCGATCCGGCATTGATCGGCCGCGACGAGGAGCACTTCGCGGCTCTCGCGCAGAGCCTCGACCAGTCGGTCGCCGAACTGTCCGACCGTCTCACCGAGCTGCGCCGCGCCCCCGGCGGCCTGGGCCGGGAGGCGATGGACCGGGACGCCGAGATCCACCGGCTGACCGGTCGTCTGCGGGCGCTACGGCGCTTCGGACTGGACCTGTGCCTCGGGCGCATGGTCGGCGAGGACGACCCCGAACCCGTGTACGTCGGGCGGCTCGGCCTCACCGACGACGCCGGCAACCGGCTGCTGATCGACTGGCGTTCGCCCGCGGCCGAGCCCTTCTTCGCCGCGACGCACGCCGATCCGATGGGCCTGGCGAGCCGCCGCCGGTACCGCTGGACCCGCGGCCTGATCGGTGACTACTGGGACGAGGTGTTCACCGCGGACGGGTTCGAGGGGCACGCCGCTCTCGACGACCAGTCGGCCTTCATCGCCGGCCTGGGCAGCAGCAGGTCGCCGCGGATGCGTGACGTACTGGGCACCATCCAGTCCGATCAGGACGCCATCATCCGCGCGGGTTCGCGCGGTGCCCTCGTCGTCGACGGGGGTCCGGGCACCGGCAAGACCGTGGTGGCCCTGCACCGCACCGCCCATCTCCTCTACTCCGACCCCCGTCTCGGTCACCGCCGGGGCGGCGTGCTGTTCGTCGGTCCGCACCAGCCCTACCTGGCCTACGTGGCCGACGTCCTGCCCAGCCTCGGTGAGGAGGGCGTGCAGACCTGCACCGTGCGGGACCTCGTCGCCGAAGGGGCGGGGGCGGCGGCCGAGGCCGACCCGGAGGTGGCGCGCCTGAAGTCGTCCGCGGACATGGTGAAGGCGATCGAGAAGGCCGTGAGCATCTACGAGGAGCCGCCGACCCGGGCGATGACGGTCTCGACCCCCTGGTCCGACGTGCGGCTCGGCCCGGACGACTGGGCCGAGGCCTTCGAAGCCGCGGCCGGTACCCCGCACAACGAGGCGCGCGAGCAGATCTGGGAGGAGCTGCTGACGATCCTGCTCGACAAGTGCGACGACGAGGACCTCTCCCCCGACCTGCTGCGCAGGTCACTGCAGCACGACCAGGAGCTGGTCGCGACGCTCGACCGCGCCTGGCCGACGATCGATGCGGCCGACCTCGTAGGGGACCTGTGGTCGGTGCCGGCCTACCTGCGGATGTGCGCTCCCTGGCTCAGCGGCGAGGAGATCGCGAGGTTGCAGCGCGCGGACACCCGGGCCTGGACGGTGTCCGACCTGCCGCTCCTGGACGCGGCCCGGCAGCGGCTCGGCGACCCGCAGGCGGCACGACGGCTGCGGCGGCATCATGCCGCGGTCGCCGCCGAGCGCGAGCGCATGTCGGGCGTCATCGACGATCTGCTCGCGGCGGACGACGACGGTGAGGGCGCGGTGACGATGCTGCGCGGCAGGGACCTGCAGGACAGTCTGATCGACGAGAGCACGCTGCCGGGCGCCGACCCGGACCGGCTCGCCGGACCCTTCGCGCACATCGTCGTCGACGAGGCCCAGGAACTGTCCGACGCGGAGTGGCAGATGCTGCTGCTCCGCTGCCCGTCCCGGAGTTTCACCATCGTCGGGGACCGCGCCCAGGCCAGGCACGGGTTCACGGAGTCGTGGCGGGAACGGCTGGAGCGGATCGGGTTCGACCGGATCGGTGTGGCCTCGCTGAGCATCAACTACCGCACGCCCGAGGAGGTGATGGCGGAGGCCGAGCCGGCCATCCGGGAAGCGCTCCCGGACGCCAATGTGCCGACGTCCGTCCGCAGCAGCGGCGTCCCCGTCGTGCACGGCAGCGTTGCGGATCTGGACGCGATCGTCAGCACCTGGCTCGACGAGCATGCCGACGGGATCGCCTGTGTCATCGGCGCACCCGGCTTCCGGGCGACGTCCCGCGTCCGGTCGCTGACCCCCGGGCTGTCCAAGGGGCTCGAATTCGACCTGGTCGTGCTCGTCGACCCGGATTCGTTCGGCGCGGGCGTCGAAGGCGCCGTCGACCGCTACGTGGCGATGACCCGGGCGACGCAGCAGCTCGTCATCCTCACCGGTTCCTGACGCAGGGCCGGGACGCGGCCCGGGAAACGGCGTCGGGGCGCGTCCGCCCTTCGGAGGCCGCCTCGGGAGGGGCCGCCTCGGGAGGCCGCCTCGGGAGGCCGCCTCGGACCGCGCCGATGGAGACTCCCCGGGCCGCCCTGGCGTGTCACGCGACCGGTCGCGGCTCGGGTGAGGCATGTTCTCTCCGGCGAGACATGTCCGATCAGCCCCATGTCTGCGACGGTGCGGAGGTGTCCCGATGGGCGCGAGCGGTGGCCGTCGGGCCGGTCGTGAACGGTTGCGGTCCGGGCCTCCACCGGGGCCGGCCCGGCCCGGGTTCTGGCGCAGCCCGATCCGCGGGCCGTGGCTGACCGCAGTGTTCGGACTGATCCTGCTCGTCGGTGTGACCGTGCTGTTCGTGACGGGGCTGCTGTCCTACGCCGCCTACAACCCGGACCTCGCGGCGGTCAACGACCAGACACCGGGCAAGGGGTGGCTCGGCTTCTACCTCTTCCCGTGGCCGACCTCGCCGTACTGGCTCTACCGGCTCACCCAGGGCGTGCACGTCGTCCTCGGGATCGTGCTCGTGCCCGTGCTCCTCGCCAAGCTCTGGTCCGTGATCCCCAAGCTGTTCGCGTGGCCGCCGGTCCGGTCGGTCGCCCACGGCATCGAGCGGCTGTCCCTGCTGCTCCTGGTCGGCGGGGCGGGCTTCGAGTTCGCCACCGGCATCCTCAACGTCCAGCTCCACTACATCTTCCCGGGCTCCTTCTACACCCTGCACTTCTACGGCGCCTGGGTGTTCATCGGCGCGTTCGTGGTGCACGTGGCCTTCCGGCTGCCGCGCGCGGTCCGCGCCGTGCGGGCCGGTTCCGCCGCCCAGCCCGCCCCCGGCTCCGAGGAGGCGGCCGGGCTGGTCTCGCCCCGCCCGGCCCGGCCGACCATCTCCCGCCGGGGAGCGGTCGCTCTGGTCGGCCTCGGGGCGTTGGCGCTGTTCGCGGTGACGGCCGGGCAGAGCGTGGGCGGCCGGTGGCGCCGGACCGCGGTGCTCGCCCCGCACAACGCGGACCCCGGGCCGGGCCCGAACGGCTTCCAGATCAACAAGACGGCCGGATCGGTCGGCATCCGCCCGAGCGACATCGGTCCGGCCTGGCGGCTGACCGTACGCGGCGCCGGGCGCCACGCCGTCCTCACCTACGAGGAACTGCTGGCCATGCCGCAGCACGAGGCGGCCCTGCCCATCGCCTGCGTGGAGGGCTGGTCGACCACCGACCAGCTGTGGAGCGGGGTACGGCTCATCGACCTCGCCGCCCTCGTCGGACCCGGCGGACCCGGCGCTCCCGGCGGACCCGGCCGGACCGGCGCGGCCGGCCGCGCCGGCCCCGACGTCGGCGTCCTGGTGGAATCCGTCCAGCGCGGTGGCTCGTTCCGCTCCGGCGCCCTGCGCGACAACCAGGTGCGCGACCACCGCGCCCTGCTCGCCGTACGCGTCAACGGCGCAGTGCTGTCGCCCGACCACGGCTACCCGGCCCGCGTCATCGTCCCCGGCGCGCCGGGCGTCCTCAACACCAAGTGGGTCACCCGCCTCACCTTCGGGGAGCTCGCGTGACCCGGTTCCGCCGCTGGTACGGGGCCTCGCCGCTGCATCTGCTCCTGCTGCTCGCCTCCTTCGCCCTGGCCTGCTACGCGGGCGTGCGCCTGCTGAAGGGCGACGCCCCGGGCGTGGCCCTGTGGTTCGTCGGCGCGGCGCTCCTGCACGACCTGGTCCTGCTGCCGCTCTACGCCGTGGCCGACCGGGCGGTGCAACGCCTCGCCCCCGGCGGCGGGCCGGCCGTCAACCACCTGCGCGTTCCGGCCTTCCTGTCGGGCCTGCTGCTCCTGGTCTGGTGGCCGCTGATCCTGCGCCGGGTCGGCCACTACACCGCGGCCACGGCCCTTCCGGCGGACGTGTTCCTCGGGCGCTGGCTGCTCATCACCGCGGGCCTGTTCATCGCTTCGGCGGCCGTCCTGCTGCTACGGATGTGGCACGGTTCCCGGCCGGCGCGCAGCGCCGCGAAGTGACCGCGCGCCGCGTCGGCTCCGGACCGCCGCGGCCAGCAGGACCAGGAGGAGCGCGGCTCCGTACGCGATCGCACTCAGCGCCGACCGGTGGCCGAAGACCGGCGCGAGGAGGTAGACGGCCGCGCCCGCGAGAGCGGTGCCCAGCCATTCCCAGCGTCCGTCCAGGGCCACGAGGGCGATCAGGAGCAGGGCGTACCAGGAGTAGCCGGGGGTGAGGAGCACGAAGGCCCACCCGGTGACCAGCAGCGCTCCGCTCCACGGGCGTTGCGGGTCGCCGCGGCGCATCACGTGGACGGACACCCCCGCGATGACGACGAGGAGTACCGGGAGCGCCCAGCTGTCGGGCAGGACGAGGCGGAGCAGGGCGTAGCGGGACCCGGTGGAGGGGTCGTCGTAGCCCTCTTCGTCGACGTAGCCGCCGAGGTAGCCGAGGACCGAGTCGTGCGAGAGGAGGACGTAGGGAAGGTAGGCGAGCAGGGTGAAGGCGGCGGCGGGAACCAGCACGGCGGCCGCGTCGCGGACCCGGCGCACCCCGGACAGTGCGCCGGGCAGGACGACGGCGGGCATGAGTTTGGTGGCGACGGCGGCGCCCAGCACCAGGCCGCCGGCGGCCCGCCGGCCGATGCCCCGTGCCGCGACGAGTCCGAGGCCGGCCACGGCCAGCAGCACGCCCAGTACGTCCACGTGCGCGTTGTTCACGGCCTCGATCGGTACGGCGGGGCACCAGGCCCAGTAGGCGGCCGGGCGAAGGTTCCGGCCCCGCCGGCGCAGGATCAGCAGCAAAGCACCCGTCACACCGAGAGACAGGAGCCCTGCTCCGATCTGGAGCGGCTTGTGCCGGGCGCCCCCGGGGGACAGCCGGTCGACGGCGAGGAAGTACGCCTCGGCGACGGGCGGGTAGATGGTGTGCACGGCGGGCCGGTTGATCCGGGTGCAGTGCGGGACCGGGCCGCCACCCGGGATCGGAGCCCGGTCCGGGCCCTGGCAGGCGGCGCCCGTCGGGAAGAGCCAGGGGTCGCGCAGCCGGGCCGGTCCCGGGTCCTGCGGGGCGTGGTCGTAGGGGGAGATGCCGGCCGACTGGACCCGGCCGTCCCAGGCGTAGCGGTAGGAGTCGGTGCTGGTACGGGGCGGTGCCACCAGCCCGGTCGCGGTGACGGCGACCGCGCCCGCGAGGAGCAGCGGCACGACGCGGGCGGCCGGGACCCGGCGCAGCGCGAGCAGGGCGAGGGCGAACAGCGCCCAGCAGGCCGCGTACCTCCGGAACAGCCCGGCGGGGTCGGTGAAGTAGCCGTCGTGGCGGATGGTGAGGACGAGGGCGGTGGTGAGGGCGACGAGGGCCGCGGCGGCCCATGCGGTGCGGGCGGTGGGAGAGATGCGGCCCGTGGGGGTCGTGGGGGCGGTGGAGGTGGCGGGGGCGGTACGCGGTTTCACCTCCGCAGCGTTCCAGCAGCGGGCCCCGAAGTGGGCTCCGCAGCCGCGCATGTCCGCATTCCGTAAGGTGTTCCACCCACCCGCCGGGGCGCCGCCGGGGGTGTCATGGGCCCATGCGCTTCACTCCGCCCTCCGGCCCTCCGATCACTTTCAGGGCGCGCCTGCACGACGCCCGTACCGCGACGGTCATCGGCCGCCTCCTCGGCCTCGCCGTCCTGGTCTGCTTCGCCACCGGTGTGCTCAGCCACTTCCTCCAGCACCCGCCCGCCTGGCTCGCCGACCGGCTGCCGAGCCGCCCGCACTGGGGCTACCGGCTCACCCAGGGCCTGCACGTGGCCGCAGGCACCGCCGCGGTCCCGCTGCTCCTGGCCAAGCTGTGGGCGGTCTACCCGCGGCTCTTCGCGTGGCCGCCCGTGCGGTCCGTACGGCACGCGTTGGAACGCCTCTCGGTGGCGGTGCTCGTCGCCGCCGGGACCTTCGAGCTGTTCACCGGGCTGCTGAACACCTTCCAGTGGTACCCCTGGCCGTTCTCCTTCGTACCGGTGCACTACGCGGTCGCCTGGCTCCTGCTCGGGGCGATGCTGCTGCACGTCGCCGTTCAATGGCCCGCGATCCGCGGCCACTTCACCCGCCGCTCCCCCAGCACCCTGGCCCTGCCCGAGGCCGACGGGCCGGACCGGCGGCAGCTGCTCGCGGCCGTCGCGGCCGGCGTCGGCGCGGTCACGCTGACCACCGTCGGCCAGTCCGTCACCGCGCTCGGTCCGCTGGAGCTGTTCGGTCCGCGCAGCCCGGCCCACGGACCTCAGGGACTGCCCGTGAACCGTACGGCCGCCGCGGCGCGCGTCACAGGGGCCGCACTGGCCGACTGGCGGCTGACGGTGACCGGGCCACGGCCGTACAGCCTCACGCTGGAGGAGCTGCGCGCGCTCCCGCAGCACGAGGTGACTCTGCCCCTCGCCTGTGTGGAGGGCTGGAGCAAGTCCGCGCGATGGACGGGCGTACGGGTACGGGACCTGCTGGAACGGGCAGGTGGGGGCCCGGGCGCGCGCTGCCGGGTGGTGTCGCTGGAAGTCGCGGGCCCGTACCGGGTGACGGAGATGGGCCGCGGATACGCGCAGGATCCGCTCAGCCTGCTGGCACTGCGGCTGAACGGCGAGGTGCTGTCCCTCGACCACGGGTACCCGGCGCGGATCATCGCCCCGAACCGGCCGGGAGTGCTGCAGACCAAGTGGGTCGGCCGGCTGGAGGTGGCGTGATGGCGTACCGGTACGTGTTCGGGGGCTCGGGCCTGGCCCTGATGGCGTTCGGCGGCCTCCTGCTGGTGCGGGAGCCCGAGCCGTGGCGGATCGCTCTGTGGCTCGCGGGCGGAGTCCTCGCGCACGACGGGCTGGTCGCCCCGCTGGTCTTCGCGGCCGGGGCGCTCTGCGCCGCGGCGGGCCTGCGTCTGCGCGGGGTCCCGCGCGCCGCGCTGATCATGGCGGGATCGCTGACGGTGATCGCCCTGCCGTCGCTCCTGCGCCCCGGCGGGGTGGCCAACGCGACGGTGCTGCCGTTGGACTATCCGCGGAACTGGCTGCTGGCGATGGGGGCCGTCGCCGTGCTCACGGCCGGATATGCCGGAACGCGCGCAGGCGTACGAGGGGTGGCGCGGCGGCGGGCGCAGGCCCGGCAGCGCCGATAGGGAGGGCCTGCAGCGCAGACGTGCGAAGGGGGAGTTGACGCCGATCCGACGTCAACTCCCCTCCTTTGCTGAGGCTTTCAGCGCCGCAGGCCCACGAAGCTGCGGCCCGCGGCCTGCCAGGTCTCCGGCCGCGTCCAGCCGGCGTCCGCGGCTGCGCCGCACAGGGCGCGGGTTCCGAGTCGGGCCCACCAGAAGGGCGCCCCGTGGCCGCCCCGGCCGTCGTCGACGTGCACCTCGACGCGTTCGTCGACGTCGGCGGTGGCCACCTCGACCAGCAGGGAGCCGCCCGGCGCGGCGAGTTGGGCGGCGCGGTGGAGCAGGGCGGCCGGGTCTCCCCCGATGCCGATGTTGCCGTCGATGAGCAGGACCGTCCCCCAGCGGCCCTCGCCGGGCAGTGGATCGAAGACCGACCGGCACAGCGCACTGCCCCCGGCCCGCGTCGTACGGGCCACCGCCTCGGGGGTGACGTCCACACCGAGTGCCCGGTGCCCGCGCGCGGCGAGGGTGGCGACGAGGCGACCGGGGCCGCAGCCGATGTCCAGGACCGGCCCGGTGCAGCGGGCCAGGACTCCTTCGTCGGCCTCGTCGGGCCCGGCGCACCACCGCTCCACGTCCAGCGGCAGCAGCCAGCCGTCCGAGCGCCGCAGGTAGAGGGGGCCCTGGCCGGCGCGCAGGGCATCGGCGTAGGGGTCGGCCCGCCAGGCGAGGGCGGGTTCGGTGAGTTGGGCGGTCATCGGGTCACCGCGCTGAGGCCGCCGTGCAGGACGGCGAAGCGGGTTGCGGGTACCGCGGCGGCGACCTGTGCCGCGTCGGCCGGGGTGTCCACGTCGCAGAGCTCGGGCAGGTCCCGTACCGCGCGCCCGGAGGCGGTCAGCCGGGCGCGCTGCGCCTCGCCCGTGGTCGGCAGGGACATGGGGACGCCGAGGAGCAGGGCCGGGTCGGGCTCGGCCAGGCCGAGCGCCCAGAACCCGCCGTCGTCGGCGGGGCCGAACCAGGCGTCCGTCTCGCTGAAGTCGAGGCCGCGGGCGAGGAGCTCCGGGGTGACCTGGGGGGTGTCCATGCCGATGAGGAGGGCCGGTCCGCCGGCGCCGGCGAAGGCCGCGGCCAGCCGGGCGTCGAGCCCGCCCTCGCACTGCGGGACGACCTCGATGCCGTGGGGCAGCCACGGCCCGGGGGCTCCGTCGAGGACCAGGACGCGCCGCCGCGCCGGGGTGGCGAGTACGGCGGCCAGGGTGTCCTGGAGCGCCGCGCGGGCCAGGTCGGCGGCCTGCCCGGGGGTGAAGTGGGGAGTGAGCCGGGTTTTGACCCGGCCGGCGACCGGCGTCTTGGCGATGACCAGAAGGGTGCTCATGCGGCGATCCCCTCGGTGGGCGCGGGCCGGATGCCGGGCGGCTCGGCGAGCACCTTGCGCATGTCCCGTACGGCGTGCCAGGTGCCCCGCCAGGTGCCGGTGACCTTGGACTTTCCGGAGCGGGGCAGGTACGGGACGTCCGTCTCGGCGACCCGCCAGCCGGCGTCCGCGGCCCGTACGACCATCTGGAGCGGATAGCCGCTGCGCCGGTCGGTGAGGTCGAGGCCGAGCAGGGCCGCTCGGCGTGCGACCCGCATCGGGCCGAGGTCGTGCAGCCGCAGTCCGGTGCGGCGGCGCAGCATCCGCGCCAGGGCGATGTTCCCGGCGCGTGCGTGCACGGGCCAGGCGCCGCGCCCCTGCGGGCGGCGGCGGCCGAGCAGCAGGTCGGCCTCGCCCGCGGCGACGCGCACCGCCATGGGGGCGAGCAGTCCGGGGTCCATGGAGGCGTCGCAGTCGCAGAAGCAGACCAGGTCGGCGCGCGCCGCGAGGAGCCCGGCGTGGCAGGCGGCGCCGAAACCGCGCCGGCTCTCGTGCACGACGGTGGCGCCGAGGCTCCGGGCGATCTCCGCCGAGCCGTCGGTCGACCCGTTGTCGACGACGATGGCCCGCCATCCGGCCGGCACGCGCGCCAGTACCCAGGGAAGGGCTTCCGCCTCGTCGAGGCACGGCAGTACGAGGTCCGCGCGGAGCGGAGCACAAGCTGATGAAGTCACCCTCCACACCGTAGGAATCAGGACCGGGGAAAAGGGGCCCGCAGACCTTACGAAACGCGGACGCCGTCCCTCAGGAGGGGGTCCGCGCCCCGCATCGGGGCCGGCGGGTGACAGCCTGGGGTCATGGCAGTGAGCAAGGTGGAGCGTGTGAACGAGGAACCCGGCGCCGACGGGACCGGCCGGGACGGTGGCGTGCTGGGCAGCGTCCTGGTCGTGGACGACGATCCGACCGTCTCGGAGGTCGTGGCCGGATACCTGGAGCGGGCCGGTTTCACGGTGCGCCTGGCGGCGGACGGCCCGGCCGGTCTGCGCGCCGCCGAGGAGCACCGGCCCGATCTGATGGTCCTGGACCTCATGCTCCCCGGTATGGACGGGCTGGAGGTCTGCCGTCGGCTGCGCGCCGGGGAGGGCGGTGGCCGGCCCGTCCCGGTCATCATGCTCACCGCGCGCGGCGACGAGGACGACCGGATCCTGGGCCTTGAGGTGGGTGCGGACGACTACGTGACCAAGCCGTTCAGCCCGCGGGAGCTCGTCCTGAGGGTGCGGTCGGTCCTGCGCCGGGCGCAGGCGGGCGCCCCGGCAGGCGTCCCGGAGGGCGGTCCGCGCCTCGCGGTGGCGGGCCTGACCCTGGACCCGGCGGCCCGCCGCGTCCACAAGGGGGGCCGGGAGCTGGCGCTCACCCTGCGGGAGTTCGATCTCCTCGCCTACTTCCTGCGCCACCCCGGTCAGGTCTGCGACCGGGAGCGGCTGATGCGCGAGGTCTGGGGCTGGGACTTCGGCGATCTCTCGACGGTCACCGTGCACGTGCGGCGGCTCCGCGGAAAGATCGAGGACGATCCGGGCAGCCCGCAGCTGATCCAGACGGTCTGGGGCGCCGGTTACCGCTTCGAGGCGGAGCCGGACGACGGGGCCGCATCCGGTGCCGGGGCGGAGGACGGCCATGCGTGACCTGCTGCTGATCGCCCTGTACGCCCTCCTCGGGGCGGGCGCCGCCGGGCTGTTCGGGGCCGTGGCGCTGCGGATCCTGCGCCGGCGCAGCGTGGCGGTCTCCCTCGCCGTCGTCGCCGCGGTCGCCGTGTCGGCGATGCTCGCCGGAACTCTGACCGTGGCCTGGGCCATGTTCCTGTCCTCCCACGACCTGGCGGTCGTCACCACGGTCGTCGCGGTGGCCGCGGCCGTCTCGATGGCCACCGCGCTGCTGCTGGGCCGCCAGGTCGTACGGCGCTGCCGGGAACTCGTCGGCGCGGCCCGGGTCTTCGGGGAGGAGGGCACCTTCGTGACGCCGCCGGTACCCGCTCCCGCCGAGCTCACGGCACTGAGCCGGGAACTGGCCCTGACCGCCGAGCGGCTGGCCGCCTCCCGTGAACGCGAGCGGGCTCTGGAGGCCTCGCGGCGCGAGCTCGTGGCCTGGATCTCGCACGACCTGCGCACCCCGCTGGCCGGGCTGCGGGCCATGTCGGAGGCGCTGGAGGACGGGATGGCCGCCGATCCCGCGCGCTACCACCGGCAGATCCGCACCGAGGTCGACCGCCTCAATTCCATGGTCGGTGACCTCTTCGAACTCTCCCGCATCCACGCGGGCGCGCTGTCCCTCACCCTGACCCGGATGTCCCTCCACGACCTGGTGGGCGATGCTCTGGCCGGCACGGACGCGCTGGCCCGTGAGCACGGCGTACGGCTGGTCGGCGAGGGGGTCGCCTCGCTGCCGGTGGAGGTGGACGGCAAGGAGATGACCCGGGTCCTGTCCAACCTCCTGGTCAACGCCATCCGCCACACGCCGGCCGACGGTACGGTCGCGATCGCCGCCGAGCGCCGCGCGGACTCGGTGGTGCTCTCGGTCACCGACGCCTGCGGAGGGATCCCCGAGGAGGACCTTCCGCGCGTCTTCGACACCGGCTGGCGCGGGACGCCGTCCCGTACGCCGCCCTCGGGCGCGGGCCTGGGACTCGCGATCGTGCGGGGCATCGTCGAGGCCCACGCGGGCCACGCGCACGTCCGGAACGTCTCCGGCGGCTGCCGCTTCGAACTGACGCTGCCCGCGGCCGCGGCCTGAGGTCCCGAATCCCGCGAGATTTCCGCCCCTGTGTGGAAGGGTCCTGCCGTGGACACGTTCGAGCACGATGAGAAGGCATCGCCGGGCGGTCGCAGTTGTCTGCTGACCGTCGTCAGCCCGCGCAAGGACGAGGGCAACAGCCCGACGGGGATCGTCGGGCGCCGCCTTGCACGGCAGTTGCTCGCCATGGGCCTGCAGGTGCGGGTGCTGGCCGAGCCGGACCAGTGCGGTGACTGGCCAGACACCGTCGAGGTGGTGGAGGGGTCCTTCACCCGGCCGCTGGAGTGTGCCCGGGCCTTCGACGGTGTCGGTGCCGTGTTCCTCGCCGGCGCCCACCCGTCGACGGTCGGACGCCCTCGCTCTCGCCCGGGACGCCGGCGCCTCGAAGGTCGTCCTGCTGTCGTCCCACGGGCCGGAGTACGAGGAGGCGAATCCGCCGGAGACCTGGTTCTGGCTGGCGATCGAGAAGGCGGTGGAGGCCTCGGGCCTCGCCTGGACGCATATCAGGCCGTCGGCCGTGATGGGCGCCGTCATCGAGGGCACCTACCCGGCGACGGGGTCGGACTGGCCCGCCACCGTCCGGGCGGACGGGGTGGTCCGGGAGGCCCTTCTCGGAGAGGGGCACTACCCCTTCATCCACGAGGAGGACCTCGCCGCCGTGGCGGCCGCGGCCCTGACCGGTGACGACTACGCCGGGACGGTCGTCGAGGCGGTGGGCCCGCCACTGAGCACACGTGCCCGTGTAAGGAGCGTCGCCGCGGCCCTCGGCCGCGACATCGGCACGGTCGATCTGGCGCCGGACGCCGGCCGGGCGGTCTGGCGAGGTCTCGGCTGGCCCGAAGGCGCGATCGAGGTGACCTTGTACGCGCTGGCGGAGTACGGCGCCCGGTACCCCGAACTCCTCCGCTGGACCCTGGACCAGCGGCCGTCCGTGCAGGACATCATCGGCCGCCCCCCGCGCACCTACGACGACTGGGTGCGCGAGAACATCGGCTCATTCGGCTGACCCCGGCCAGCTGACCAGGATCCCCCCGCCGGGGCCCCCGGACCCGGCTCGCTCCGGCGGCGGCGTGCCCGTCGCGAGCTCGGCCATGCCCGTGGCGAAGGGGACCGTCGGGCGCCAGCCCAGCTCGCGCCGCAGGCGCGCAGAGTCCGCGGTGATGTGGCGCACGTCGCCGAGGCGGTACTCGCCGGTGACGACCGGGGCCGGTCCCCCGCAGGCGGCGGCCAGCGCCCCCGCCATGTCGCCGACGGTCCTCGGGTCACCGCTGCCGACGTTGTACGCGGTGAATCCCGCGGGCCCGGCGCCGGCGGCCGCGTCCGGCCCGGACAGCGCCTCCAGGGCCACCGCGTTGGCCCCGGCCACGTCCCGTACGTGGACGAAGTCCCGGCGCTGTCCGCCGTCCTCGAAGACGCGGGGCGCCTCGCCGCGCGCGAGCGAGGACAGGAACAGCGCGGCCACCCCCGCGTACGGGGTGTCGCGGGGCATCCCCGGCCCGTAGACGTTGTGGTAGCGCAGCGAGACGACGCGCCCGCCGGTCGCCCGGGCCCAGGAGGAGGCGAGGTGCTCCTGGGCGAGTTTGGTCGTGGCGTAGACGTTCCGCGGGTCCATCGGGGCGTCCTCCGAGACCAGCCCCGGCGCCGGTGCGGCGCCGCAGAGCGGGCAGCGTGGTTCGAACCGCCCGGCCCGCAGATCGTCCTCGTCGCGCGGGCCGGGCCGTACGGTGCCGTGGGCGGGGCACTCGTAGCGGCCCTCGCCGTAGACCACCATCGATCCGGCGAGCAGCAGCCTCGGCACCCCCGCCCGGGCCATCTCGGCCAGCAGTACGGCGGTGCCGAGGTCGTTGGCGGACACGTAGCCGGGCGCGTCCTCGAAGTCCTTCCCCAGGCCCACTCTGGCCGCCTGGTGACAGACCGCGTCCACGCCCGCGAGCGCGTGGGCCACGGCGTCCGCGTCGCGGATGTCGCGCCCACCCTGCCCGCCGCCGCCCCTGCCGTTCTCCGCCAGGTCGAAGACCATCGGCTCGTGCCCGCGGCCGATCAGCTCGGCGACGATGTGCGAGCCGATGAAGCCCGCGCCTCCAGTCACAAGTACACGCATGCCCCGACGCTATGCCGCACACGGCCCCGTGACGTGCTCGCCGGACCGCACGTCACGGATCCGTAAGAACAGCGCCTGATCACAGGAGGGGGCCCGACAGCGGCCCGGGGAGGGCCGGGAGGTTCGGGGGCAGTACGCGGGGGGCGGCCGGAGCCTCGGCCGCCGGGGCCTCGGCGGAGCGCTTCTTCGGGGCCGGGTCCGGGGTCCGGGGCGCGGTGGTGCCGCAGAGGGACTGGTCCCGGTAGTCCCGCATGGCGGCGTCGGCGGGGTGCGGGTCCAGGGCGGTGCCGCTCTCGTTGAGGCGCTGGTACTTCATCAGGTTGTACCCGATGGCGAACTGGCGGGTGCCGTCCGGGCTGGACAGGGTCCAGGTACCGGCGCCGAAGACGCCCCCGTCGTGCCCCCAGACCGGGCCGCACGGCGTGTCCAGGGAGTAGATGCCGAGGCCGTAGCGCATGCTCACGGCTCCCGTCTCGTCCTTGACATCGACGGTGGTGCGCATCTGGTCCAGCTGGCGGCGCGGCAGAAGGTCCCCGCGCAGCAGGGCGCGGTAGAAGGTGTTGAGGTCCTGCGTGGTGGAGACGAGGGCGCCGGCGGTGCCGGCCCAGGTCATGTTGTAGTCGCTGTAGTCGCGCGGCGGGTCGATGATGCCGTAGAAGCTCTCGTACATGCGGGCGTGCGCACCGCGGATGTACGGGTCGGCGCCGGGGAAGTAGGTGTCCCGCAGGCCCGCGCGCCGGATCACGTCCTGCGTGATCAGCCGCTCCGGGTCCTGGCCGGTGACCTTGCGGAGCACCTCGCCCAGCAGCACATAGTTGGTGTTGGAGTAGGACCATTCGGTGCCGGGTTCGAACAGCTGCGGCCGGGCCACCCCGTAGCCGATCAGCTCGGCCGGCTTCACCGTGCGGTACCGGTGATCGTCCAGGCTCTCCGTGGTCCCCTTCAGGAGGGAGGGGAAGGCGTCGCCGACGTAGTCGTGGATCCCGCTGGTGTGGTTGAGGAGCATGCGTACGGTGACCTTGCGACCGCGCTCGCCGGGCAGCAGCTCGGGCACGTAGTCGCCGACCGGCCGGTCGAGGTCCACCCGGCCCTTGGCGGACTGCTGGAGGACGGCGACGGCGGTGAACGTCTTGGTGACGCTGCCGACGCGGTGGCGCAGGTCGGGGCGGACCTTGCGCCCGGTGGAGACGTCGGCGAGGCCGGAGGCGCCGTCGAAGCGCTCGCGGCCGTCACGGACCGCAGAGTAGATGCCATATACACCCGCCTCGTGGATCGCGTCCAGCCCCGCCTGCAGCCGGGTCCGGTCGAGGTGGCGGCCGGCGGCCGGGCCGTAGGCGGCCGGCGCCGCCTGGCTCGCGGCGCTCGCGGCCGGGGCGAGGCCCGCGAGCAGGGCTATGGCGACGGCGGTGACCGAGGCGGCACGACGCAGTCGCGGTACGGGGCGGTCGGCAGGACGGGTGTGGGGCACGGCGGCTCCTCGTCGGTGGCCCGGTGGGGCCCGGCGATCTTGGTCACTTAGATTCTTCGTCCCCGACCCGGGGTGCGGCCTCGTCCGCCAGGACGAACCGGGCATCAACCTGCAGACGGAGAAGCACCTTGACGGACCATTACATTTGTCACGCCGCCGGGCCCCGCCGGACCGCCGCGCCGGCCCCCGAACAGCGGGCTGTGACTCCGCCCACCCTCCCTTGACCGGAGAAGGAAGGCCTACCTAACTTCGATGTCATGGCCCCCCACGACCCCACCCCTCCCTCCGACGCCTCCGGTGCTCCCGACGCGTCCGAGCTGGTCGATTTCCCCGTCGACCTCACCTCGCAGGAGGTGCTCCGGCGCGCCCAGGTGATGGCGGCCCTCGGCCCGGACTGGGATCCGGTGGAGGTGCTGCTCGGCGAGGAGGCCGCGTACGACCTGCTGTACTCCGGGCTCGACGCCGGACAGCAGCGCGTCTACGACGACCTGGTCGCCGCCGGTGTGCTGCCCGCACGCGGAGACGGCAGTGCTGCCGCTTGACCCGCAGGCCGACCCCGGGCGCCGCGCCTGGGTGGCCTGCCCGAAGTGCGAGGACGCACGCGGCTGCGACCCCTGCGAGCAGCGGCGCAGCTGCTCCACGCACTGGCGCTACCTCCTCACGAACACCGGCAGCCTGCTCCACCTCCAGTGCCCCGGATGCGCCCACGTCTGGGTGCACGAGAGCGGCTTCGGAGCCACCCGCTCCCTGTGGGACCGCGTGACGGGCGCCCTGCCCGGCTTCTGAGCGGCGCGGTGCAGGCCGGCCGCCGGGCTTGCGGCGGCCAGGTGGCGGTCAGGCGGCGGTCCAGCCGCCGTCCAGGGGGATGGACGCGCCCGTGACGTACCCGGTGTGCGGACCGCAGAGCCACAGGACGGCGGCGGCGACCTCCTCCGGCTCGATCAGCCGCTTGACCGCGGAACGGCTCAGCAGCACGTCCGACACCACCTGGCCGGCGTCGATGCCGTGGGCGGCCGCCTGCGCCTCGATCTGCCGCTCCACCAGCGGTGTGCGGACGTATCCGGGGTTCACGCAGTTGCTGGTGACACCGTGCGGGGCGCCCTCGACGGCGGCGACCTTGCTCAGCCCTTCCAGGGCGTGCTTCGCGGTCACGTAGCCGGCCTTGAACGCGCTGGCGCGCAGCCCGTGCACGCTGGAGATGTTCACGATCCGGCCCCAGCCCCGGGCGCTCATGTACGGCATGGCCCGGCGGATGAGGAGGAACGGCGCGTGGACCATCACGCGCTGCATGAGTGCGAAGCGGTCCGGCGGGAACTCGGCCAGGGGTGCGACGTGCTGGATCCCCGCGTTGTTGACCAGGATGTCGAGCTCGGCGGGCAGCTCCTCGATGGCCCCGGCCCGGGCCAGGTCCACCACGTGCGCCCGCCCGCCGATCGACTCGGCTGCGGACCTCGCCGCGGCTCCGTCCACGTCCACCACGTGTACGTGGGCCCCGGCCGCGGCGAGCGCCGAGGCGCAGGCCCGTCCGATGCCGCTTCCGGCACCGGTCACCATGGCGGTGCGGCCCGCCAGGTCGGTACCCGCGGCGGCTGCTGTCCCGTGGGGCACGGGAGGGAATCCGCTTGTCATGCCCAGAATCATCCGGGACTCGGGCGGGCCGCTCCCATGTGCACGGCCGCCACAGTCGGGCCGGGCGGTGTGTCGGCCTCCGCCACGCAGGCCGCTGCGCACTCCTGCCTGGGCACTGTCCGGCGACACCGCGCGCAGTGAGTACAGGACGGGCAGGGGGGAGTCCCCGAACGGCAACCGGTACCGGCCGTCCGCACCCGGGGCCAGGGTGCCGCGCGGGTCGAACCCGGCAGCGTGGCCCACCGCGCCCGGCTCCGGGACGGGGCGGGAGCCGGGGCGGGGCGGGGCGGGAGCCGGGGCGGGAGACGGAGCCGGGGCTGGACCTGAGGGCCGGCCTACGAGGGGCCGAGCAGGTCCAGGAGCGGCGCCAGTCCCCCGGGCCGCTCGTCGACCGGGAGGTGGTCGACGAAGTGCACCGGGCAGCCGAGCTCCCGGGCGCCGCCGTCGGCGCGCCGGTCGTCCCCCACCATGAGCACGTCGGCGGGGGCCAGGCCGAGCCGGTCGCAGGCGGCCCGGAAGATCGCCGGATCGGGCTTCTGGGTGCCCAGCTCGAAGGAGAGCACGTAGGCGTCGACCAGCTCGTCGAGCCCGTGCGTGCGGAAGATCGGCCGCAGGTCCCATCCGATGTTGCTGACCACGGCCACCGGGAGTCCCCGCCGCCGCAGTTCGCGCAGGGTCGGCCCGGTGTCCGGGTAGGGGCGCCAGGCGGCAGGGGTCATGTGACGGTCGTAGAGCACCTTCGCCAGCTCCGGGTCCGTGACACCGGCCGCGTGGGTCAGGCCTCCGTAGGCGGCCCGGTGCTCCTGCGCGCTGATGTCCCGCGTGCCCCAGACGGTTTCGAGGTGCGCGGGCACCTGCCGGGGCGAGGGCCCGCCCGGCAGTGCGCCGTACTCGGTCAGCCGCCGTACCGTCTCGCCGAACTCCTGCTCGGCCATCGCGATACCGGTCTCCACGAGGGCGGCACGGAGCCACTCCTCGGTCGACTCGACGCGCAGCAGCGTGCCGGAGAAGTCGAACATCACTCCTTTGATCATGTGGTGATCGTAGGCCGAGCCGCCGCCGACCGGGAACGGGTTCCGCGGTCGGGCGTGCGGGCATGCGGGCATGCGGGCCGGACAGTCGGGGTCAGGTGGTCGGGTGCAGCCTGGACGGGGTGGCCTGTGAGCTCTGCGGGCTCCCGTCGATGGAGGCCAGGGCGCTGCCTGCCAGCCAGGTCCGCCAGTCCACGTTCCAGTCGCCGAAGCCGTTGTCGAAGGGAGCCATCTTCTCTCCCCCGCTGTTGACCACCTCCACGATGTCGCCCTCGCGGACCGTCTCGAAGAACCAGGCGGCGTTCTCGGTGCTCATGCCCGTGCAGCCGTGGCTGACGTTCTCCTCGCCCTGTGCCTCGACCGACCAGGGCGCCGCGTGGATGTACTCGCCGCTCCAGGTCACCCGGGTCGCGAAGGAGACGGGCAGGTCGTAGAACTCGCTGGTGCCGCGCTTGATGCCGACGGTGTCGCCGCGCATCCGCACCTTGGGCTCCTTGCGCAGCACGACCTTGATGCCGCTGCGCGTCCTGAAGCCCGCCTTGCCGGTGGTGACCGGGATCGTCCTGATGACCCGTCCGTTGCGGCGTACGGTCATCCGGTGGGTGGCGGAGTCGGTGACGGCCTCGATCCGGTCCGCGATGGTGAACTGCACCTCGTCGGAGGGGCCGCCGTAGTCGTGGTCACCGACCTCGACGCCGTCGAGGCCGCTGCGGACCCGGACCACGGTGTGGGCGGGCCAGTACGTACGCGGCCGGTAGTGCAGGGTCGATTCGTCGACCCAGTGCCACGCGCCCTCGACCCGGGGCTCCGAGGTCACCTCGAGCGCCTGCTCCAGCCGGGCGCGGGCCGGGAGGTCGTCGGCGGGCACCGGGCGGCTGAGGCCGGCCGTCACGATCTCGCCCGCGCCGTAGGTGCCCGGGCCCGGCCCGAACTCGACGGTCAGCCTGCCCCCGTCCGCGGGCGGCGCGGTCCGGAACGCCATGGTCACGCCGACCGGGGTGCCGGCCGCGTCCTGCGCGCCGACCTGCACGGTGTAGGTCTCCCCCGCCCGCAGCGGCTCGCTGTTGCGCCAGCGCTCACTGTGCGGGGCGAGTTCACCGGCCAGATGGCGGCCGTGCCCGTCGCGCACGGTGACGTCCGTGAGGCGGCCCGGCTGCGCGAGGGCGATCTGCAGCGGCCCCCCGGAGTCCGTGGGGAGCACCTCGGTCCGGGCGGCCTGCGCCGTGTCGCCGAGGGAGGGATCCTTCAGTACGGAGCCCACACCGCGCGCGGTGGCCCGTACCCGCTGCTCCTGCCAGCCGCTGCACAGCCCGGGCCGGAACATGCGCACCGTGCACGGCCCCTCGCCGGACTCGCGGCCCTCGTCCAGCACCCTGCCGACCAGCAGGGTGACCGCGGCCTCGCGCGGCGGACCCGCGAGGGTCACCTCCGAGGTGTCCGCATCGGGCGCCCGGCCCGGCGCTGCGGCGACGACCAGCATGGCCCCCGTCACCGCAGCCACGGCGCCCCACGCCTTGGTCGGTTGTCTCCGTCGCATTCGTGGCATAGCCGTATCAAACCGATGTGGCGCCAAAATGATGATCATGACCTCGGCGCTGCGCCCGAACGGGCACCCAAGTGAACTCGGACGGAGCACAGTACGCGTCCCCCGGCGAGCGGAGAACGGACGTGTGCCCGATACTCGGGTGCCTTCCGGCCCACCGCCCGCGACAATGCCGCCATGACCATCCGCACGGCACGGCTGGAAGAACTGCCCCTCCTCCAGGACATCGAGAGGGCCGCCGGGCGCTGCTTCCGGGACATCGGCATGCCGGAGATCGCCGACGACGAGCCGCTGACCATCGACGAGCTCGCCCCCTACCGACAGGCGGGGCTGGCCTGGGTCTCGGTCGACGCGGCGGACGCTCCGGGCGCCTACCTGATCGCCGAGTACGTCGAGGGCAACCTGCACGTCGAGCAGGTCTCCGTCCATCCGGACCGTGCGCGCCGCGGCCTCGGCCGGGGGCTGCTGGAGCACCTGGCGGCGTTCGCGCGGCACGAGGACGTGCCCGCCCTGACCCTCACCACCTTCACCGAAGTCCCGTGGAACGCCCCGTACTACGCGCGCTGCGGCTTCCGGCTGCTGGAGGACGCCGGCCTCCCGCCCGGTCTGCGGGACATCCGCGACCGCGAGGCGGCGCACGGTCTGGACCGGTGGCCCCGCGCCTGCATGCGACGGGACCTGTGACCGGGCGGCCCCAGTCGAACCGGCACCCGCAGCCGGACCCGCACCCGCCCGTACCGCTTTCTCCGCCCAGCGCGAACCGGGATCGCGGCCGTGCCCGCGGTGTGCTGAGGTGGCCGAATGGATCTTCTTGTACTGGGCGGGACCGCCTGGCTGGGGCGTGAAATCACACGGCAGGCACTGGAGCGCGGTCACGACGTGACCTGTCTGGCGCGCGGCGAGAGCGGTGAAGTCGCCCCCGGTGCGCGGCTGGTGGCGGCGGACCGGAACGAGGAGTCCGCCTACGCGGAGCTCCTCGGCCGCGACTGGGACGCGGTGATCGAGGTGTCCTGGCAGCCGGCCTTCGTCCGCGGCGCGCTCGCGGCCCTGGCCGGGCGGGCCCGGCACTGGACCTACGTCTCGTCCATCAGCGCCTATGCCGACCACGGCACGGTCGGCGCCGACGAGTCGGCCGCGCTGCTGGCGCCGGCCGAGGGGCAGTACGTGGGGCGGGAGGAGTACGGGGAGGCCAAGGTCGCCTGCGAGGAGGCTTCGCGCGCCGCGGTGGGCGACCGGCTCGTCATCGCCCGGGCCGGCCTGATCGGCGGGCCGGGCGACGCCAGCGGGCGGACGGGTTACTGGGTGGCGCGCTTCGCCCGCGAGGCGGACCAGCCCGTCCTCCTCCCCCGGTCACCCCGCCTGCCGACCCAGGCCGTCGACGTGCGCGACCTGGCGGCCTGGCTGCTGGACCTGGCGCAGGAAGGCACCACCGGGACCTTCGACGCCGTCGGGCCCGTCGTCCCCCTCGACAGCTGGGTCGGCCTGTCGGCACGCGTGGCCGGCTACACCGGACCGGTGGAGGTGGCGGACCCGCAGTGGCTCCTCGACCAGGGGGTCGGGCCGTTCATGGGCCCGGAGTCGATGGCCATGTGGATGCCGGACCCGAAGTGGGCGGGCTTCTGTGCCCGCAGCGGAGCCGCGGCGCACGTGGCCGGGCTGCGCGACCGCCCGCGGGTGGAGATGCTGGAGGACCTCCTGCGGTGGGAACGCGCCGAAGGCCTGGAGCGCCCCCGCCGGGCCGGCCTGAGCACCGCCCGCGAGCGCGAGCTGCTCACCGCACTCGCCGACGCACCGGCCACGGGCCCGTTCCCCTGCATCGTCTGCGGGAACCTGACCGTCGGAGTGCAGGGGCACCACGAGATCTGCCCCGTCTGCGGCTGGCAGGACGACGGCGGGGACCACCGGGACCCCGATCACTTCACGGGCGGCCCCAACCACGTCACACTGCGCGAGGCCCGGCGGAACTACCAGGACTTCGGCGCGAGCGAGCGGCGGCGGGCCGGCCGGTGCCGGCCGCCGCTGCCCGCGGAGCTCCCGCCCCCGGACGGGACCGCGGCGCCCTGATACGCGATGGCGGTGGCTGGATTTCCGTATTCCCCATGGCTGGATTCGACTGGTGCGCTTAACTGGGCGCCCGCTCCTCTTCCATGTCCATGGCAGGAGATCCTTGTACCCGAACCCGAACCCGCCGCAGCCGCACCCCTTCACACCCACCGGACCCGCTGGGCCGCGCTGGCCGTCGGCGCTGGCCATCCCGGTCGTCGTGATCGCCACGCTCCTGCTTCCGCCGCTCGGCGCCGCGCTGGCCTTCCTCGCCCGCTGGGGCAGGACGGGCAGGATCGTGACGGTCGCGCTCGCCTCGGTCTGGTTCGTCGTCCTCGTGGCCGCCAACTCCGACCCGAAGCCCGGGCCGGCGGCAGCGCAGCCGCAGCCCGCGCCGACCGTCACCGTCACCGTGACGGCCACCGCCCCCGCACCGGCCGCCGCCGCGCCGGCCCCGAGCCCGTCCGCCACCACCCCGGCTCCGGCGCCGTCGCCCACGCCCACACCCGCCGCGCAGCCGGAGCCCGCCCCCGCACCGGAGCCCGGCGCCAAGAGCGAGGAGCCCGAAAACTCCTCGTCGTCGGGCGGCGGCGGCAGCGTCAGCTACAAGAACTGCACGGCGGTCCGGGACGCCGGAGCGAACCCGATCCGCCGCGGAGATCCGGGCTACGGCCGCCACCTCGACCGCGACGGTGACGGCGTCGGCTGCGAGTAGCCGGCTCCGCACACGGCCCGCGGCCGGCCGGCCCCTTCCCGGTCGGCCGCGCCCCGGTCAACGCCGTGGCCTGGTCGCGATGGTGGCCGCGACCGTGACGGTACGGGTGTAGGTACCACCCGGGTCATGGGCCAGCAGGGCGCGGCGCAGCTCGGACTCGAACGCGCCCTTCCGGTCGCCCAGCCGGGCCGGGCTGGAGCGGGGACGGGAGAGCTGCAGGCCGACCAGCTCGTCCACGGTGCAGCGCGTGGACCGCTCCCAGGTGGTGGTCCGGACGTGGGAGAACGCCGACTTCGCCAGACGGTCCTCAAGCTCCTGCAGGCCCTCCAGGCCCTCCAGCCCCTGCAGTTCGTCCCCTTGCTCGGCTTCCTCCGCTCCGCCCGCCGGGTGCGTCGACGGTCCGTGCCCCGTGCGGGGCGCGGACCCGAGGAAGCGCGCGCACACCTCGTCGACGACCGCCGGCCAGGCGGGGCCCCGGCCCTGCTGCCCGGCCGCCGCCCCCGCCAGGGTGGTGACGACGGCGATCCCCCCGCGCGGCGCGAGCACCGAGTCGAGTTCGGCCGGCAGCCGGGTCGGGTCCATCCGGTGGAAGGCCCCGCCGATGACGCACAGGTCGATCCGGGGCAGGCACAGCCTGCCGATTCCCGCGGAGTCGCCGCGCAGCCACGCGATGTTCGTGCGGCCCTGCTCCTCGGCGAGCCTGCACCCTTCGGCGAGCATGGCCGGCTCCGGGTCCACGGCGTAGACCTGCTCGACCAGCGCAGCCAGCCGCAGGGAGACGGTTCCCGGCCCGGCGCCGAGGTCCAGTACGGTCTGGGAGCCGTCGAGCGCGAACCGTTCCGTGAGGAGCGCGTACAACTCCGCCGGGTACGGGGGCCGGTAGCGGGCGTAGTACGGGGCGGCGGACGCGTACGGGGTGCTCATGGGGTCCTCCCTGGCCGGGGTCGCATCCGCCGATGGTGGAGCACAACGCGGCCCCCGGTGGCGACTGGCCCCGCAAATCCCCCGTACGGATGCCTGCCGTTCACCTCTGCCCCCGTACGCGGTCACTTCTGCGGGGTCAGCCGCTCCCACAGGAAGGTGTGGACGAGGGCCTCGTTGAAGGCGGTCTGCCGGTGGTCGGTGGCTCCCGCGTGGCCGCCGCCGAGGTGCTCGTGGAACAGCACGGGATGTCCGTACTCGCGCAGCCGGGCGGCCATCTTGCGGGCATGGCCGGGGTGCACCCGGTCGTCCCGGGTCGAGGTGAGCAGCAGCAGCGGAGGGTACGCGGGCCCGTCCGCCCGGATCCGGTGGTACGGGGAGATCCGCTCCAGGTGCGGCCGGTCGGCCGGGCTGTCGGGATCCCCGTACTCGGCGATCCAGCTGGCCCCGGCCAGCAGCTTGTGGAAGCGCAGCATGTCCAGCAGCGGCACGTGGGCGACGACCGCGCCGAACAGCTCGGGGTCGCGGGTGAGCATGGCGCCCATGAGCAGTCCGCCGTTGCTGCCCCCCTCGATGCCCAGCTGGGCGGGGGTGGTGATGTCCCGGGCGGTGAGGTCCCGGGCGACGGCGGCGAAGTCCTCGTAGGCCCGGACCCGGTTCGCGCCGAGGGCCGCCCTGTGCCAGGCGGGGCCGTACTCGTGCCCGCCCCGGATGCCCGCGACGACGTACGTGCCGCCGCGCGCGAGCCAGGCGCGGCCGGTGACCGCGCTGTACTGCGGGACCATGGAGATCTCGAAGCCGCCGTACCCGTAGAGCAGGGTGGGGCCGGGGCCCGGGCGGTCCTCGGGTCCGACGACGAAGTACGGCACCCTCGTGCCGTCCGCAGAGGTCGCGAAGTACTGGCGCACGGCGAGACCGGCGGTGTCGAAGAGGGCCGGGCTCTGCTTGAGGCTCTCGCTCTCGCCGTCGTCGCCGGCCGTGCCCCGGTACAGGGTGGAGGGCTGGAGGAAGCCCGAGACGTTGTGGAAATACTCGTCGCCGACGTCCGGGTCCGTGCCGGTGACCGAGGCCGTGGACAGCGGCGGCAGGCCCGGCAGGGGTGCCCGGTGCCAGCCGCCCGGCCCTTCGCCCGGGGTGAGGAGCTCCATCCGGGAGGAGACGTCGGCGCGCGTGGTGAGGATGAGGTGGTGGCGGGTCCAGCTGTACCCGGCGAGTGCGGTGCGCTCGTCCGGCGTGAACAGCACCTCGGCCTCGCGCTCCCCCGCAAGGAAGGCATCGAAGTCGAAGGCGAGGAGGCTGCCCGCGGGGTGGCCGAGCCAGGGCGACTTGGTGGTGACGGTCAGCCACCGGCGGTGGACGGAGACGCCCGCGTCGTCCGGCACGTCGACCTTCAGCGGCGGGCCGGCGGGGTCCTCCCGGAGCAGGAAGAGCTCCTGGTTCCAGAAGTCGATCTGCCGGTGGACGAAGTCCCGTTCGAAGCCGGGGGTGTCGTCGTGCCATCCGGAGGCGGACAGGTCGGACGGGTGGCCCTGGTGGACGAGCTCGGCGTCTTCGAGGGGCGTGCCGCGCCGCCAGCGGCGCACCTGGAGCGGGTAGCCGGACCCGGACATCGAGCCGGCGCCGAAGTCCGTGCCGATCCAGACCCGGTCCCGGTCGATCCACCCGATCCGGGTCTTGGCCTCGGCGACCGTGAACCCGTCCTCGACGAATTCCAGGGTCTCCAGGTCGAACTCGCGCACCACGCAGGCGTCGGCGCCGTCCCGTGACAGCAGGACGAGGGCGTGCCGGTACCCGGGGGCGAGCACCCGGCTGCCCGCCCAGGCCCACTTCTCCCCCTCGGCGTCGGCGAGTGCGTCGAGGTCCAGGACCACTTCCCAGGCCGGCCGGTCCGTCCGGTACTCCTCCAGCGTGGTCCGCCGCCACAGGCCTCGCACGTGGTCGGCGTCCTGCCAGAAGTTGTAGAGGTGGCGGCCGCGGCGGACGACGTAGGGGATCCGGCCGTCGTCGTCCAGGACCTCGCGCATCTCCTGCTCGATCACCTTGAACGCGGGGGACCCGGTCAGCGCGTCCACGGTCTCGGCATTGCGCTCCCGGACCCAGGCGAGGGCGGCGTCGCCGGATACGTCTTCCAGCCACAGGTAGGGGTCTTCATCGCTCATCAGGCGATTGTGCAGGAAGCGGCCGGCGGGTGTGCGGGCGTCCGGCCGCTCACCCGTCGGCCGTCGGGTCGTCGGGGCGTACGCCGTCGGGCCGTACGCCGTCGGGGGCGAGGCGCGCATCGCGCAGCGCCGTGTGCACCGACCAGACCACCGACACCAGCGGGACCGCGACCACCGCGCCCACCACCCCGGCCGCGATGGCGCCCGCGACCACCGAGATCGCCACCACCAGCGGGTGCAGCCGGACCGCCCGGCTCATCACCAGCGGATGCAGCAGGTGTCCCTCGATCTGGCCGATGACCACGATCAGCGCGACCACCAGGCCCGCGACGAACGGCCCCTTCGCGGCCAGGGCGACCACGGCGGCGACCGCGAGCGCGACGGGCGATCCGATGAGGGGGATGAAGGCCGCGAAGAACTCCAGCAGGGCCAGCGGGACGGCCAGCGGGACCCCGAGGAAGTACAGCGCCAAGCCCACGAGGACCGCGTTCGTTGCCGCGACGAGGACGATCCCGCGGGTGTACCCGGTGAACGTGCGCCAGGCCGCGGCGCCGGAGATTCCCACCCGGGCGCGCACCGACGGGGGCAGCTGCGCGCAGAACCACGACCACTGGCGGTCGCCGCCGTGCAGGAAGAAGAACGAGCAGAAGACCGCGAGGGCGAGGACGGTCAGCACGTGCACCAGGCGCCCGGCCCCGCTGACCGCCGTACTGAGGACCGTGGAGCGGTGGCTCGACAGGTACGCGCCGAGCCGGGCCTGGATGTCGGACAGCGCGTGCGGGTTCAGCCGGAAGGGCGGCCGCTCCAGGTACGCCTCGATGCTGGCCAGCCCCTCGCGGAACTCCCGGGCCAAGGTGGTGCTCTCCCCGGCCACCGCCTCGCCGACCAGGGTCAGCACCCCCAGCAGGAGCAGCGCGCTGCCGAAGAGGGAGACGGCGACGGACACCGAGCGGGGCAGGACGCGCCCGAGGCGGCGGGTGGGCCACCACAGGAGGGCGGTGACGACGAGGCCGAGGAAGAGTGCCACGGCGATCTCGTGGAACCGGCCCAGCAGGGCGAAGAGCGCGTAGACGGCGGCGCCGACCACCAGCAGGCGCCAGGCGTACGACGCGGCCGTACGCAGGAACGCGGACACGGGCGGCATGACCCATGGGTGCCACCGCGGGCCCGCGATGCCACGCAGTGGGTTCCGGATTCGCCCGTCCGTGGCGGGTGAGGAGGCGCTCCGGCGGGCGCCGGCCGACGTCCGGCTCGGCCCGGGCGGGCTGCGGCCAGGGCCGCGAGAAAATCCGTTGCCGTGACCGGAATGTCCACGGACGATGGCATCTCGTGAGCACTTCCCGATGGACCGCCCTCCTGCCCGACCCCGCCCCGTTCCGTTCCAGCCGCGACTTCCGGTTGCTGTTCTACCAGGGGACGGTCACCTATTTCGGCTCCTTCATGGCGATGATCGCGCTGCCGCTGCAGATCAAGCACCTGACGGACTCGCCGCTCGCGGTCGGCGCGATGGGCGCGGTGGAGCTGGTGCCCCTGGTGGTCTTCGGGCTGTACGGGGGCGCCCTCGCGGACGCGGTCGACCGGCGGCGGATGATCCTGCTGACCGAGGCCGCGCTCGGGGTGCTCGCTCTGGTGCTGCTGGTGAACGCGCTCCTGCCGGATCCGCTGCTGTGGCCGCTGTACGTGGTCGCGGCCGGCGTGTCGGCCCTGGCGGGGCTCCAGCGGCCGGCCATGGACTCGCTGATGGCGCGCATCGTGCCGCACGACCAGCTCACGGCCGCCGCCGCGCTCAACGGACTCCGCTACCAGTTCGGGGCGATCGCCGGACCGGCGCTGGCCGGTGTGGTCGTCGCGTACGCCGGTCACGCCGCGGCCTATTCCGTCACCGTCCTCGGGTTCCTCGGGTCGGTGCTGCTGTGCCTGCGGCTCAGTCCGGCGCCGCCCGTGAAGGGGGCCGAGCGCCCGTCGCTGCGCGGCATCGCCGAAGGCGCCCGCTACGCGTGGAGCCGCCCCGTGCTGCTGGGGACGTACGCCGTCGACCTGGCGGCGATGTTCTTCGCCTTCCCGAACGCGATCTACCCCTTCCTCGCGGACGAGCTCGACGCGGTCTGGGCACTGGGTCTGATGTACGCGGCGGGGGCGGTGGGCTCACTGGTGCTCGGCATGACCAGCGGCTGGATGTCCCGGGTCCGCCGGCACGGGCTGCTGGTGGTGTTCGGGGCCACGGTCTGGGGCCTGGCGATCGCGGGGGCGGGCGCGTCCGCGAACATCTGGCTCGTGCTGCTGTGCCTCGCGGTGGCGGGCGCGGGCGACATGGCGAGCGGGCTGGGCCGCGCCACGATCTGGAACCAGACGATCCCCGAGGAGCTGCGGGGCCGGCTCGCGGGCATCGAGGTGCTCTCGTACAGCGTGGGCCCGCAGCTCGGCCAGGTCAGGGCGGGCACGATGGCCGGCTGGACCGGTACCCGTTCGGCGTTCTGGGGCGGCGGGCTGGCCTGTGTGGCGTCGGTGGCGGTGCTGGCCGCGCTGCTGCCGAAGCTGATCTCCTACGACGCCGACACCGACGAGGACGCGCTGCGGCGGCGGGCGGCCCGGGAGGCGGAGCCGAGCGGCGCTGCGACCTGATCCCGGGGCGGGTTCAGACGCCGCTGGTGGCGGTGATCCTCCCGGCGGCGACGGCGGCGGTCAGCAGGGCGTGGTCGGCGACCGTGCGGTCCGCGTAGCGGAGCGCGAAGCCGGCTACGGCGCGGTCGAAGGTGTCGGCGCCGCCGAGGTATCCCGCGATGGCGATGCGGTCTCCGGAGCGGGCATGGGCGCGGGCCAGGGCGCTGCCGCACAGCGCGGCGTACCGTCCGAGCAGGCCCGGGGACATGGTGGCGACGTCGGCGGACCCCTTCATGTCGCGCAGCTGGCGGCCGTAGAAGTCCCGCCCCGCCGGTCCGGTCGTCCAGCCGAGGAAGATGTCGCCCGAGGCCTGCATGAGCCGCTGGCCCGCTACCACCCGGTGCCCCTGGTGATCATGCGGGTCGGCCGGCAGGTGGTCCTGCAGGACGGACGGCACGGCTTCCTTGATCTGCAGGAAGAGCGGGTCGTCGGCGTCGCGTCCGAGGAGCAGCACGATGTAGCAGCGGGTTCCGACGCTCCCGACGCCGACCACCTTGCGGGCGGCGTCGGCGAACCGGAAGCGGTCCAGCAGGAGGCGGCGCTCCTCGGGGAGGGTGCTGCGGTACTTCCCGAAGATCTCGTCGACGGCCCGTGAGTCCGTCCGGGCGAGCGGTTCGACCAGCGGCGGATCGTGGATGATCCGCCGGCGCCCGTCGCGGACCTCGGTGAGTTTGTCGAGCGCGCGGAGGCCGGTACGGCGGCGGGCGCGGGCCAGGTTGGCCTCCACCCGATCGCGCAGTGCGGGTTTGCGGACGAGGCGCGGCAGCTCGGCGGCGTCGATCCGGTGGTACCAGACGTCCAGCTCGGAGAGTGCGGCGAGCTCCCGCATCGTCCGCCGGTACGCCCGGGCCGCCGCCAGGGCGGCTGCACCGGAGCGGTCGTCGCCGTGGCCGTTGTCACGGGCGGCCACCGCGACGCTGGCGGCGAGCCGCTTGACGTCCCATTCGAAGGGTCCGGGGTAGGTCTCGTCGAAATCGTTGAGGTCGAAGAGCAGGGCGCGTTCGGGCGAGGCGAACATGCCGAAGTTCAGGAGGTGCGCGTCCCCGCACAGCTGGACGGTCAGGCCGGTCTGCGGCTGGGTGGCCAGGTCGGCGGCCATGACGGCGGCCGCGCCGCGCAGGAAGGCGAACGGTGATGCCGCCATCCGGCCGTATCGGATGGGCAGGAGTTCCGGCACGCGGTCGGTGGCCTGCCGCTGCAGTATCCCGACGGGGTCGGGCCGGTCCGGGGAGGCGGTCCAGCGCTCGTGCGAGGCACGGCCGGTGATCTTGCGGACCGCCCGTCCGCGCCGCAGCCGCTCAGCCGGACTGGTCATGCGCCGCTCCTTCTCGCCGGTCCTCCTCATCCTGGCGGCACGGCTCCGGTCCCGCATGTCGCGGTCCCCGCACCGGCCGGGGGCCGCTCGGGGTCTCGCGCGGGCCGGTCGGGGGAGGCGGTCAGGTCTCGTCCGGTTGTCGTCCGGTTGTCGTCCGGTTTTTAGTTCAGTTCTCGTTCAGTTCTCGTTCTCGGCGAGGATCCGGTCGGCCGCGTAGTGCGGGCAGTTGAGCGTGTGCCAGGTCACCGACAGTGACCGTGCTCCGGTCCGCAGGGTCCGCACCACGCCATCGGCGGCAGTGGCCTTGCAGAAGGGACACACGACTGTCTCCGGGCGCAGTAGATCGAACATGCCGTGTCCTTCCCGCAGCTTTCTCACACCGGACCAGTCCAGAACTATCAAATCCGGCGCCATTCGGCCGCAGTACCCACAAGTACGGATGGTTATTGGGGGCCTTGGACGGGCGGGAAGGGCGGCGGGGCGGGAAACGGGGGGTGTCCCGGGGCGGCGGCCGCGGCGGCGAGGACCCTTGCCGCGGACCGGAGTTCGCCCTCGGACCGGGCGCGGTCGGCCGGGCCGGCCGTCACTCCGGCGAGGCGGATGACGCCGTACGGGTTGCGCGGGACCGGGGCGATGACGCACGCACCGGCCGGGATCCCTTGCCGGGGAGGTTACCTCGCACCACAGGACGCAGCATTTCAGTGGGGTGCATCCGTCCCTGCTCCTGCGCATCGCAGGTTACGCGGGACCACCGGGCTCGAAGCCCGCGAGCATCTGTTCCAGGGCGGCCTGGTCCGGTCCCGTGAAGGGGTCGATGCCCGGCACCGCGGCGATGGTGTCGATGAACTGCGTGGTCAGGCCCACCGCGGGCGGCAGGTGCGTGCTCAGGATGGTCTGCGGGTCCATCGTGCGCAGGGGGTCCACGGTGGTCAGGAACCTGTCCGGGTCCACCATCTGCACCCAGGGGCTGTCCACGCTCGCCCACAGCCGCTGGGAGGCCCGCAGGTCCTCCGCGGGCACATGGCCGACGTCGGTGCTCATGGCGATGTCCGCGGTGGGCATGGGGCCTCCGAAGCAGTCGGAACTGAAGCAGGTCCGCGAACGGTCGTCGTAGAAGCCGACGGTGGCCGGGTTGTCGAACAGCGGGGGGCGGAAGGCGTGCAGCGTCCGGTCGCCCACGTCCAGGCTCTGGCCCGGATTGAGGAAGTACACCCGGTCCAGGGGCAGCGGCCGCTCGGTGGACATGATCCCGAAGCCCAGGAACGTGGTCACCACGCGCGCCGCGGGAGCGGCCTCGAGCAGCGCGAACAGGCCGCCCGTATGGTCGCGGTCCGGGTGGGTCAGCCAGATCCACCGCACGTCGGCCGGGTCGGTCACCGAGCCGAGCGTGTCGAGGAAGTCCCGGTCGGGCAGGCCGAGACCGGTGTCGACGACCACCGGCTGTGCGGCGTGCAGGACGAAGGCGTTGACCGGGAGGAATCCGATGCCCGGGACCTCCAGGCAGTCGGCGAGGACGGTGGTGTCGGGTCCCAGCTTGTGCGTGCCCATGGCGGTCTCCACAGCTGTACGAGGTGCACGAGGTACAGGTCCTCCCTCCATCGTGGCGCCGTCCGGTTGCGCCCGCGCGCGGGAGGCGGTATCGGCGGGTGTCGACAGCCGGCCGACCGCGTGTCGTCGTGTGTGTGCGAGGGGGGAACCCGCTGTCCCCCCTCCTGCTCCGGGATCAGGGCAGTGGCACGCCCCGGGCCGTGATCCAGAGCTCGTACCACTCCTCGTGTGTGAGCTCGGGCTCCCGCAGTGCCGCGTCGCGGCAGGCGCGGATCCGCTCGGGGCGGGCGCTGCCGATGACCGGTGCGATGCCGGCGGGGTGCCTCATCAGCCACCACAGCAGGACCGACTCGGGGGTGGTGTCCTTCTGCCGGGCCAGGTCGGCCAGCAGCTCGGCGGTGGCCAGTTCGGCGGGCGTCTGCTCGCGGCCGGTGAAGCGGCCCTGCGCGAGCGCGCCCCAGGCCTGGAGGCGGATGCCGTGGTCACGGCAGTGCTCCAGCGTCCCGAAAGGGAAACCGTTCCGGGCGGACGGCGGCGTGTTGAGCAGTACCCCGGCCTCGACCCAGTCCCGGCTGTGCAGGCTCATCTCCAGCTGGTTCGCCACCAGTGGTACGTCGAGACGGGCCTGGAGGTGGGCGATCTGCGCGGCACCCATGTTGGACACGCCGAAGGCCCGTACGAGGCCCTGCCGGTGCAGGGAGGTCAGCGCGGCGGCGATCGAGTCCACGTCCGCCAGCGGATCGGGACGGTGCAGCAGGAGGACGTCGATCACATCGGTCCGCAGCCGGCCCAGGCTCTCCTCCACGCGGCGCGTGATGCTCTCTCCGCGCAGGTCATAGATGCCCGGGCGCTCCTTGTCGCCCAGCCGGATCCCGCACTTGGTCTGGAGGGTGATGCGCTCGCGCAGCCCGGGGGTCCGCGCGAGCACCTCGCCGAAGACGGCCTCGGCCTTCCCGTGCCGGTAGATGTCGGCGTGGTCGAAGGTGGTGATCCCGCTGTCCAGGGCGGCGCCGACGGCCGCTTCGGCGGCATCGATGTCGGCGGGCCCGTAGGGGTCGGGGTCCCAGCTCCCGCCCAGGCCCATGCAGCCGTACAGCACCCGGTCGCCACCACTCTTGCTCGCACTCGCGTTCGTCACGCCACCACCCTAGGGCGTCGCGGACGCGGTGCGGCCGCCCGGAGCCGGGCACGAGCACGGCGACGGAGTCCGGGCGCGGCCACAGCCCTCGGCCCTGGCTCGGGTACTACGTGGGGAGTACTCCGGAAACGCTACGCCGGGGTGACGCGGGTGACGGAAGGCGCGGTCTAGCGTGGCTGTATGGACGAGCTGCGCGAACGCCCGGGTCCCCCGTGGCGGCGATGGGTGGAGCGGACCGGGCGGGGCCCGGCCTGGCGCTCCGCGCTGCTCGTCGCCGTCTTCGCACAGATCGGCGCCGGGTGGGCGGCGCACGCCCAGAGCGGCCGGGTGGCCCTGGACGGCTTCGCCCGGCTCCTGCTGCTGCTCGGGCCCGCGCTGCTCGTGGTGCGGCATCGGTATCCGGTGGCCGTGGTGTATGGGGTCAGCATCATCACCCTGGTCTATGTGGGCGCCGGGTATCCGTACGGCCCGGTGTTCCTCAGCCTGGCCCTGGCCTGCTTCGCAGCCGTCGTCGCCGGACACCGCCGGGCCGCCTGGGGCGCCGTCGGCCTGCTCTGGGCCGGACACCTGCTCATCGGGCACTGGCTCTACCGATGGCTCCCGCCCGCCGGGGACGGCCCGACGCCCTGGGCGCAGGAAGTGGGCATCACCGCATGGGTGCTCGCGGTGCTCGCCGTCGCCGAGCTGGTGCGCGTACGCCGGGAGCAGTGGGCCCGCGAACGGGCCGAGCGGGCGGCCGCGGAGAGGCGCCGGGTGGACGAGGAGCGGCTGCGGATCGCGCGTGAACTGCACGACGTCCTCGCCCACAGCATCTCCTTGATCAATGTCCAGGCGGGGGTGGGGCTGGCCCTGCTCGACTCCGATCCCGAGCAGGCGCGTACGGCGCTCGCCACCATCAAGGCGGCGAGCAAGGAGGCGCTGGGCGAGGTGCGGCAGGTCCTCGACACCCTGCGCTCTCCCGGCGAGGCACCGCGCTCCCCCGCACCTGGTCTCGACCGTCTCCCCGAGCTCGTGGAACAGGCGGCAGCGGCCGGCCTGAGTGTGGACGTGTCGGTGGACGGCGAGGCCCGAGCGCTGGCGCCCGGCGTGGACCTCGCCGCCTTCCGCATCCTGCAGGAAGCCCTGACCAATGTGATGCGGCACTCCGGGTCGCGCACCGCCCGTATCCGCCTCACCTGGCAGCCGAACGTCCTGGAGCTGCGCGTGGACGACGACGGTCCGGCCGCGGGCGGCGTCTCGGACGGCAGCGGGAATGGTCTCATCGGGATGCGCGAACGGGCTGCTGCCCTGGGCGGCAGCGTGGAAGCCGGCCCGCAGGCGGACGGCGGCTTCCGGGTGGTCGCCGGACTCCCGCTGCAGGCCGCTTCGTCCGAGGAGGACCTGTGATCCGCGTACTGCTCGCCGACGACCAACTGCTCGTCCGGGCCGGGTTCCGGGCGCTGCTCGACGCCCAGCCCGACATCGAGGTGGTGGGCGAGGCCGCCGACGGCGACGAGGCCGTCCGTCTGGTGGCGGAGCTGCGCCCCGACGTCGTGCTCATGGACATCCGGATGCCGGTGCTGGACGGGCTCACCGCGACCCGCAGGATCGGCGAGGACGGGTCGCTGGCCGACGTGCGGGTGGTCATGCTCACCACCTTCGAGCTCGACGAGTACGTCTTCGAGGCGATCCGGTCGGGCGCCTCCGGCTTCCTGGTCAAGGACACCGAGCCGGAGGAACTGCTGCGCGCGGTCCGGGCGGTGGTCGCGGGTGACGCCCTGCTCTCGCCCGGCGTCACCCGCCGCCTCATCGCGGAGTTCGCCGCCCGCTCGAAGCAGCCCTCCGCGGCAGCCGGGCTGGGCCGGCTCACCGACCGGGAACGGGAGGTGATGGCGCTGGTGGGCATGGGCCTGTCCAATGAGGAGATCGCCCGCCGGCTCGTCGTCAGCCCCCTCACGGCCAAGACGCACGTCAGCCGCGCCATGGTCAAACTCGGCGCCCGCGACCGCGCCCAACTGGTCGTCCTGGCCTATGAATCCGGCCTGGTACGCCCCGGCTGGCTCGGCTGAGGGACGCGACGACGGAGGCCGTCAGCACCCGGCCGAGGGCGACCACCGAGCAGGCCGGCCACTCGAGCGGGCGCCCGCACGCGCGCGGCCGGCAACAGCGTCCGGCATCGCCACCGCGGCCTGCCCTTCGGTACCGGCTCGCCACCTACTCGCAGCACTGCCGGTTGCAGGCCGGGCCGCCGGATCCATCCCACACGGCGGGCCAGGGAGGCTGTCGGAGTCCGGCCGGGACTCGGCATCCGGCAACTCTCGGCCGGCCGCTCCCCCTACGCACCACCAGCAGGGGCGGTCGATCGGCGGACTCCCGCACCTTCCCGGCGGCCGTGGCGCTGGGCGACCTCAACGGAGACGGCCGGCTCGACGCCGTCGTCGCCATGGCGACCACCGGCCGCCCCACCCAGCACGGTACGGAGAAGATGGGCAGCATCGTCGAGCTGCTCGGCGACGGGACCGGCGCGCAACGCAGCCACCCGCTGACCTGCCCGCTCGGCGATCCTCCGACCCGGCCTCAGGGAGACGTTCGTTCACAGGTGCCAGGACGCGTTGTCGGTCCGCTCGGGCATGATCGGCGGCGAGCAGGCGTTGCGATGTGGGGGGTGATGCGACATGGACGCGTGGCGGATGGATCCGACGTTCGCGATGTGCGAGGCGCGGGTGGACGGGGCTGAGCTGTCCTCGCTCGCGGGCGGGCCGTTCGACGTGCGGGCGGTGGTGGCCGGCGTCCGGCCCGAGGCAAAGGACGGATTCCTGCTCGACGAAGTCCCCTGGACGCACTTCCCGCAGGGGGATCGCGTCAGGGAGGCCGTGCACCTGCTCCACACCCGCGACTCGCCGGTCAGCGCCGGAACGGGCGTTGTGGGCGGCATGTACGCCAACGACATGAGGGCCGCAGCCGCGCTCGCCGTACCCTTCCTGATCCGGATCGCCACCGACGCCCGCCACCCGCACCGCGCCGACGCGCTCGCCGAGACCTCCTCCCCGGCCCGCGCCGGCCACTTCGGCGTCGCCTCACGCGAAGAACTGCTCCTCCACCGCGGCGACACCCGGTACAACGACGACTACGACGACTACGGCGTCGAGGTGACCGGTTACCCCGCGGGCTGGTCGGTCACCGCCGCCCGAGCCGCGATCACCGCCGACACCGCACTCCTGCAACCCCTCCTCGACGACCCCGACCCCATCATCCGCATCGACGCCGCCTACGCCCTGGCCACCGCCACCGACCGCGACCACTCGGTCCGAACCGCCTTCCGCACCCGGCTCGCCGCCGAGCAGGACCCGATCGTCCGCGCCGCCCTCGTCCTCGCCACCGCCGAAGCCACCCGCGCCCACCCCCACCCGGCGACCACCACATGGGTACGAGAGCAGTGGCGGGACCGGACCCAGGCTCCCGAGGTCTGCCTGGCCGCCGCGATCGGCTGGCTCTGCCTCACCGACGGGGCCGCTCCCAACGACCTGCGCGCCACCGTCGACCACCTCGCCACCGACGAACGCGCCCACGTCATGGAAGCCCTGCCCTGGATGGTCTTCGCCGGCGGATCCGGCGAGACGGGCCTGCAGCGCTGCGTCCGCACCATGCTCCACCCCGAACTCCCCGAACCGGACGACGACCCGTGGGCCCTGCTCCTCTGACGCCGCAGCTGCCCGAACGGCGGCATCCTCATCACGGGCCAGTACCGCCGCCGTACTCCTGCCTGCGAGCACGGCACGGTGAGCCGCGTACTGCATCTCGATCTTTGGAGGGTTGGCGTGTTCGAGGATCGTCCGGAGCAACGCGATCATGCCGGAGCGGCTGGTGACGGAATCGGTCACCGCGAGATCCCACAGGAACGGCACCGCCTCGACCGTCGCGTCGAGGACAGCGACTACTGACCGTGCGGTGCTTGCAGTTCTTCCCCCGCGTACAGCCCCGTGAGTTCGGCGGCGATCCGAGCCAGCCACTGCCTTACCTCCGGCGGCTCCAGTACCTCGACCCGCGCTCCCAGCCCGGCCAGATGCCCTGCGACGGCCTTGGCGGCCGGGCCGTCGACCCACACCTCGGTCCAGCCGTCGGGCAGCTGACCGCCGACGCGCACGCGGCCGCCGAGGAACCGTTGCAGCAGGGCCAGCGTGTCAGGGCGGACCCGGGCCCGCGCGGTCACCGCGTACATGCCGTCCTGGAAGGCTCCGGACAGTGTCCGCCACGCCGTGGCGAGGTCGAAGTCGGGCGGCCGGACCACCGGTTCGCCGGTCGGCTCGACGGAGGTGACCCGGCTGAGCCGGAAGGTGCGCAGGCCCTTGTCCGTACCGGCGACCAGGTAGTCCACCCCCGCCTTGGCCACGAGTCCGAGGGGGTCGACGGTGCGTTCGCCGGCTGGTTTGCCGACGCCCGCGTACCCGAGGCGGACGCGGATCCCGTCCACGACGGCGCCCTGGAGCGCGGAGCGGTGGGCGGCATCGGCGGTGACGGCGTTGCGGGACCAGTCCGTGGCGTCGACGACCCCTGCGCGGGTCGCGGCCTGGGCCTGCGCCCGCAAGGTCGACGGCAGGGCCTGGACCAGCTTGCGCACCGTGGTGCGCAGTTCGGGGGTGGCCGACAGGGGTCCGGCGACGAGGAAGAGCGCCCGGATCTCGTCGGCGGTCAGCCCGGTGAGGTTGGTACGGGCCCCGCCGACGAGGGACCAGCCGCCGCCGCGGCCGCGCTGCGAGTAGACCGGGATGCCGGACGCGGCCAAAGCCTCCAGATCTCGGCGCGCGGTGCGCTCGGACACCTCCAGCTCGGCGGCCACTTCGGCGACGGTGACGCGGCCTCGTTCTTGGAGGAAGAGCAGGGTTGCCACCAGCCGGTCGGCTCTCATGTGCCCTGTTCCTCCTTCGTGGGTGCCGCGTCGTCGCCATTCATTCTCTTCGGGAAACTGGCCAGAAGGTGGCCACTTTCGCTTCCAGGATGAACTCATGAACAAGACCGAGCAGCTCATCGAGACCCCGTCCGACGCCACCGTTACCGTCGCCGCCCCCATCTCCTTCGATCCGCGGACCGACCTCGCCGCGGCCGTCGACCTGGCGGGACGTACGCTGGCCGCCGTCCGGCCCGAGCAGTACGACGCCCCGACCCCCTGCGAGGAGTTCGACGTACGGCGACTGTCGAGCCACCTCGTCGCGGTCGTCCGGCGGATCTCGGTGATCGGGCGCGGCGAGGACCCGTTCAGTGTCCCGTCCTTCGCCGACGAGATCGCCGACGGCGCATGGGCGGCGGCCTGGGTGCCGGGGGCCCGTGAGGTCGCCGAGGTGTGGGCGGATCCCGGCATCCTCGGCCGGCAGCTGATCCTGCCGATGGGTGTCCTGCCCGGCGCGGCCGCCGCGGCCGTCTACACCCACGAACTCACTGTGCACACCTGGGACCTGGCCAGGGCGACCGGACAGGAGCCGGACTGGGACCCGGCCCTCATCGAGCGTGTGATCGGCGTCGTACGTCGCGCACTGCCGGCCGAAACCCGCGGCGGGCGGATCCCCTTCGCGCAAGTGGTGGCCGTGGACCCCGAGGCGCCGGCCATCGACCGGCTGGTGGCCTGGGCCGGACGCCGGCCCTGAGGCCCCCGGTACGGGGGACGGCCTGCTGGACGAATCGAGTACGCAGACACTCAGGGCACGGGGGGAGGGAGCGGGTTGCGCCGGAACCAGTGCTGGAGTTCGCGGTGCCGGTACTGGTACCCCGCCCCGCTGTACCGCAGCAGCCCTGCCCCCGCCGCCCAGTCCAGGAACCGTCCGACCCGGAACGGTAGCTTCGCCCGCGCACACACCAGGAACACCAGATACCGCCGGGAAGCCCGGGCGCCGAAGGCAAGCGCCGCTGTGATTCCGGCTGCGAGTCCGAACGGCACCCCGGTCGAGGCATCGAACCCCGTCCCGAGCACGAAGCCGGCCGTGATCCCGACTGCGAGCCCGAGACGGGCATCGCTCGCGACGGCGGTCCGTCCCCCGCTACCCGTGCCGGGCTCCCGCGAGATACCGGCTGCGATCCAGATGGCGAACCCGCTGGTGAAGCCGGCGATGAGCCCGGTCGTGATTGCGGACACGATCGCAACCGGGACGACGAACAACAACGATGCCAGGGTCCCGAAGGCGATCCCCGTCGCGATTCCCGTCAGACTCCCGAACACAAGTCCCCGCGTGGTCCGGAATACGAGCCCGCCGATGATCCCCGCCAAGAGCCCGATCCAGGTGCCGAACACTTGCCCCAGCGCGATGAGAACGTGGATCACCAAGTAGAACGGGAACTCGAACCTGGGCAAATATTGGAGCACGAACAAGAACGCGAACGGGATGCTGGCATTGAGAGCGATGGCACCGGCGAAACCGACCACGAGGGCCCCGCGCTTCCGAAGGGTCCAGAACCGGTTGTCCCAGCGTTTGGGCTGGCCGGCCGGAATGGCGAATGCTCCCGCCACCACTGCGAGCACCGCCACGACAGCCTGCTGCACGGAGTACGGGGCGAGGGGCAGGACTGCGAGGACCGCGAGTGCGCTGAGAAGCACATCCGTGGTGATGACCCGTCGGCGTCCGGCGAGTGGCCACAGTTCGTGCAGGAGCAGGTCCGTGGCTCCTGTCGGGCTGTTTCCGCCCGCACGGGCCCGGTTTCCGCCTGCTGCGCCGGTGGGGTCGAGGTGGGTGGTGAGGTGGTGGAGCCAGCGGTGGACCTCGTCGGCCGTGTACTGGTCCGGGTTGGGAGCGGTCCGGATGGCAGCGGGGACGTAACGGGCGAGAAGATGTGAATCCACCGCGTGCGCGTGGGGGAGGGTGAGGAGTTCGGCGGGGTCGTCCCGGTGGTAGACGGTGGCGGTGAGTCCGAGGCGCCAAGGGGTGGACAGCACCGTCGCGAGCATCCCGGTGGGTTCGGCGGCAAGGTGGTCGAGGAACGGCCGCCATCGTGCTTCGTCGAACGCGCGGCCTGCCAGGTACTCCCGTGCGTCGGTCGCATGGACGGGTTCGATGGCGATGCGTGCGGCGTCGACGACCGTGGTGCGGGGCGCGAGGGTGTCGTAGTGTCCGGTGCGGCAGGTCAGGATCAGCGGCCCCGCCTCCCGCCCCCGCTGATACGCGTTCAGAGCCTCCACCACGGCAACGGTTCGCGGCGCCGCGTCCGGCACGCTGCCGGGGCCCGCCGGATCCATTTCGTCGAGACCGTCCAGAACCGGGAGGACCATGCCGTGGTGGACCAGGCCGGCGGCCATCGCCGGCGGCCAGTCGTACGCCTCCACCAGCCGCTCACTCAGCAGCTCGGGCAGGGTCTGCCGTTCGATGTCCCACCGGGACAGAGGTATCCGCACCGGCACCGGATCCCCCTCCGCACGGTCCTCGACCAGCGCGAGGAGGAGTTCCAGGGCCAGGACGGTCTTACCGGCCCCGGCGGCTCCGGTGATCACCAGCCGTTCCGGCCTGGTCTCCCGGTAGTAGGCGGCGATGTCCGGCAGCACCGGCCCACCCGGACCGTCCGCGAACAACCGCCCCACCCCGGGCGCCCGCGCCGGCCGGGCCCCGCCCGGCTGAAGGCGGTAGGCGAGGTTGATACGCCGGGTGTCGTCCCCCAGCAGCTGCCGCCGCACCGCGCCCTCACCGGCCTCCACCTGCCTCGCCAGCGTCGCCGCCCACCCCCGCACGAGCCCCGCGTCCGCGAACGCGGCGGTGTTGGCCTGCGACTGCTTCCGCAGTGCCGCCACCGCCACCAACCCCGCGGCCACCGCCAGCGCAACCGCCAGCAGCCCCGCGGTATCGGATGCCTCCAGGCCACCGTGGCCCAGCTGCCGCACCACATACCCGCCGCTCGCCACCGCCACCACACCACACACCGCAGCCACCAGCAGCCACACACGCCCCTGCCGGCGCCCCCCGAGTCCTGTCACCCCCCAACCGTCCATCACCCGCAGCCCACCGCGCAGCCGGTTTGCGCCTCTTGTGACCACACGCGGGACAACCGCCCTCTCAAGAACGGCCCGACGACGGTCAGGTGTGCGATGTCTTCGAGAGCGGAGGGTCGCCCTCTCAACAGCACACCGATCGAGCGCCGCAGGAACCGACGCGCGACAACGGGCGAGGGGCGCGATCGTGCCACAGATCGCACCGCCCGCAGCGCTGCCCCCGTGCCGCGCTCAGGCGGTCCGGCGGTTGCCCCGGTCGTCGCAGGGCAGCTCGGAAGCCGGGTGGTTCGCCGCGAAGTCCCGGGTGGCCTGCCGTTCCGCCTCGCTGATCGCCACCGGTTCGACGTTGATGATGCCGCCGAAGGGACGGTCGACGTCCCGGATGATGCATCTCGCCCCCGTACGGGGGACACGCTTGCGCCAGCGGGAGCACCCCTGCGCGGCCCCGGAACCGCCGAGGGCTCTCAGTTCCCCAACGGCTTGCTCGACCAGCCTGCCGGCATCGCCCCTCCGCGCCTCTCCCCCACAAGCTCCGGGAGGACGGAGGAGGACCGCAGGGCAACGAGACAGCCCGCGCATCGCCACCAACGTCTGCCTGGACGCCCTTGCTTCGGGCAAGCGGCGGGCTCTGCCGACGGGAGGCGCCGCAACCCGGCCAGCCCGATCGGCCTGTCGACGATGCGCGAGGATACGGGTCAGCCCCAGTAGAGAGCGAGACCAGGCGTGACTGAACCATCCCCCGTGAACCTGATCGATCTGAGCGACGCGGACGGCAACCGCTGCATCGTCCGCGTGACGGGCCGCTATCAGCCCGGAGTGCCGACGGGGCATGACATTCTGCAAGCCGATGTCCTGGTCTCCGCGAGCTTCGTCGATGCCAGACTTGAGCTCTACATACTCCAGCAGGACCTCGACGACTGGCGGAACGACCTGATCGAGCTCGCACCGGGCGGGGGCGCAACCATCGGGGGCGACCGCGGGCTGAGTCTCGACTTCTTCATGTTCGATCACCGCACGTTGTCGTTGTCGCTCCGGGACCCCGACCGCATGACTGTCGCACTGGCGATCGCACCGGAAGAGGGCTGGATCGATGACCACCATCGACGACTTGACCAGGTTCGAGCGACGTGGCCCAGCGAAGTCGTGATGACCGCTACCGGGACCTACGCATGGAGGTCCGGCCGCAGGGACTGAGGACCCTCGACGCCACCACGGCCGCACCCGCGTTCCGGCCGACGGTCCGTGCCGGGACGGAACGCGATCTCGTGCGTGCACCCGCGCGGGTGCGGCAGGATCTCGTCCAGGATCACGGTGTGGAGGTTCGTCCAAGCGGGACCGGCGGGTGCGTCGACGAGCGAGGGGAGCCTATCCGGGTAAGCGGTCGGGCTGATGACTCCTGCCAGTCCGCCCGACGTCGCGTCGAGGTCGGCGTACCGCCGCACCTGTCGTGCCTTCGTCCCCCACGCACCTCGGCGGGCCGCGGTCATCCTCACACGGCCCACCACCACGCGGCCCGGCCCACGCTCGCCCGCATGCCCGCTCAGGTGCGGCGGGGTCCCGTGAGAGCGGCCTCGAGGGCCTCGCCCGTCATTTCGATGACGAGCACGTCGTCCCGCATGTCCGCAGGAAGGTGCGCATACTCCTCCGCCCGGCACACGACACCGGGCCCGGACGGGTTGATGACGACCGCGCCGAGCCGGGAGGCGAGTTCCGCGATGATGCCGAACACGGCGCCGGCCTGCGGGCGCTCCACGTAGATGCCGTACTCGTCGGCGAACACCTCGGCCTCGCTGCCGTCCGAGGCCCGGATCCAGAAGCCCAGCCAACCGTCCTCGCCCGTCGTGCGCCGCGGATCACCGATGTCATGCGGTTCCAGCACGGCACGTACCACCGCCGTGTCGGGCGGCACCGGCACCTCACCACCGTCGACGAACTTGTAGATCATCGGGCTCCACCCCACGACAGCTCCTCCTCGTCGGACGGGCCGGCTCCCGCTCCGGCCGGGCGCCGCCGCTCCCGCGCCCTCCCGGACGGCGGGCGTCGCCCACCGGCCTCCGATCGAGCCCGGCCGGTGGGCAACGTCAACAGGCGCCGGACGGGGCGTCAGGCGCGGCAGCGCAGCATCTCGAACGCCGGGTTGGCCCGGTAGTCCGCCCAGAACTCGTCACCGTAGGCAGCGATTCCGGCGGGCGACACCTCGGTCGGCACCCATGTGATCTCGCTGAACCCCGCCTTGGCCAGGCTGGTTTCGAACACCTCGCGGCGCGCGAGGCCGGAGGTGAACGATATCGGGGCGCCCTCCAGCAGCGCGGTGATCCTCACCCGGGGCCCGGTGCCGCTCTGTTCGCCCGTCAGCTCGGTGAGGAACCCGTACGGCCGCGGCGACGGCCCGGAAAAGTCGTAGTCCGGCGTCTGGTGGAGCATGTAGAGCTCACCGCCGCTCTTCAGGCTGTCGTGCACCCTGCGGCACACCAACTCGAACTGGTCCACCGTCTCCGCATAGTTGAGCAGCATCACCGCGGTCGCCACGTCGAACCGCTCCCCCACCGGCGACAGGTCGGCCACATCACCGACCGCGTAGCGCACGTTCAGGGGCGCCGCCTGTTCGATGCCTTCCGCGGCGCGGATCATCTCGCCGGAGATGTCGACGCCGAACACGTCCGCAGCACCGCGCCGCTTCAGTTCACGGCTGTAGAAGCCGGTGCCGCAGGCCAGGTCGATCACGGTCTTGCCCGCGACGTCCCCGACCATGCCGAGGAAGCTGGGCGCTTCCACGTACCTGGCCAGCGGCAGAGCCTTGAAGCCCTCGAACGCCTCACCGATCTCGTCGTACGTTTCCTGCGCGTTCATGGTGAATCCCTCCCGTTGTGGTGTCCTCACCCCGGACACCCCGGCAGTCTCTCCACACCCGGCAGCAGGGCCGTACTGGCAGATGGCACAAAGATCAGGCAGTCGGGTCGGCGTGCCGTCCCAGAGCGACCGGAGTCGAACGCCCCACTGTGCCACCGACATTGATGCCCGACGGCGGGCTGGTGCCGTATGGATCGCCCTGCTCCGGGGGACGTGGAGCTGCCGCTCGCGCCCTCAGTCCAGGCAGAACTCGTTCCCCTCCGGGTCGGCCATCACGATGATCCCCTCGTCCACGCCATCGGGCTCGAGTCGGTACAGCCGCTTCGCTCCCAGCCGCTCCAGCCTGGTGGCCTCCTCCTCCAGCGCGGCCATCCGCTCGTCCCCCTTGAGACCGGGCGCCGCCCGAACGTCCAGGTGCAGGCGGTTCTTCACCGTCTTGCCCTCCGGGACCTTCTGGAAGAACACGCGCGGCCCCTTGCCGTCCGGATCCGTGATGGCCGACCGGTCGTTGTGCCGTTCGGGCGGCACGCCCCACGCCGTCAGCGCAGCCGTCCAGTCGGGGAAACCCTCGGGCGGCGGCGGGATGCGATAGCCCAGCGCCTGGGCCCAGAACGCCGCCAGCGCGCCCGGATCGGCGCAGTCGTACGTCACTTGGAATTCCTTGGCCATGCCGCCTCCGACCGCTCGAAACCTGTTCATTTCCTCGTCCCGGTCGCTTCCCGGAGCGCACCGCCATCCTCGCACCGACCTCTGACAGGCCGCCCGCCGATATCGCCGTACTGCAAGGACCGGTTGCGCCGCACGGACACGCGGGTCACTCGCCGCCGCTCAGCGGCGAGGACCACGCGGGGTCGTGTCCCGCATGCCTCGTCAGGTGGGCCAGCAGGTGCTCCGCCGTCTGCAGGGCGGTCTCCTCCGGGGCTCCCACCGCGGCCAGGGCCGCGCCGAGCCGTGCCTGCGCCGCCGCCGGCAGGTCCATGTCGTCGAGAAGCGGAAGGAGGATCAGGAGGCGGGCGGCGGGATCCTCGACACCGTCGGCCTCGGCCACGGGCTCGGCCGTCGGCGCCCCCGCGGGCGCGGGGTCGTCGGCGATGTGGATCAGTTCGCTCCAGGTCAGGCCGGTCCCCCTGCCGGCGATCTGCTGGATGCCGCCCCGCCCCGGAGCGGTGAGGAGGCAGTCGACGCCGTACTCGCCGATCAGGTTGCGGTAGACCACGGCAACGCCGGGACCGTCTGCCACGGGTATCCGGAACACCGGCCAGCGCTCGGGATCGAAGAGGACCTCGGACAGGGCATCGGCGTCGGCGCCATCCTCGCCGAACCGCTCCGGGGCCGGGCACTCGGGGCCCGCCGCCTCACCGCACACCCCCATCAGATGGTTCGACCAGAAGCCGCGGCGGGTCACCATCGGCTCCCCCACCACCAGCGGGCCGCCTTCGTATCCATTGATCAGCACCCCGCAAGCCTGTCACCCGCCACCGACGGGCCCGCCGGCCGGTCCCGTACTACCGCGGAAGTACGTGCGGTGCCGCCGGCCGTACGACGACGTGGGGCGCGGCTCGGAGGGAGTCTCGGGGTGGGACGAATCGGCGTCCGCACTCCCGAGGAGATGAAACGCGATGGATACCTTCACCACTCTGGCCCACGACGGGCCCGGCCCCTGGATCCTGTTCCTTCCGCTGATCTGGGCGGCGGTCGTCGTCTCTGTCATCACCGTGCTGCGCCGAACCGTGTGGCGCGGGCGCCGCGGGGCCGTCTCCCATGGTGAGCGGTCGCCGATCGCGATCCTCGGGAGGCGGTTCGCCGCCGGGGAGATCGACGAGGACGAGTACTGGCGGCGGCTGTCCGTCCTCGACGAGCAGTTCGGCCGGTCCCTCAAGGACGGGGCTGCGTGACCCCGCCGCAGGCGGCCGCCAGGCGGGCCAGGGTCGTGCGCATCCCGGCACGGTTGACCGCGATGCGGCGATCCGGGGCGGTGCCGGCGAACACCGTGCCGAGCAGCACGGTCAGGCGCGAACCGCGGCCGGTCCGCAGGTCCTGCCAGGTCTCCGTGACGCGCGTGCCCTCGCCCTCCGGTTCGAAGCGGTAGCCCCAGCGCGCGATCGGCAGCCCGAAGATCCCGACGTCGAAGGTGAACTCGCCCGACCCGTCCGTCGCAGCCGCAGCCTTGGCCGCCGTCGCAGCCTCGGGTGCCGTCGCCGGTGCGCGCACCGCCTTGATCCGGCCCGTCGTGAACCATACGAACGGGCCCCTGCGGTTCAGCCCCACGAAGCGGCTGCCGGGTCGGGCCGGTGGCCCGGCGCCCCAGACGCGGCGGCACTCCGGGCTCCAACGGCCCATGTTCCGCAGGTCGGACACCATCCGGTGGACGTGCGCGGGTGCCGCGTCCACCACGATGTGTTCCTCCAGGCTCCACCGGCGCTCGCTCACGGTGCCCCTCCCTGTGATCGTCCCCGCTCCACGCCTGGAGTGTAGGCAACGAGCAGGGACTCGGCGACGGAGGTGCGGGCGTAGAGCACGGAGCGCCCGGCCCGGTGGGCGCTGACCAGACCCGCTTCGCGCAGCGCGGTGAGGTACTGGGACACCCCGGCGGCCGAGAGTTCCGTACGGCGGGCCAGTTCGGTGGTGGAGGCCGGGGATTCCAGCTCGGTCAGCAGCCGGGTGCGAGAGCGGCCGAGTACGGCGGCCAGGGCCTCGGCCCCGGCGACGGGGCGGCGTTCCCACAGTGCGCCGGTGCCGCGCGCCGGATAGGCGAGTTGGGGCGGTTCCGGGGGCGTCACGCGCGTGAAAGGAACCGGCCAGGCGAAGACCGAGGGGATCAGCAGCAGCCCGGCGCCCGCCGTCGTACGGGACAGGGGCCGGTGCCGGCGCGACAGCCGCAGCGCGCTGTCGTCCCAGCTCACCGAGGGGTGCAGGTCGTTGAAGAGGCGCCCCGCGCCGTGCTCGGCGGCCTGCCGGGCCCGGTGGAAGACGTCGGCGTCGAGAACCGCGCGGATCCGCGCCCAGTACGGCGCCAGGGCCAGCTCCCAGTAGGTCTCGATCTCCTCCGCGACCCGGACCACGCGCGCCTGCGGCTCGGCGTACAGGGTCCGGCTGCGCGGACCGTGCCCTCCCTGCTCCTGCGCCAGGCGGTCGAGCTCCCGGCGGATCCGGTCCGCGGGTGTGGCACGGATCCTGGCCAGTTCCTCGGTCAGGGACGGAGCCGGGCCGGTGGGCGCCGGGTTGAGGAAGTCGGGTACGTACCCCGAGGGCGGGATCAGCTCGGCGAGCCAGCCCCGGTCGAGGCCGGCGGCCGCCAGGCGCGGTCGTACCTGCTCGGCCCATGGCCGGTGCACGAGGGGGGCGGCCCCGGAGGCCAGCAGCCGGTAGCTGGGCCCGACCTCCCACATCGGCGAGACGGCGAAACGCATCTGCGCCAGATCGCTCACGGAAAACGCCAGCTCGGCCAGCACATCCACCCCGAGGATTCAGTCATGTCCTAATCAATGGCCTGGCAGCCTACCCGGTGAGGATCATCCGGCCATGACGTCACAGACACCGGCACGAACAGCAGCACGGACAACGACAACAAGCGCGGCTGGGGCCGCAGCCGCGGCGGGCACGTGGCGCCTCGGCGACCTGGAGGTCAACCGGATCGGCTTCGGCGCGATGCGCCTGGCGCAGACCGGGGAGGCGTTCGCGGACGCGGACGACGCCGTGTCCAGGGACCGCAGCCAGGCGATCGGGGTACTGCGCCGGGCGGTCGAGCTCGGCGTGAACCACATCGACACCGCCGCGTTCTACTTCTCGCCGCTGCGCTCCGCCAACGAGCTGATCAACACGGCGCTGGCCCCCTACCCGGAGGACCTCGTGATCGCCACGAAGGTCGGGCCGGGCCGCGACCCGTCCGGGGCGTGGACCGAGCACGCCACCCCCGAACAGCTGCGCGGCCAGGTCGAGGAGAACCTGCGCCAGCTCGGCCGGGACCACCTCGACGTGGTGAACCTGCGCGTCGTCGGCACCGATTCCATCGCCGAGCGCTTCGGCGCGCTGGCCGAGCTCCGCGACGCCGGACTCATCCGCCACCTGGGCGTCTCCAACGTCACCCCCGAGCACCTCGTCGAGGCCCGGGCCATCGCGCCGGTGGTCTGCGTGCAGAACATGTACGGGATCGGGGTGCGCCCCGAGCACGACGCGTTCGTGCGGACCTGCGGCGAGCAGGGAATCGCGTTCGTACCCTTCTACTCCATCGCCGGCACAGGGCGGCAGGCGGGCGCGAGCGGCGCCGAGAGCGCGCAGTTGCACGCCGTCGCGCGGGCGCACGGCGCGAGCCCTGCGCAGGTCCGGCTGGCGTGGACGCTCCAGCGGGGGCCGCACGTACTGGCCATTGCGGGCACGGGCGATCCGGACCACCTGGACGAGAACGTGGCGGCAGGCGCGCTGCGGCTGTCCGAGGAGGATCTGGCCGTCCTGGAGGCCCTGCACCACGGCTGACCGGATCGGCGGGCCCGAGGGAGGACGAGGGAGGCAAGAAGGGGGACAAGGGAGGGACGAGGGGCAGCGGGGGCAGGCGGGAGCCGCGCCCGAGGGGAAGGGGACGGGCCTCAGGGGAGGTCGTCGGTCGGCGGATCCGCCTCGTAGACGTGGGGGGTGTCCCACTCCCAGTCCAGCAGTTCGGTACCGCCGAGGACCACGTCGTCGGGGTCCGGCATGCCGGCCCGGCGCAGGAATTCGATGACGTCCTCGTCCGAGCGGGCCAGGCCCAGGGGCTCCTCCCCGTTCGAGGTCCGCAGGGTCACCTGCCGGCCCCCCGAAGGGAAGATCCGGTGCACGACGACGGGCGCATGATGCATACCCCCAGCCTCGCCCCGTCGGCCCGTCCCGGCACCCCGGGAGACACCCCCTTACGGGGTACGGCCGGCCTGGGGGGCCCGGTCGGCCCTGGTGGGGATGCGGAACGTCGAGGGGTCGGGGTAGGTCGCCTTCTCCGCCCTCACGACGTCCTCGATCGCGGCCTTGAAGCCGGCCTCGAAGAAGTCCACGGCCAGCAGGAGCCGCAGTCCCTCCAGGGTCGGATCGAGCAGCGGGCGGGCCATCCGGGCGCCGCCGCCGGAGATCCCGGGGAAGCCGGCCCGGGCGGCCTCCGGTCTCTCTCCGGCGCGCTCCTCGAGGCCGGCGGCCGCGTAGCCGGCGATCAGCGCGAGCTCGGCGAGGTACTTGCGGGCCCCGAGGGCCATCTCCTCCGCACCCTGCAGGGTCTGGACCGAGCCGCCCGCCACTTTGAAGTCGTCGCTGATCCGCTTGAGGCCGCGCGCCTCGTACACGGTGCGCGCCTCCTCGAAGAGCCGCCCCGCCTCGTCGACCGCCTTCATCGCCGCCACCAGCTGGTCGATGTCGATCTCGCGCTTCACGCTGCCTCCTGGTCCGGAACTGTGCTGCACAGACCGTAGGAGGCAATGCCACCAGGGCGGAACACCCCTGCGGCGATCAGATCCGGGAGCCCTCGGCGCCTCCCGGAAGCCCCCTCCCGGCCTGTGCGTCAACTCACCGCGCCCTGGGGTGACTTGCGCCCCGATGCCGTACAACGCGCGGAACGGATCCAGGATCTTCGGTCCTGCCCCGTCCGCCCCCGCCGAATACCACTCGCGTCCCCGCCCGACCCGAAACGCCCCACGGCCGGCCCTCGGGCGGGGATACTCGGACGCGTGGAACTGCACATCGATCACCGCTGGCTGCTGGAGCGGCAGGAGGCACTGTTCAAGGACGTGGCGGTGGCCGACCACTCCGCCCTGGTCGCCGCCGTGGCCCGGCACCGGGTGAACACGCCCAGTCTGGAAGTGGACGCCCCCGACGCCTACTGGCGTGCGGCCGCGCTGCTCGACGCGATCGTGCTGCTCCGGCCGCTCCCGGACTCCAACGAATACTTCGCCTACGGGGTCGCCGTCGCCTACATCGAGGCCTCCGGCGAGGCGGTGGACGCCACCTACGAGCAGTGGCGCGACCTCATCACCGACATCCGCACACTGCGCGCCACCGTCTTCGAGGTGGCCGCCCGGCTCCGCTCCTGGCAGCCCACTCAGCGCACCCGCTAGCGGGTACGGCCGGGAGGCCGGGAAGCCCGGAGGCCGGGCGCCCGGTCAGCGCCGGCGCTGGGCGGGGGTGCCGACGAGGAGCGCGTCGGACACGAGGCGCGCGCCTCGGGCGAGCCGGCCGAGCTGCTCCAGCTCGACGGCGTACATCCTGATGGAGTTCTCGATGACCGACTCGGCGATGCCCATGGTGGGCAGCTCGGCGCGGCTGGTCTGGAGGGCCGCCCGCACCGCGCGCATCTCGTGCTGCAGCTGGAGCTGGACGTGCCGGGCAAGGAGTGCGTGGTGACGGGTGAGCGTCAGGTAGCCGCCGTAGCGGGCCGGGAGGAGGTCCCTCAGCCAGCGTGTGGCCGTGCGCTCCCAGTCATGTGTCCCGGGCGCCTTGACCTGCATGGGCCAGTCAGGGCTGAGGGTAAACGTGGCCGTCTGAGGCATTCTCGTCACTTCCGAGTGGTGTCGAACTCTGATCGAGACGTTCTTGGTGGGCGGCCTCGGCCCAGGGGTTGACCGAGGCCGCCATGGGCGCTCTGCGGGATCCGAAAGCCTGGACCCGGCACGCGGTCGCGACCTGAGGAGGTTCGTCGTACCGCGTGCACGTTCGGGAGGACATGGGGGTCCTCCTTGGCATCTGGTGGATCCGGAGCGCCGTCGTCAGTAAACATATATACCGTCGAGTAAGCAAGAGTATGAAAAATTTCATGCACATCGAGGGCTGAATATCGCCTGGTGGAGCACGCCAAAACGGGCTAAAGGAAGAAGCCGTGCTGGTCGGCCACGTGCTCGTAGCTCTCCAGACGTGCCTGGGTCCGCTCCGGGTCCGCGTCGGCCATCGCTTGCAGCAGGGCCGCGGACAGCATCCCAGGGGCCGCGTACGAGTCGAAAACCAGCCGGGACCCGGTCCCCGCCGTCAGCGCCACGTCCGCCTCGTCCACCAGCGGCCCCAGGGTCGGATCCGTGATCAGGACCACGCGCAGCCCCGTACTCCGGGCGGCGCGGATGGCGGCCAGCGTCTCCTTGGCGTGCCGCGGCATGGCGAAGGCCAGCACCCAGGTCCCGCCGGCTGCCCTGGACTGCAGCAGCGCGTCGAAGGCGACGCTGCCGCCTCGGGTCACGAGGCGTACGTCGGGGTGGATGCGCCGGGCCGCGTACGCGAAGTACTCCGCGAGCGAGACCGAGATGCGCAGGCCCAGGATGGTCAGCGGCACCGAGGCGGCCAGCTCACGGCCGATGTCCAGCACCTGGTCGGTGTCGGCGAGCAGCCTGCGTACGTTCTCCAGGTTCTCGATCTCGGCGTCGACGGCCTCCTGCAGCTCGTTGCGGCGGATCTGCGCACGGGTGTCCGGAGCTCCGGCGATCGCGCTGAGCGCGATGGGCTGCAGCACGTCGCGCAGGGCGGGGTAGCCGCTGAAGCCGAGGGAGGCGGCGAAGCGGGTCACGGAGGGCTGGCTGACACCCACGCGCTCGGCGAGTTCGGTGATCGAGAGGAACGCGGCCTCGGTGAGGTGGTCGATCAGGTACTGGGCGATGCGGCGCTGGCCCGGTGACAGGCGGCGGCCGTCGAAGAGCGCGAGGAGCCGGTCGGCCGGAGGGCGGACCTCTTCGGACGACTGACTCCCGCGTGTGATCGCAGCCGCTTGTGCGCGGGCCTGCTGCCCCGATGACACTCGAGGGCCTCCCTAGCTCATGTCACTCACGCTCCAACATAGCTCACGCCCCGTGGCCGATGATGATCAGTCCTGGGCGCGTGAGGTGACGGGGGCGTCGGTGCGGTCGCCCAGGAACTCGTACCAGCGGCGCTGGAGGCAGAGGTAGCGGGTGTCGGCCTCGACGAGATCGAGGAAGGAGCCGATCGTCGCGGTGAGGCGCTCGCCGAGACCCCGGTCGGAGAGCGCGCCGTCCTCGGTGAAGGCGTGGTGCGCGTTGGCGAGGCTGAACATGTCGGGGTAGACGCGCGCCCCGAGGTGTTCCAGCGGTACGCGCAGGGCCCACAGGCCGCGGTTGCCCCCGACCATCGAGGGCGAGGCCGAGACCAGCAGGGCCTGCTTGTCCTTGAACGGCTGCGGGCGGTAGCGCGAGACCCAGTCGATGGCGTTCTTCAGTACGCCCGGGACGGAGGCGTTGTACTCGGGCGAGGCGATGACCAGCGCCTGCGCGGCCTCGATCCGCCCGCACAGGGCGAGGGCCGCCTCCGGCAGGCCCTCGTCGGCCTCCGCGTCCCCGTCGTACGGCGGCATGGGGAAGTCGCCGAGCGTCGCGGACTGCGCGGTGGCGCCGGCCCGGGTCACCAGGTCGGCGACCAGGGAGGCGAGGCGGGCGTTGACCGACCCGGTGCGGGAGGACCCGGACAGGACGAGGACGCGCAGGGAGTTGCGGGCCGGATCGCCGTCGTGCGCACGGGCCGGATCCACCGGGAAGTGGTCGCTGTCGGTCGGATTCATTCCGTTTCTCCTCCTGCTCTCAGCTCAGCTCAGCTCAACTCGGCTGCGCTCGGATTGACTTGGACTCAGACGCGGACGCGGACTCGGACGCGGACGCCGACTCGGCAACGTGCGGTATTACTACCCGAAATGCCGTGCTGCTCGCCCAAGTGCCGCGCAGCCCGGTCTCCTTCCGGCACTGGGGCGGCAACGCGCGGCGGGACCCGCACACTTCGGTGTGCGGGTCCCGTCCGGGGGCCGCGGGTCACTTCGCGCCGGGGTTCTCCCAGCGGTAGAACTCGTGGGCCATGGCGTCCTTCGGACTGCGCCAGGTGTCCGGGTTGTGCGGGCTGATGTAGGCGGTCAGCCGGTCGCTGAGGTCCCGGAATTCCGGGTGCTCGGTGACCTTCGCGATGGCCGGGCCGGGCGGCCGGTCCGACTCGATCAGGTGCAGGTAGACGTCGCCGAACTGGAAGAGGCTGCGGCGCGTGACCCCTACCAGGTGCGGGAGTTCACCGGCGTCCGAGCCCGCGAAGAGATCGGCGATGTCGGGCGCCGATCCCGGCGCCATCCGGGCGACGATGAGAGCGCGGTGCGGCTGGTTCATCCGGGTGTGCCTCCTTTCGTCTCAGACTCGGCTGACTTCGGGGGCGTGGCCCTCGCGCTGGCGCTTCTCGATCTTGTCCCGGATGAGCGCCATCTGGATCGGGGAGTTGCGGTTGATGTTGTCGGTCATCCACGTGTCGTCCACGGGGGCGTCCGGCTTCATCGCGAAGTCCTGCGTCCACTTCATCCGGGTGCCGCCGGGCACCTTGAAGTACTGCCAGTGGATGTCCATGTGCGCGAACGGGCCCGTCTCCACCCGCCGGGCTCGGACCGTGAGGCCCTTGCGGTCGACGGTGCGCTCCGAGACCCAGCTCCACACCTTGCCGTTCTCGTCGGGGTGCATGGTCAGGCGGAAGCGGGTGGTGTCGCCCTGCTCCTCGAGGATCTCGAGGGACGCGTACTCGCTGAACAGGTGCGGCCAGCTGGGGAGGTCGTTGGTCATCTCCCATACGACGTCCACGGGCGCGTTGACGGTGATCTCGTTCTCGGTGTGTCCTGCCATGTCAGGCTCCTGTCATCAGGCTGTGGTTGACGAGGTCGAGGAATTCCCCGGGGGTCTTGCAGCGGTCGGCGTCGGTGGGCAGGGCCCGCCCCCGCCGGTTCTCCAGTTCGCCGACGATTCCGAGCAGGCCCAGCGAATCGAGGCCGTACTCGTCGAAGGCGGAGTGCGGACGGCTCGCCAGCTCGGTGGGATCGACGGTGATACCGGCCCTCTTCATCAGGGCCGCCAGTTCCTCCAGGGTCAGTCGGTCGGACATCCTGGTTCTCCCTTCTTCCTACGAGCCCTTGCGGACGACGAGCGCGGAGTTCGACCCCATCCGGCCGCGGCTGAGCACCAGCGCGGTGCGCAGCTCCGCGGTGCGGGCGCTGCCGGTCACCACGTCGAGGTCGTGGCACACGTCGTAGACGTTCGGGGTCGGCGGCACGATGCCGTGCTCCAGGGCCAGGACCGCGGCCGCGGTGTCGAGGGCGGGTGCCGCGCAGTAGGCCCTGCCGGTACCGGACTTGGGCGCCGTGACCGGCACCTTGCTCCCGTACGCGCCGAGGGCGTCGGCGATGGCGGCCGCCTCGGCCGCGTCGGCCTCCGGGGTCCCGATGGCGTCGGCGAAGACCACGTCGATCTCCTCGGGGGCGCAGCCGGCCTCGCGCAGCGCGCCGCGGATGGCGTGGGCCAGCCCTTCGCCGGACTCGTCCCGTCGCCGGGTGCCGGTGAAGGTCGCGCCGTGGCCGGCCAGGACGGCCCGTACGGTGGCGCCGCGGCGTCGGGCCTCGTCCTCGTCCTCGGCGACGAACATCGCGCCGCCCTCGGCGGGGACGAATCCGCAGGCCTTGTCGGTGAACGGCCGGTAGGCGCGCTCGGGGTCGTCCTGCGTGCTCAGTCCCTCGTACTCCAGCTGGCAGACGATGGAGTACGGCGCGAGCGGCGCCTCCGTGGCCCCGACCAGCATGGCCCGGCTGCCCTGGCGGATCGCCCGTTCGGCGTGTGCGAAGGCGTCGAGGCCGCCGGCCTCGTCGCTGCACACGACCCCGCAGGGGCCCTTCAGTCCGCGGCGGATGGAGATCTGGCCGGTGCTCGCGGCGTAGAACCAGGCGATCGACTGGTACGGGCCCACGAAGCGCGGTCCCTGTTCCCACAGGTGCTGCAGCTCGCGCTGTCCGAACTCGCCGCCGCCGGATCCGGCGGCGGTGACGACGCCCACGGAGAAGGGGTCGCCCTCGTAGTCGGCCCGGCCGAGGCGGGCGTCCTCCAGCGCGAGGTCGGCCGCGGCGAGGGCGTGGTGGGTGAAGCGGTCGGTCTGGACGAGGAAGCGGTCCTCGACCATGGCGCCGGGGTCGAATCCCCGTACCTCGCCCGCGACGCGCAGCGGCAGGTGCTCGCAGCCGGCCCTGGTGACGCGGTCGAGGACGCTGAGACCCGACTGGGTCGCCTTCCAGAAGGCTTCGGCGCCGACGCCGTTGGGCGCGACGACCCCGATGCCCGTGATGACCGTACGGCTGGTCACGAGACCTCCTCCTTCGGCCGGGTCATGACCACGGCGGACTGGAAGCCGCCGAAGCCGCTGCCGACCGAGAGCACGCTGTGCAGCTTCCGGGCGCGTGCGACGCGGGGGACGTAGTCCAGGTCGCACTCGGGGTCGGGCGTCTCGTAGTTCGCGGTCGGCGGTACCACCTGGTGGGTCATGGCCAGTACGCAGGCCGCGAGTTCGATCGCACCGATCGCGCCGAGGGAGTGCCCCACCATGGATTTGATGGAGGTCATCGGCGTCTTGTAGGCGTGGTCGCCCAGGACCCGCTTGACCGCCGCGGTCTCGTGGCGGTCGTTCTGCTTGGTGCCGGAGCCGTGCGCGTTGACGTAGTCGATCTCGTCGGCGGCGACGCCGGCCTGGGCGAGGGCGGTTTCGATGGCGCGGGCCATCTCCAGCCCCTCGGCGGTCAGCCCGGTCATGTGGTGGGCGTTGCCGAAGGTGGCGTAGCCGCCGATCTCGCAGTAGACGGTCGCACCGCGGGCGCGGGCGTGTTCCAGCTCTTCGAGAACGAGGACGGCGCCGCCCTCGCCGAGGACGAACCCGTCCCGGTCGGCGTCGAACGGACGGGAGGCGTGGGCCGGGTCGTCGTTGTTCGGCGAGGTCGCCTTGATGGCGTCGAAGCAGGCCACGGTGATCGGCGATATGGGTGAGTCGGAGGCGCCGGCGATGCACACGTCCATCCGGCCCTCCGCGATGGAGTGGACGGCGTACCCGATGGCGTCGAGGCCCGAGGTGCAGCCGGTGGAGACCGTCTGGACCGGGCCCCGCGCACCCGTCTGCTCCGCGACGGCGGAGGCCAGGGTGGCGGGGGTGAACGCCCGGTGCAGGAAGGGGCCGGCCCGCTTGTGGTCCACGTCCCACCAGGAACCGGACTGGCTCACGGCTACGTAGTCGTGCTCCAGACGGGTGGTGCCGCCGACGGCCGTGCCGAGGGAGACTCCGGTCCGCCAGGCCTCGTCCGTGGTGAGGTCGAGTCCCGCGTCCTTCACCGCCTCCCGGGCGGCCACCAGGGCGAACTGGATGTACCGGTCCGCGCGGTCCGCCTCGCCCGGTTCGAGGCCGTGCGCCGCGGGGTCGAAGTCGACCTCGGCGGCTATCCGGGAGCGGAATCCGGTCGGGTCGAAGAGGCTGATCCCACGCGTCGCGGTCCGGCCGTTGGAGAGCAGGTCCCAGAAGTCGCGGACTCCGATCCCGCCGGGCGCGACGACACCGACTCCGGTGACGGCCACCCGCCGGGGGGTCACGAGACCGCTCCCGAACGGTCCGGCGGCTGCTCCCAGGCGGTGCTCTCCGGGTGCGGGGCCTGCTCGGTGTCCACGTGGCCCAGTTCGGGGCGCGGGGCCAGCGGCCCGAGGTGGAAGACCATGCGGGCCTCGGTGTCCCCGACGTTGCGGAACCGGTGGCGCACGTTCAGCGGGACCAGCAGCCCCTGGTCGGTGCGCAGCGGGTGGGCCTCGCCGTCGAGGTCGACCTCGAGGCGGCCGCTGACCACGTACACGAACTCCTCGGAGTACGGGTGGTAGTGCTCGGCGATCGACTCACCGGGGGCCATGATCGCCAGACCCATGAAGCCGCTGGTGGAACCCACGGAGGTCGGGGTGAGCACCGCCCGCAGGTCTCCGCCGCGCCGGCGGTTGGGGGGCGTCTCGCTGAGGTCCACGATGCGTGGGCGGTGTTGGGTCATGGCGGGTTCCTCCTGCGTGTGGGGAGAGCCTGGCTGCGGATGGGGAGTGAGGCGGGTTGGGCCGGGTGGGGTGGAGCGAGGTGGAACGTGGGGGCCGGCGGCCCGGGGACGATCACGGCTCCGCTGGTGCCCGGCGGTCGGTGATCAGGTTCATGGTGTGGTCCGCTGCCCGGACCCGCCTGCCGGACCGGACCGTCAGCCGGTCGAGTACCGCCGCCGTTCGCGGTCCGAGGACGCCGAAATTCGTCCCGGGCTCGGCGTCGAGCGCGCCGCGCACGTCGATGAGGCGGACGACGATGTCGTCACGCTGGAAGATGCTGCTGCTCCGAACGGGGCTGGCGGGGTGGCGCGCGGCCTCCTCGTCCTGCCGGGCCAGGAACTTGGCGAGTGCCACGCCGCAGCCGGGCTTGGCCTGGTAGAAGAGCGCGTGCCGCTGCACGTCGGCGGACTCGGGCTCGGGTGCGGCGATGTGGTGGACCGCCGGGAGCGCTGCGCGCATGAAGAACATGCGGGCGGACTCCGGGTCGTTCAGGTTCCGGTCCTTCTCCAGGTGCGGGTTGAGTGCCTCTTCCGCGGCCCGGACCCCGGGCTGCTCGGAGACGTGGCGCAGGGCCGCCATGAGGTCGCCCTGGACCTCCACCGTGCGCACGACGCGGTTGCCGTGCATGAACAGCGAGGTCCGGCAGAGGCGGGTGTGGTCGTCGACCCGGGCTTCCGGTGAGGCGTAGCTCGAGAGGATGGAGGCGACCTCCTTCTCGCTGCCGGGCTTGACCGTGAAGGTGAGGGCGTGGCGCACGATGCCGGCCCCCAGACGGGGTGTGCTCTGCAGTCGCGCCGTGGCCGGGCGTGCCGCCTGGTCGTAGCCGCGCCCGGTTTCCCGCAGGACGGTGAACTTGAGCGGGCGCATCGCGCGGGCGCAGGCGCCGAGCGGCTTCACCTGTTCGGCGTGGTGCTCGCTGTTGACCCATGCGAGGTACTGCGGGGCGCTCTCCCACTCACTGGTGATGAGCCATTGGGAGGGATTCTCGAAGGACTGGCACAGCTGGTCGCTGATGTGGCCCGGAACCGACGCGATGTCGTGGCGGAGCTGTTCGTACGCCTCGAAGAACTGCTGCTGGGTCCCCTCGTGGAGATCCATCAGCAGGACGACCCGGAGCATGGAGCCGTCGAAGGCTGACTGCGACACCCGTTCGGACAGGGTGGTTGTCATCTACTCACTCCTTCATGAGGGGGTGGAGATCCATCGCGTACGGACCCCTCGTCCGTCACCGGTGGCGTCCGCCCGGGCCGGCGACCGCCTCGGTGAGGAACGGCATGCCGGCGCGTCTCAGGGGGAGCCGCTGTCGCTCATCGTCATCCGGGTGGGGACGTACCGCTACATGTCCGGATCAAGCGGGTGACAACCGGCGAATCAACTGGGCCTCATCGCGGATCGGGGGCATAAAGACTCCACTCCCCCACACAGAAAACAGGAGCCCGCAGCTGATGGAAGACAACGCCGATGTTCGCGTACCGGTTCTCGTCGTGGGCGGCTCCCTCGTGGGCCTGTCCACCTCGCTTTTCCTGAGCCGCCACGGAGTGAGGCACCTGCTGGTCGAGAAGCACTCCGGCACCTCCGCGCACCCGCGGGGCCGTGGCATCAATGCCCGGACGATGGAGCTGTTCCGCACGGCAGGGGCGGAACGCGCGATCCGCCGGGCGGCGTCCGTACTGGAGGGCAATCAGGGCATTCTGCAGGCCCGGTCACTGACCGACGGCGACCACAACTGGCTGATCAAGTCGATCGACCCGTCCGGTGCGCTGGCCCGGTTCAGTCCGACCGGCTGGTGTCTGTGCAGCCAGAACAACATCGAGCCGGTACTGGCCGAACAGAGCCGCGAAATGGGCGCCGACGTCCGTTTCTCCACCGAACTGATGAGCTTCGACCAGGACGCCACCGGGGTGAACGCCGTGGTCAAGGACCGGGAGACGGGCGAGCACATCACGGTGCGCGCCGACTTCCTGATCGCGGCGGACGGCCCGCGCAGCCCCGTCAGGGAACAGCTGCGGATCCCCCAGACGGGTAACGGCGAGCTGTTCCACAACGTGAGCGTCACCTTCCGTTCGGAGAAGCTCGTCGAGGTGCTGGGCGACCTGCGCTTCATCGTCTGCTACCTGATGCGCCCGGGTGCGGACGGGGCCCTGCTGCCGGTGGACAACAAGACGCAGTGGGTCTTCCACGCCCCGTGGCACCCGGAGCAGGGCGAGACCCTGGAGGACTTCACCGACGAGCGGTGCGTGGATCAGATCCGCGACGCGATCGGCGTGCCCGACCTGGATGTGAACATCGGCGGCAAGGCGCCCTGGCATGCCGCCGAACGGGTGGCGGAGAGCTATTCGTCCGGTCGGGTGTTCCTGGCCGGGGACGCGGCCCACGAGATGTCCCCCACGGGGGCGTTCGGCTCCAACACGGGCATCCAGGACGCGCACAACCTGGCGTGGAAGATCGCCGCGGTCCTGGACGGCTCGGCCGGCATCGATCTGCTCGACACCTACGAGGCCGAGCGGCTGCCGGTGGCCCGGGCCACCAGCGAGCGGGCGTCGGCCCGTTCGGCGGAACACAGCCACCCGGGGTACGCGCCGCCGCCCACCATGGGCGGCGGACCGGGCAGCGGGGTCCTCACCACGGCCATGGGCTACTGCTACCCGCGGGGCGCCCTCGTCGGCGGCGAGCCCGGACGGCCCGTCATCCCGGAGACGCTGCGGATGGTCGGCGACACCGGGACCCGGGCCCCGCACATGTGGGTGACCCGGGCGGGTGAACGGATCTCCACCCTGGACCTGTACGAGCGCTCCTTCGTGCTGCTCAGCGGCGCGGGAACGCCGTGGCAGGCGGCCGCGCAGCAGGTGGCCCGGCAGCTGTCGGTGCGGATGGACGCCTGCACCATCGGCGCCGGGCCGGGTGTGGATCTGGTCCAGGCCGGTCCCGCCGACTGGACCGAGGTCCACGCGATCGACGCCGAGGGCGCCGTGCTCGTACGGCCGGACGGGTTCGTGGCGTGGCGGTCGGAGGGTGCGGTCGCCGATGCCCCGGCGACGCTGCGCGAGGTCCTCTCGACGGTGCTGCGCCGGGCGTGACCACTTCGTCCCCGCTTCCGCCGGCCGTGCGTGCGGCCGGCGGAAGGGGTTCAGCGGCAGGCCCAGCAGCCTGCCCAGCAGCCGGAGGCCGGCAGGGCGGTGCGGCGGCGGCCGGAACCGGCGCCGGCCGCCGCGTCGCTGCCGCCGGAGGTCCGGTGGGCGTAACACGCGACGACGACCGCGATCGCGGCCAGTTCCTCGGGGGCGGCGACGCCCCGCTCCACACGCAGCAGGCTCGCTATCGGGGCATCCTTCGACATCGGCACGGCCTCTCTCACGGGGGCTGCGCGTGCGCCCGGTCGCGTCGCGAGTGCGGGCGGACCGGCTCGTCTCCGACGCGGGCGGCACACGGGTGGCTCGGCGCGCTGACGGGACGTGTTCCGCGTGAGCGAACCGGCCGGCGGACTCCGGTCGGATCACCAGGAATCCTGTCGCGAACGACGCTACAAGAGCGCGCCCTTGGCGGCACGCCGGGACCGGGACCGGCGGCAGGGCTGTGGGCGGGGCCGGGCCGGGGTCCGGTCCCGGAGCGCCCCGCGCCGCCTGCCACGACCGCCGCTCCGGAGCGGCCGTGATGACCGGTCACCGGCCGCTGCTGTGCCGGGGCTGCGCCGGAAACCTCTACGCCGTCTGCACCATGGACCACGCGGGCGGGAACACCGTCGGGCACTGGGAGGTCGACCACGAGATGCCCGTGCCGTGCCCGCTGGCAGGTCTGCTGCCGCTGACCGGAACGGCGGCCTCCGTGCACGACCTGCCCGGGGCCGAGGAGGTGATCGGACCGCAGCCGTGACCTACGGCGAGTTGGTCCGTACGAGTGAACGCCCCGCCGCCGTCCGTCGAACGGCGGCCGTACGGGACCCGGTCGGCGCCATCGGCGTCGGACGGGCCCCCTCGCGTTCACTGCTTGAACTCTCCCTACCCCTAAGTGCTTTGCCGGTTCTATCTCTTGACGGCCCGTGAGGGCGCGGAGGACAGTGTCCAGCGGCGCCGCTCTGAGAGCGCTCTCAAGGCGTCGAACCCGCTGACCCTTCCCCCCGCACCGCGCCTCGGCGCGCTTCAGAGAGGGCACCCATGCACGAGATATCCGGCAGGAAACGAACGACGGTCCGGCGGGCCGTCCTGGCCGCGCTCAGCACGGTCGCCGTGGTCGCGGCCGCCGCCGCGGGCATCGCCCTGCCCGCGAGTGCCGCGGCTCCTCCCACACCGTCCGGCTGGTCCCGGGTGTTCCTGGACGACTTCGACGGGGCCGCGGGGTCCGGCGTGAACACCGCCGACTGGCAGTACACCACCGGCACCTCATACCCCGGCGGACCCGCCAACTTCGGTACCGGCGAGATCGAGACGATGACCGCCGATCCCTCCAACGTCTCCCTCGACGGGGCAGGCAACCTGCGCATCACGCCGCGCCGGGACGCCGCCGGCAACTGGACGTCCGGCCGCATCGAGACCCGGCGCGCCGACTTCGAGCCCCCCGCGGGCGGCAAGCTCCGTTCGGAGGCCCGTATCCAGATGCCGAACGTGACGGGCCCGGCCGCCAAGGGCTACTGGCCGGCATTCTGGATGCTCGGCGCCCCCTACCGGGGCAACTGGTGGAACTGGCCGGGCATCGGCGAGATCGACATCCTGGAGAACGTGCAGGGCCTCAACAACGTCTGGGCGACCCTGCATTGCGGCACGACCCCGGGCGGCCCCTGCAACGAGACCTCCGGCATCGGCGGCCAGCGCGCCTGCCCCGGCGTCAGCTGCCAGGCCGGCTTCCACACCTACGCCGTCGAATGGGACCGATCGACGGCGGTCGAGGAAATGCGCTTCTACGTCGACGAGTTCAACTTCCATACGGTACGCGCCAACCAGGTGGACGCGACGACCTGGGCCAATGCCACGAACCACGGCTACTTCATCATCCTGAACGTCGCCATGGGCGGAGGCTTCCCGGACGCCTTCGGCGGCGGCCCCGACGCGGGCACCCAGCCCGGCCACTCCATGGTCGTCGACTACGTGTCCGTCCTCCGGTCGACCGGAGGGACCACGCCGCCCACCACTCCCCCCACCACCCCGCCCACCACTCCCCCGACGACACCGCCCACCACCCCTCCCGGTCACCGCGACGCGTACACGACGATCCAGGCCGAGTCGTACGACAGCCAGTCGGGCGTGACCAAGGAGATGACCACGGACAGCGGCGGCGGCCAGGGCCTCGCGGCGATCGCCAACGGCGACTGGGCGCTGTTCCGGGGCGTCGACTTCGGTTCCACACCCGCCGGGCAGTTCCACGGACGCGTCGCGAGCGGTGCGGCCGGCGGGGTCAGCGGGCTGGTCGAGGTGCGGCTCGACAGCCCGGGCGCGCCCCCGGTCGGCAGCTTCTCGATCGCGTCCACCGGCGGCTGGCAGAGCTGGCGCACGGTGCCGGCGAACATCACGGCGGTCACCGGCACGCACGACGTCTACCTGACCTTCACCAGCGGCCAGCCCGCCGACTTCGTGAACGTCAACTGGTTCGACTTCGGTCACTGACCACCGCCCCGCAGGGCCCGGCGTCGTCCACGCGGCAGTCCGCGTGGACGACGCCGCGCGTCCGGTGGACGGCCCGGGCGGCGCGGGACAGGCTGGTGGCCGACGGCGGCAGGAGGCCGCAGGAGGCCACAGCAGGAGGAGCGCCCATGCCCGAGGAAGAGCCCCGCACCGAGCTGGACGCGCGCTACAGCGACGAGCAGGCCACCGCGGTGCCATGGCGGGACGCCGTCAGCAGGCTGGCCGCGGCGGAGCTGTACTGGCTGACGACCGTACGCCCCGACGCGCGGCCGCACGTCACCCCGCTGATCGGTGTCTGGGCGGACGGCGCACTGCATTTCTGCACCGGCCCCGAGGAGCGCAAGGCCAAGAACCTCCGCCGCAACGCGCACGTCGTCCTCACCACCGGCACCAACACCCTGCACGAGGGATTCGACCTGGTCGTCGAGGGTGTGGCGGCCCGGGTCACGGATCCCGATCGGCTGCGCCGGCTCGCCGCCGCCTGGGAGGCCAAGTACGGCGCCGAGTGGCACTTCGACATCGGCGACGGCGTGTTCGTGAACCCCGACGCGGGCGAGGCGGTGGTCTTCGCGGTACGTCCGAGCACGGCCTTCGGCTTCGGCAAGGGCGGGTACAGCCAGACGCGCTGGCTCTTCTCCTGACCCACCCCCGCGGACAGCCTGTCCACCGGGAACCACGACGTCAGTGGGGTTAGGCTCGGAGCAGTCGCGAAGGGGATGGTGCGCATGTGTCGGTGGCTCGCCTACTCGGGTTCGCCCATGCTCCTCGACACCGTGCTCTACCGCCCGGAGCACTCGCTGATCAACCAGAGCCTCCGCTCCCGGATGGGCGCCGAGCCGACCAACGGCGACGGTTTCGGCATCGGCTGGTACAGCGCGGACGGCGACGGCACCCCGGCGGTCTTCCGGGACGTCGGCCCGGCGTGGAACAGCCGCAATCTGCAGGAGCTCGCCGCGCACGTCCGCTCCCCGCTGTTCTTCGCGCACGTGCGCGCCTCGACGGGCTCGGCGATCCAGCAGTCCAACTGCCATCCGTTCCGCCACGGCCGCTGGCTGTGGATGCACAACGGGGCGATCGCCGACTTCCACCGGCTGCAGCGCGACCTGTGCATGGCCGTCGACCCGGCGCTCTTCCCGTGCATCGAGGGGTCCACCGACTCCGAGGTGATGTTCTACCTGGCGGTCACCTTCGGTCTCGACCAGGACGTACCGGGTGCGGTGGCCAGGATGGCGGGGCTGGTGGAGCGCCTCGGCAAGGAGCACGGCGTGCCGGAGCCGCTCCAGATGACGGTGGCGGTCAGTGACGGCCTGCGCGTATGGGCCTTCCGTTACTCCAGCCAGGGGAAGTCCCGGTCGCTCTACTACAGCAGCAGGGCCGAGACCGTCCGCCATCTGCACCCGGAGATCCCCTACCTCAGGGAGGTCTCGGACGAGACCCGCCTGGTGGTGTCCGAGCCGCTGGGAGACCTGCACGGTGTGTGGAACGAACTCCCCGAGAGCAGCTACGCGGTGATCCCCTCCGGCCCCCACATGGACTACCTCCCGTTCGTCCCCGAGTTCTGACCGGCTCCCGGACCGGATTCCCGCCCCCGGCGCCCGGCTCGGATTCCCGCCCGGATTCCCGCCCCGGCCCGGCTCCGGCGTACGGGGCGGAGCCGCGGGTATCCGCCTCCCGGGAGACCTCCCGGCCGCCCGCGCCGGATGTCACCGGCCGTGTCCACGGCGTACACGCACCGCTGTCCCCGCACGGGAGGAGGCGGGCGGAACCGCAGGTACGGAGACCACACGACAGGGGCCCGACGTGAGCTACGTGAAGCGCGGCTCCGGCTACACCCGGGACAGCCGCTACCTCACCACCCGGATCACCGCCGACGGGGGCGAGGGGTTCGCCGTCGAACCGGGCCGCTACCGGCTGGTGGTGAGCCGGGCCTGTCCGTGGGCGAGCCGTGCCGTCATCGTGCGGCGGCTCCTCGGACTGGAGAAGGCGTTGCCGATGGCGGTGGCGGGCCCGACGCACGACGAGCGGAGCTGGAGCTTCGACCTCGATCCCGGCGGCCGCGACCCCGTGCTCGGCATCGAGCGGCTCCGCGAGGCCTACCTCGCCCGCGACCCCGGATACGACCGGGGCATCACCGTTCCCGCGATCGTCGACGTGCCGACCGGCCGGGTGGTGACCAACGACTTCGCGCAGATCACGGTCGACCTGTCGCTGGAATGGACGGCGTACCACCGCGAGGGCGCCCCCGCGCTCTACCCGCGCGCGCTGCGGGCGGAGATCGACGCCGTGAACCGGGCCGTGTACGAGGAGGTGAACAACGGCGTCTACCGTGCCGGTTTCGCCGGGTCCCAGGAGACCTACGCCTCGGCGTACGCGCGCCTGTTCGCCCGCCTCGACCGCCTCACCGAGCGCCTCGGCACATCCCGTTACCTGGTCGGTGACACCATCACCGAGGCGGACGTACGGCTGTTCACCACCCTCGTGCGCTTCGACGCCGTCTACCACGGCCACTTCAAGTGCAACCGGCAGAAGCTGTCCGAGATGCCGGTCCTGTGGGCCTACGCCCGGGACCTGTTCCAGACCCCCGGCTTCGGGGACACGGTTGACTTTGATCACATCAAGCGCCACTACTACCTGGTCCACGACGACATCAACCCGACCGGCATCGTGCCCGCCGGGCCGGACCTGTCGGGCTGGGTCGCACCGCACGACCGGGCGGCGCTGGGCGGCCGCCCGTTCGGCGACGGCACGCCACCGGGACCGGTCGCACCGGAGGAGGCCGTCCCGTCCCGTGCGAATCCGCTCCCCTCCAGTGCTGATCCGCTCCCCTCCGCTGCGAATCCGCTCCCGTCCTGAGCCCACTCCCGGGGGCGTTCTCCGGTTACGCTGCTGTCCGGCGAGGGGCGGCACCGTGCGACCGCCCGCCCGTGCACACCATGGAGGAGCATCCGTGACCGAACCGCGCCCCGGCGACCGGCCCACCCTGGAGGCCGTCGCGGCGCACGCCGGGGTCTCCCGGGCCACCGCGTCCCGTGTGGTCAACGGCGGGGACGGGGTCCGCGCACATCTGGTGGAGCGGGTGCACACGGCGATCCAGGAGCTGGGGTACGTCCCCAACCACGCGGCCCGCACCCTGGTCACCCGGCGCACCGGCGCCGTCGCAGTGATCATCGCCGAGCCGGAGGTCCGGATCTTCTCGGACCCGTTCTTCTCGCGCCAGGTCCGGGGTATCGCCAAGGAGTTGACCGCGCACGACACCCAACTGGTCCTGCTGCTGGTGGAGGACCGCGGCGACTACGAACGGATCGAGCGCTATCTGGCGGGCGGCCACGTGGACGGGGCCCTCGCCTTCTCCCTGCACACCGACGACCCGCTGCCGGCCATCACCCGTCGCATCGGCATGCCCACGGTCTACGGGGGCCGCCCCGGCTGGACCACCGGGCCCGGGGAGGACGACGGGGTGGCCTTTGTCGACGCCGACAACCGCGGGGGTGCCCGGGAGGCCGTGCGCTACCTGCTGGCGCAGGGCCGCAGGCGCATCGCACACATCGCCGGCCCGCTCGACCAGACCTCGGCGGCCGACCGGCTGAGCGGCTACCGCGACGCACTCGCGGGCGCCGGCCCCGAGCTGTTCGCCGAAGGTGACTTCACCCCGGCGGGCGGGGCCCGTGCGATGGCCGAACTGCTGGAGCGGGACGCCGGAATCGACGCGGTCTTCGCCGGGAACGACCTGATGGCCACGGGTGCGCTGCGCGTGCTGCGGGAGAGCGGCCGGACGGTTCCCGGCGACGTGGCGCTGGTGGGCTTCGACGACGCCGAGGCGGTGGCGGAGAGCGCCGATCCGCCGCTGACGACCGTACGCCAGGACATAGAGGGCATGGGCGCTCTGATGGCTCGGCTGCTGATGCGGTCCCTGAACGGCGGTCCGGGCGAGCGGGCCGTGCCCGGTCCGGTGATCACCGCCACCGAACTGGTGCGGCGCGCGTCGGCCTGACGTGCCGCAGGGGCCCGCGCGACGGCGGGCCCCTACGGGCCGGGGGAGGAACGTGCCGGATCAGCGCCGGACCGGGCACTGCTTCCAGGAGAAGTGGTACACGCTGTTGATGCTGCCGTCCGTCGAGTCGAGTGCCATGAAGCTGGTGTGCGACGGGTCCGAGGTTCCCACTTCGGCGCGCAGCTCGGTGTTGATGTTGAAGTTGCGCTGCTCACCGCAGGGCGCGAAGACGAGGGCTTCGATGCCCGTGGTGTCGGTCGCCTGCCAGTTGTCGACGAGCTCGCCGTTGAACTTGTGGGTTCGGTACGCGGTCTGGCTCATGCCCTGGAAGTAGTAGCTGGCCTTCTGCGTGCCGACCGCGCCCGGTGCGAGGCTGCCGAAGCCGCGGTAGTCCACCTTGGCCACGGCGTACGTGTACCCCTGCGGGACATGGACGTCGAGGGAGAGGAGGCAGTTCTTGCGGCCCTCGACGGTGGAGACACCACCGCCGGCCTGGGCCAGGTATTCGCTGTAGGTGACCGTGAAGGCCGAGTTGTCCGGCGACACGGCGACGGCGGCACTGCCTGGACGGCAGCCCGATCCGTTCACGGAGGCGACGTCCACGGTCACCTGGTCGGTGGGGGCCGAGGGCGCCGAGGAAGAGGCCCCGGCTGCGGGGGTGAGCGCGAGGAGGGTCGCGGTCATGGCGGCTGCGGTGAATCCGGTGCGGAGGGACTTGATCACACCGCCATGGATAGCGGTCCGCGGCCGCCCCCGCCGGCCGACGGGCACGCGGTCTCACCTCGATGGCCGAAGCCCATCACCGCAGAAACGATAAATCTACCCAAACCCCTCGACCGAATGGCCTCAGGTGGCACGGGGCGCCGAGTCGCACCGATCAGTCGTACCGGTTCGTCCTAATATCGGCGAGGTCTTTGAGGCAATCAGCGGGGGTTCTGGAGCCGGCCGGGGCGCCGGGCCCTCCTGCGGTGAGGAGTCCCATGTCCCGCACACCACACTCCGCCCTGCTGTCGGCGCTGGCCCTCGCGACCGCCCTGGCCGTCGCACTGACCGGCCCCGCCCCCGCCTTCGCCGCAGCCCGCCACGCGGGCGGTGGCGGTGGCGGTGGCGGCGACGAGGCCGCGGTACTCGGCGAGGAGCACGCCCGCGCCCATGCCTGGATGCGCGAGGCCGCCAGGGGGACCCAGGGATATCCGCAGACGAAGCGCACGTCGAGCCTGGCCTCCCTCCAGGAGTCCCAGCGCAGGGCCAACGCGACGTTCGACGCGGCCCGGTTCGGCCGGTTCACCCGATTCTTCCCGTCGCCGGACTTCGGCGTCCACGTGGCCCAGCTGCCGACGGGCAAGGTGCTGCTGTTCTCGTTCGAACGCGTGGAGGCCGATCCCACCAAGGAGACCGGGCCCACGAACACGATCGGCCGGACGAACGCGGGCCGCGCCTACCTGTGGGACCCCGCCAGGGGGACCGGGGCCAACGCCTTCAAGAACGTGGCACCGCCCGTGGTGCTGATGCCCGACGGCACCTACGCCCCGCGCCCGGCGCCGTTCTTCTGCGCCGGCCACTCCTACCTCCCCAACGGGATGGTGGGGGTGTTCGGCGGCAACGTCGGCGGGAAGGGCGGCAGCGGCGCCAAGCTGTCCTTCGTCTTCGACCCGTGGACCGAGAAGTGGTTCCGCAACCGCGACATGTCCGTGGGGCGCTGGTACCCCTCGGTCGTGACCGGGCCGGACGGTCGGCAGATCATCATGTCCGGCCAGTCCGAGCGCGGTACGGGCACGCCCACGCCGGTGGTGGAGCGCTTCCCCGCACTCGGACGCCCCGTGCCCTGGCGTTCGTACGACATCCCCGCGAACGTCCCGGTGGAGCGGCTCCGGTCGTCGGCGCCCTTCCGGAACGACTATCCGCACCTCTTCTCGCTGCGGGACGGAAAGATCTACGGGCTCGGCCGCGACGCCGACCAGCAATGGCTGTTCGACCCGGTCAAGGACACCCGCACCGACCTGCCCCGGCGGCCCGCCGACTTCCGGGGCTACGGTTCCGCGGTGCCGCTGCCGGCCGGTTTCCGGGGCCCGGACTCCGTGCTGGTGCTCGGCGGCGACCCGCGCGACCCGCTCACCTACCGGCTGTCCGGGGGCCGCTGGAGCATCGAGGAGCCGAGGGCCTTCGGCCGCACCCAGGACGGGACCCTGATCCTGCCCGACGGGACGCTGCTCACCGTGAACGGCGCCCTGGACACCCGGAACTACGGCAACGGGCCCTTCAATCCGAAGGCCGACCTGAAGTACCGGCAGATCGAGCTGCGCGACGCGCGGGGCCACTGGAAGCTGGGGCCCGCCCAGCGACTGCCCCGCGGCTACCACTCCAACGCGCTGGTGCTGCCGGACGGCCGGATGATGGTCACCGGTGACGAGCTCCAGCAGATCGCCAACGATCCCGACATCAAGGACGGGATGGACGGCAGCATCGAGCTCTACGAGCCCGCCTACCTGCACCGGGGGCCCCGGCCGGCGCTCGACCGGGTCCCGGCGGGCGACCTCGGCCACGACACGGCCTTCCAGGTCACGAGCTCGACGCCGAAGGACGTCGAACGGGCCGTCCTGCTGGCGCCCACGACGGTCACGCACTCGGTGAACACCAGCCAGCGCCATCTGGACCTGCGGATCACCGGCGTCCACGGCTCCACCGTCGGACTCCGTACGCCACCGGGCGCTGCCGACGCCCCGCCCGGGTACTACATGCTCTTCCTTCTCAACGCGAAGGGCGTGCCCAGCACCGCGAAGTGGCTGAAGCTGGGCACGCGAACGCGTTAGACCGTCCCTGCGGACGCGTCAGGCCGCCTCTTCCGCCCGGACGGCCGCCGCCGCGAACCGTACGACTGCCGCGAAGCCTGCCGTACGGACCCGGCAGTCGCGCAGTCCGGTCACCAGCGCGGCGTCGTAGCGGCCGAGCCCCACGGGGTCACCGGGCCGCTCCAGGACCACCGGTCCGTCCAGGGCGACCACCAGCAGCGTCTCGCCCGGCGGGACGGCGAGGGCCGCCCGGCCCCGTACGACGGCGGTGCGCGCCTGCACCGCGTCCCTGCGGTACATCACGTTGAAGTTCACCACGGGGCCGGAGAGCAGGCGGCAGTCGGTCGGCTCGTCCCCGGGGAAGTCCTGCGGCACGAACCGCTCGTCCACGAGACGGCGTACGCCCGCCACCGCGAGGTCCATCCCCGCGCCCTCGGCGAGGGTCAGGGTGCGCCCGATGCCGGGGAACGCCGAGAACGGACCGTCGGCGGCGACCTCTGCCAGGCTCACCCGCCAGGCGAAGTCGTCCATGCCGGCACCCTCGGGCCGGGCCGCGATCTCCCGGGTGACTCCTCCGCCGTTCTTCCAGACGGTGGCCGGGCGGCCGGCCGCCCGCAACACCTGGATCCCGCCGGCGGTCGTCGCGTCCACGGCGCTCAGGCCTTCTCCATCGAGGGGCGCAGACGGCCCAGCAGCGCGTAGAGCGTCGCACTCTCTGCCTCGTCGAGGGAGTCCAGCGCGCCGTGCATCGCCTGCATCTCCTCCCGGACCCGGCGGATGACCTCGCGGCCCGAGTCCGTGGCGACGACGTTCTTGACGCGGCGGTCGGCGGGGTCCGGCTCCCGGCGCACCAGCTCACGGGCCTCCAGGCGGTCGACGATGCCGGTCACGTTCGAGGCGTCGCACACCAGCAGGGTGGCGAGGCCGCGCATGGGCACGGGGCCGTCGAGCTGGGCGAGGACCCGGGCCTGGGTGGAGGTCAGCCCGTGCTGGGCGGCGGCGGCCGCGAACTCGCGCCATTGGGCGGTGCCGATCGCGGCGAGCAGCTCCAGCAGCTGGAGCTTGGTGGGGGTCTGCGTGGCGGTGTCGCTCATACCCGGAGCGTACTCAGGATGCTTCACATTATCAATTGTTTACTTGACCACCTTAACTATCCACGTCTACGGTCTGTCGAGTTACTTGATGAAGTCAAACATCTGCGTTCCGAAGCTCTTCTGCTCCGAAACACGAAGAAGGTCCCGCCAGCCATGAGCACCCCCTCCCCCGCCACCCCGGACTCCGGGCACCGGAACGAGACGGTCATCGTCTTCGCCCTGAGCCTGGCCGCCATGGTCGTGTCGATGATGCAGACCCTGCCGGTCCCGATCCTCGGCCTGATCCGCCAGGATCTCGCCACCACGACCGCCAACGTGAGCTGGGTGACCACTGCCACGCTCCTGTCGGCCGCCGTCTTCACCCCGCTCCTGGGCCGGTTCGGCGACCAGCACGGCAAGAAGCCGACCCTGGTCGCCGTGCTCGGCGTCATGGTCGTCGGCTCGGTCATCGCCGCCCTGGCGTCCACGCTGCCGATGCTGATCCTGGGCCGGGTGCTCCAGGGTGCGGCCACCGCGATCTTCCCGCTGGCCCTCTCGGTCCTGCGCGAGGAGGTCCGTCCGCAGAAGCTGCCGGGCGCGATGGCCCTGGTCAGCGGCACGCTCGCGTTCGGCAGCGGGCTCGCGCTCGTCGCGACCGGGCTGCTCACCTCCGGCTCCGGCGCGGACTACCGCAACGCCTTCTGGATGGCGACCGGCTTCGCGCTCCTCGCCCTGCTCGCGGTCGTGTTCCTGGTCCCCGCGACCCGCCACAAGACCGGCGGGCGCACCGACTTCCTCGGCGCCCTCACCCTCGGCATCGCGCTGCTGCTGCTCCTGCTGCCGATCTCGCAGGGGCACGAGTGGGGCTGGGGCTCCGCCCGTACGCTGGGCAGCTTCGCCGGCGCCGCCGTCATGACCGCCGTCTGGGTCCTCGTCGAGCGCAAGGTGCGCGAGCCCCTCGTCGACATGAAGATGTTCGTCCACCGCCCCGTGCTCATGGCCAACCTGGCCGGTGTCCTGGTCGGCTTCGGGATGTTCGCGAACTTCCTGGGCGTCTCGTACCTCGTCCAGATGCCCGAGGCGCTGACCGGCTACGGCTTCGACGCGTCCATCCTGCGCGCCTCCGTGCAGTTCCTGCTGCCCGGCGCGATCGTCTCGCTGCTCGCGTCGCCCGTCGGCGGCCAGATCGTGCGCCACCGCGGTCCGCGTACGGCGCTGGGCCTGGCCGCGGCCCTCGGCGCGGCCGGCTTCGCCTGGCTCGTCCTGGACCACCAGCACAGCTACTCGGTGATCGGCGCCGGACTCGTCGTCGGCGCGGCCGTCAGCTTCGGCTACGCCGCCATGCCCGCCGTGATCATGTCCAGCGTCCCGCACCACCAGAGCGGCATCGCCAACGGCATCAACTCGATCTCCCGCTCCACGGGCAGCGCGATCGGCAGCGCGGTCGTCACGACGATCCTGGCGTCCAGGACCATCGAGCACCTGCCTGCGGGGGTTCCGCCGCTGCCCGCCGAGTCCGGGTTCACCCTCACCTTCGGGATCGGGGCCGTGGCCTTCGCTCTCGTCGCGGTGATCAGCTGGATCGGCCTGCGGGGCAAGCAGGGCACCGTCGCGGCGGCCTCCGGGCAGCCGGCGCCGGCCGGGACCTCCGCGGCCTCAGTGAAGGACGAGTCGGCCGCGACGGCCGAGGAGACCGTGAAGGCCGAGGAGACCGTGAAGGCCGACGCCACCAGCTGACCACCCGCCGGCCCGGCGGCCCGGCCCCCGCGTGTCGCTCGCGGCGGCCGGGCCCCCGGGCCTTGCATGGTGGGTGCATGAAGGCTACGGACGTCATCGCCGACGGGTTCGGACGCATCCGGGAGATCGTGCACGAGGTCGTGGAAGGGGTCCCACCGGATCTGCTCAACGCACGCGTGGACCCGGCGGCGAACTCGGTCACCTGGCTCGTCTGGCACCTCACCCGGGTCCAGGACGATCACATCGCGGATGCGGCCGGCACGGAGCAGCTGTGGGACTCCGACGGCTGGTCTGACCGGTTCGCGCTGCCCCTGCCGGCCGGTTCGACCGGGTACGGGCACTCGCCGCGGGACGTCTACACCGTCCGCGTCGACTCGGGCGAGCTGCTGCTGGGGTACTTCGACGCGGTGCACGAGAGGACCTCGTCGTACGTCCGCGGGCTCGCCGCCACCGATCTCGAACGGGTGGTCGACGAGCGCTGGGACCCGCCGGTCACCCTCGGGGTGCGCCTGGTCAGCGTACTGACCGACGACCTCCAGCACGCCGGGCAGGCGGCCTTCGTACGGGGCGTGCTGGAGCGGGACCGGGGCGCCTGAGGCAGCCGCCACCACGTCCTGCGCCCCGTGCGCCGCGGATCGCGCGGGAGGACGTACGGAGGGCCGGGACCCCGTCCGGGTCCCGGCCCCGACGCACTACGCTCCGCTCGCGTCGAGCATGCCCTCGCGCTCGACGATCTTCACGCGCTCGCGGCCCTGAGGCTCACCGAGGGCCTTCTCGGCCGCGTCCAGCTTGTGCCAGCCCTCCCACGTCGTGAAGCGGATGCTGCGCTCGACGAGGAAGGCCTCGACGGCCTCCGGGGCCGGCGCGGCCGGCTCGCTCAGGCGGCCCTCCGCGTGGTCGGCGAGCAGGTTCGCGACGGTCTCGTTCGCGTCGCCCTTGGTGTGGCCGATCAGGCCGACCGGACCGCGGCGGATCCATCCGGTGACGTAGGTCGACTGCAGGTGACCGCCGGCCTCGATGACGCGGCCGCCCTCGTCCGGGACCGTGCCGGACTCGACGTCCCAGGGGAGCTTGGGCAGCTCGTCGGAGAGGTATCCGACGGCGCGGTAGACGGACTGGATGTCCCAGTCGGTGAAGTTGCCGGTGCCCTTGACGTTGCCGGTGCCGTCGAGCTCGGTGCGCTCGGTGCGCAGACCGACGACCCTGCCGTCCTCGCCGAGGATCTCGGCGGGCGACTCGAAGAAGTGCAGGAAGAGCTTGTGCGGGCGCTCGCCGATGTCGCGGATCGCCCAGTTCTCCAGGGTCTTGGCGACCATGTCGGCCTGCTTGTTGGCGCGGCGGGTGGCTATGGAGCCCTCGTCGTAGTCGATGTCCTCGGGGTTGACGATGACCTCGATGGTGGGCGAGTGGTCCAGCTCGCGCAGCTCCATGGGGCTGAACTTGGCCTGAGCCGGTCCGCGGCGGCCGAAGACGTGCACCTCGAGGGCCTTGTTCGCCTTGATCCCGTCGTAGACGTTCGCGGGGATCTCGGTCGGCAGGAGCTCGTCGGCCGTCTTCGCGAGGATGCGCGCGACGTCGAGGGCGACATTGCCGACACCGAGCACGGCGACCTTCTCGGCCTCCAGCGGCCAGGTGCGCGGGACGTCCGGGTGGCCGTCGTACCAGGAGACGAAGTCGGCGGCGCCGTAGGAACCCTCGAGCTCGACGCCCGGGATGGTCAGCGCGCGGTCGGCCGTGGCGCCGGTGGAGAAGATCACGGCGTCGTAGAAGGACTGCAGCTCGTCGAGGCTGATGTCGTTCGGGTAGTCGACGTTCCCGAAGAGACGCACCTGCGGCTTGTCGAGCACCTGGTGCAGGGCGGTGATGATGCCCTTGATCCGGGGGTGGTCGGGGGCGACGCCGTAGCGGATCAGGCCGAAGGGGGCGGGCATCCTCTCGAAGAGGTCGATGGACACGCCGGGCTCGACGGCCGCCTCGGACTTCAGCAGCGCGTCGGCGGCGTAGATACCGGCAGGACCGGCACCGACGATTGCTACCCGCAGAGGGCGAGGCATGGCAGAGGTTCCCTTCGAGCGACGGCAAGGTGGATCAAAGGGAACCCTAAACGAAGGTAAACCTTACTCAGCACCCGGCGTCCCTTTATGACCCCATAATCAAAACTTATGACTTCCCCAAGCAACGCTTGGGGCTCCGGGGAACTCGCTGGTCAGCGCGGACGCCACCTGACAGACTGAAACCGCTTGATCACCCCAGGAGGACAAAATGGCTGACGAAACCGACACCCCGCAGGACGAGTCCCCGGCCGACGCCGCCAAGCGCAAGTTCCGGGAGGCCCTGGACCGCAACGCCGCGAACGCCCAGTCGCAGCAGGCGCACCAGAGCCGCGCGAAGGTCCAGGGTGCCAGCAGCGGCCCCGGCGGAAAGAACAAGAAGGTCCGCCGCAAGACCGGCTGACCCTCGGACGCGAGGAGCTCGCCCCCGCCGTCGCGGCCGGGGGTGGCTCGATCCGCCATTGGGCCACCCGGGTGAGTGGGGATAACCCCGAGCACTGTCAGCAGTTGATCAGCACGTCCCGCCGAGGGCAGCTATCTCATGCGACAGTGCGACAGAAGGATCCCCACATGTTCAAGAAGTTCATGGCCACCGCAGCCGCCACCGCCGCCGTGCTCGGCGCGGGTGCCGCAGTCGCCTCCCCGGCGATGGCGATCGGCAACGACAACGGCGTGAACACCGTCAACGGCAACGGCGCGGCCCAGATCTACGGCAACCAGGAGACCTCGGGCAAGATGAGCCCGCAGCTCGGCGCCATCCAGGGCTCGCTCAACAAGCTCTGCGTCGGCCTGCCGGCCAAGGTCAACGCCCAGTCCCTGCTCGCCGTCCTCGCCAACGTCGGCGTCCAGGACGTCAACGTGCTGTCCAACCCGCAGAACCAGCAGTGCGCCGAGAACTCCACCCAGGCCAAGGGTGACGAGGCGCTCTCGCACATCGCCAGCAACATCCCGGTCCTCTCCGGGAACCTCTCCCAGGGCAGCTGACCGGTTCGATTCCGCGCCGGTGTCACGCGTAAGCCGTGACACCGGCGCGTTTCATTTGGTCTAGACCTTGACAGGTTCAGACCATTTTCGCTTCAGTGGGGGCGCAGTTGCCCCGCATGGCAATTCCCCCCACTGAAGGAGCAGTTACGTGATTCGTGCGCTTCGCCGTCGCGCCCTCTCGCTGGCCGCCGCCGCGGCCGTCACGGCCGGCCTCGCCATCGCCCTCCCCTCCTCCCCCGCCTCCGCGGCCGCCCCCTGCGCCGGCGCCTGGGCCTCCTCCGCTGTCTACACCAACGGGATGAGCGCCTCGTACGGCGGCCACAACTGGCAGGCGAAGTGGTGGACCCAGGGCGAGACGCCCGGCACCACCGGCCAGTGGGGCGTCTGGTCGGACCAGGGCGCCTGCGGCGGCGGGGGCCAGGACCCGGATCCGGGCAACCCCAGCGGATTCGTGGTCTCCGAGGCCCAGTTCAACCAGATGTTCCCGAACCGGAACCCCTTCTACACCTACAACGGCCTGATCGCGGCGCTGTCCGCGTACCCCGGGTTCGCCAACACCGGCGACGACACCGTGAAGCGGCGCGAGGCCGCGGCCTTCCTCGCGAACGTCTCGCACGAGACGGGCGGACTCGTGCACATCGTGGAGCAGAACACCGCCAACTACCCCCACTACTGCGACGCGACCCAGCCGTACGGCTGTCCCGCCGGACAGGCGGCCTACTACGGTCGCGGGCCCATCCAGCTCAGCTGGAACTTCAACTACAAGGCGGCCGGCGACGCCCTCGGCATCAACCTCCTCGCCAACCCGTACCTCGTGGAGCGGGATCCGGCCGTCGCCATGAAGACCGCGCTCTGGTACTGGAACACCCAGAACGGCCCGGGCACGATGACCGCCCACGCCGCCATGGTGAACGGCGCGGGCTTCGGGGAGACCATCCGCTCGATCAACGGCTCGCTGGAGTGCAACGGCGGCAACCCCGCGCAGGTCCAGAGCCGGATCTCGAAGTACCAGAGCTTCACCCAGCTGCTCGGGGTGACCCCCGGGAACAACCTGGGCTGCTGACCGGCGGTCCGGGCCGGGTCACCGCGTGCGCAGCGCGGTGGCCAGCTGGGCCCGTGAGCGGACGTCGAGCTTCTGGTAGATACGGGTCAGCCGTGCCTCCACGGTCTTGACGCTGAGGAACAGCTTCGCCGCGGCCTCCTGGTTGCTGGCACCCTCGCTGACCAGCAGCGCGAGCCGGGTCTCGGCCTCGGTCAGGATCGCGGCCGCGGGCACCTGCGCACCGACGCCCTCCCCCGGAGCCGGTTCCCTGGCGAGCTCCGTCCAGGGGACGGCCCCGGCCCGGTCGAACACCTCGGCCGCGGCGGCCAGTGCCGCGCGGGCCGGCGCCCGCCGCCGCCTGCGGCGCTCGACCCGGGCGAGGGCGAGGAGCGTACGGCCGCGTTCCAGCGGCAGCTGGAGCGTGTCGAAGCGCTGCGCGGTGGCCTCCAGCAGGTGCACGGCCGCGTCGGCGTCGCCCTGGGCGGACAGGCACAGTCCCCGGGCCCGGTCGAGGGCGGCGACGACACCGGTCCGGCCGAGGCCGACGGCGACCGTGCGTACGGAGGACAGCAGCCGGGCGGCTTCGTCGGGTGCGTCCGCGGCGATCAGGGCCTCGGCGAGTTCACCGTGCCAGCGCAGAATCGAGGGGTCGACCACCTGCTGGGCGGCCTCCAGTTCGGCGACCCGGCGCAGGGTGGCGACGGCCTTCGCCGCTTCTCCCGTGGCGAGTTCGACGAGGCCGAGCGCGTGCAGGCTGCGGGAGAGGAAGACCTGGTCCTGCTCCTCCTGCGAGGCCTGGATGCCTCGCCGGGCATAGCCCTCGGCCCGGGCGAAACTGCCGCCCATGGCCTCGGCCATCGCGGCGACGTACCAGGCGGGTCCGGGCGAGAGGCCCGCGTCGATCGTGAGGTCCAGGGCCCGGCGGGCGTGGGCCGAGGCGGCCTCGCAGCGGCCGCTGCGCAACTCGACCTCGGTGAGGCTGCGCAGGACCTCGAAGACGTCCTCGGCGGATCCCGTGCGCTGGACGGCGGGCAGCAGGACCATCAGCTGGCGGCGGGCGTCGTCGAGGCCGTCGTCGAAGAGGGCGTGCCGGACCGCGAGGTACTGGGGTGCGTTGCGCATGCCGAGAGGCACCTCGGGGGCGGGCAGGGCGAGCGCCTCGGCGAGGATCGCCTCGGCGCCCGGGTCACCCAGGATGCGGCCCATGCGGGCCCGTACCGTCAGCGCCATGGCTTCGGCGACCTGGTCGCCGCCGAGCGCGGCGAGCGCCCCGGCACGGGCGGCGGCGTCGCGGGAGCGGACGGGGTCGCCGTCGCTGAGATTGTTCTTCCAGGCGATCCGCAGCTGGACGGCGGCCTGCAGCGAGGGGTCCCCGGCGGCCTCGTCCATGGCGTGGGCGAAGGTCTCGTCGAGGGCGCCCAGGGCCTGCCCGGCGGCGTCGATGACGGCGAGGCGGGCCCGTACCCGGTCGGCGGGCGAGGCGTCGCGGGCCAGGACGGCGCGGGTGGCGCGACGGGCGAGGTCGGCCCGGCCGGCCCAGCCCGCGTCCTCGGCGGCCGTCACCAGGCGGGCCAGCTCCTCGCCGGCCAGCGCGGACGGCGTCCGTTCGGCGGCGAGCAGGCCCAGTTCGGCGGCGAGGGCGCGCTGGCCCCGGCGGCGGCAGGCCGCGGCGGCCTCGGTGATCTCCGCGGCAAGCCACTGGTCGGGGGTGTCCACGGCCAGCGCACGGTGGCGTACGGCCTGGACGGGGTCGTCGACGGCATCGGCCAGGGCCGCGTGCCCGGCTGCGCGTTCCGGCCAGCCGGCGTCGGCGGCGAGGGCGGTGGGCAGGGCGCCGGCGGTGAACTCCACGGTGCCGTCCTCCCCCACCCTGACCAGCGCGGCCCGTTCCGCCTCGGCCAGCTCGGCCTCGGCGTCGGGGCGGCCGGCCCGGCGCAGCAGGGGGATGGTGGGGCGGGTGGCGAGGGCGGCGAGCAGCAGGGTGCGGCGGGCCTGTGCGGGGGCGGCGGCGAGGAGCCTGCGGGCCACCTCACGGGCCTGTCCGGAGACGGGCAGGGTGTCGGCGTGGTGGGCGCTGCAGTCGCGGGCCTCGGCGGCCTCGGCGAGGGAGTGGCCGAGGGCGAGGGCGAGGCGCGGGTTGCCGCCGCTGGCCTGGTGGATGCGGCCGGCGAGGCGGGCCGGGAGGCCGTGGCCGGCGAGGAGTTCGGCGACTTCGTCGGCGCCCAGCGGGGGGACGCGGATGGCGGGGACTCCGGGGCCGCAGAGGGGTTCGCCGACCGGGGCCCCGCCCTGGACGCATTCGGCGACCAGGACCCGTACGCCGGGCGGTGTCAGGCGCAGCGCGAAGCGGAGCAGGTCGGTGCTCTCGGCGTCGAGCCACTGGGCGTTGTCGAGGACGAGCAGGACGGGCCGGCGGGCGGCGAGGGTCCGCAGCACCTCGACGACGGCGAGGCGCAGGGCTATGTGGTCGCGGCCGGCCCGGGGGGCGTCGGCCTCGCGGCGCAGGAGGGCGATGGCGGTGCGCTGGGGGCCCGAGAGCTGTTCCAGGGCGCCGCAGGGCACGGAGGCGAGGAGGGCGGCGGCGGACGCCTCGGGTATCCATTGGTCGGCCGCCTCGGGAGCGAGGCACAGCACGGTCTCGCGGCGCGATTCGGCCGCGGCCGCGACGGCGCGCACGACCTCGGTCTTGCCCGCGCCGGCCGGTCCGGTCAGGAGCGCCCGGCCGTGCGTGGTCAGCGCGCGGTCGACCGCCTTGATCAGTTCTCCGTGTCCGACACTTGTGTCAGCGTGCCCCGTCGCCGCCACCACGCACAGCCACCAGCCTCTCGATCCCCAGCTCCTGTGCCCTTCCTGTGAGAGGCGACAATACGAGGTCGAGTGGCGGGCGGACACGGATTGTGACGCAGAAATCAGTCACGTCCCGGGAAAACCCGTCGGACCTGCCGATACGAGGTGTATCAGCAGGTCCGCGGGCTCACCTTGGTCCGTACTATCTGGCCGTCAGGCCGATTTGGCTCCTGATCAGAAGGTCAGGTTCCAGGAGTCGATCTTGCCGGTGTCGCCGCCGGCGTTGTCGTTGACGCGCAGCTTCCAGGTGCCGTTCGCGACCTCGGAGGAGGCGTTGACGGTGTAGACCTGGTTGATGTTGTCGGTGCTGCCGCCCGAGCGGTTGTGGAGCGTGTACGCGGTGCCGTCGGGGGCGATCAGGTCGACCTTGAGGTCACCGATGTAGGAGTGAACGATGTTCACGCCCACCTTGAGGGTGGCCGGGGCGTTGCCGGTGACACCGGTGACGGTGATCGGGCTCTCCACGGTGCCGTTGTCGGTGATGGAGAAGTCCATGGTGTTCTCGAGGCCCGAGGTCGGCGGGGTCGTCGAGGTCACCGCGGCGACGGTCGCGGCCGCGTCGGCGAGACCGGCGCCGCAGCCACCGGAGCAGGCACCGGGCAGCGGGCGGGCGTTGGTCTTGATCGCCGTCTCGATCTGGGCCGGGGTCAGCGAGGTCTTCGCAGACTTCAGCAGGGCGGCGAGGCCCGCGACGTGCGGGGCGGCCATGCTGGTGCCCTGGTAGGGCTTGTAGCTCTCAGCGCCGGGGGTGGTGGTGCCGGCGTTCAGGGTCGAGAGGATTGCGTTCTCGGGGGTGGTGACGGTGCCGGGCGTGTCGGTGGCGCGGCGGGTCTCACCGCCCGGGGCGGCGATGTCGATGACCGTGCCGAAGTTCGAGTAGTACGAACGCTCGCCGGCGCGGTTGGTCGACGCCACGTTGATCACGTTGTTGCAGCTGGCGGGCGAGTACCCGGACGCGTTGGCGTTGCTGTTGCCGGCGGCGACGACGACGGTCGTACCGCGGGCCACGGCCGCGTTGATGGCGTTCTGGTAGCTGGTGCCGCAGGCACCCGGACCGCCGAGACTCATGTTGATGACCTTGGCCGGGGTGGCGTTGGCCGGCACGCCCGCGACGGAGCCGCCGGAGGCCCAGGTGATGGCGTCGACGATGTCCGAGGTCGAGCCGCCGCACTTGCCGAGCACGCGGACGGGCTGGATCTTCGCGCCGTAGGCGATGCCCGCGATGCCCTTGGAGTTGTTCGTGGCCGCGGCGATGGTGCCCGCGACGTGGGTGCCGTGCCAGGAGGAGGTGCTGGCCTTGGAGCCGACACCGCACTCGCCGTCGGTGGCGTTCCAGTCGCCCTCGTCGGCGGGGTTGCTGTCACGGCCGTTGCCGTCGCGGGCCTCGGAGGACGTCGAGATGAAGTCGTAGCCGGAGACGATGTTCGGGGCGACGTCCGAGTGGGCGACGTAGCCGGTGTCGATCACGGCGACGGTGACGCCGGAGCCCGTGGTCTTGTCCCAGGCGGCGGGGACGTTCATGCCGGCGGTGGGCTCGAAGAGGTCCCACTGCTTGGCGTACTCGGTGTCGTTCGGCGTGACGGCCATCGCGTAGGCGCGGGTGTCCGGCTCGACGTAGGCGACGTCCGGGTCGGCACGGAACTGGGCCATTACGTCGGCGGCCTCGGCCGGGGCGACGGTCCCGCCCAGGTTGACCAGGGCGGCGCCGGTGCCGAGGCGACGGTCGAACTTCGCCTTCTTGCCGGCCTTCTTGCCCTTGGCGGTGGCGTCGTCGGCAGCCGCCGTGTTCGAGCTGGCCTCGGTGGCCGAGGACTTGTACCCGACGATGAGGTTCGCGACCGGCGCGGTGGGGGCGACCGTGGCGGCGGGGGCCGCGGCAGGAGTCTCGGTGGCCAGGGCCACGGAGGCGGTCGCGGAGCCGGCGAGCAGGGTGACGGACATGGCCACCACGGATATGAGCCTACGTCTGGTTGCGTGCACGAGTTCCCTTTCGCGGGCCGTTCCGGGCAGGCCGGAGCGGCCGGTCGGTGCAGTGTGGGAGGTTCCGGCGGCCGCGGGGCCGGGAGCGAGGTGGTCGAACTCGCCCCGGCCGCCGCGCGCCACGTTGCCGAGCCGCAACGGCGGGGCAGGGCAACGGCAGTCCCGGCTCTTCCCCCGACGGTGCGGTCCTCACGCCATGTGGGGTTGGCGTGTGGGCCGTAGAGTCAGGGGAAGATCGCCGGTGGGCAGACAGTAGGCAACGCGGGGGTGAACCCGATACGGGGAAAACCCTTGTCCGCCCCCTGCGGCTCCCCTCTGGGGTCCCTCGGCGGGGCTGGTGACCAGGTGTTTCACCGCTCCGCGCGAGTGCGGGGCGGGCCGCGCGGGGCGGGCCGCGCGGGGCGGGCCGCGCGGGTCCTGGCGTCGGAGCCGGGCCTGGCGGAGGGGCGGGCGGGGGCCGGGCGGGAGGGGCGGCTCCTACACGGGCGGGAACAGCTTGCGGAAGTACGTCCAGCTGGTCTCGTTCGGCTCGCTCCACTTCTCCGGCGCCTGGGCGAATTCGGGGTGGTGCTGCGCGATGTGGGCGCGGGTGCGCTCCGGAACCTGCGCGTACGCGTCCAGCTTGCGGCCGCGGCAGTGGAAGGTGAGGCCGCCGGGACGCTGTCCCTGTTCCATCCAGGGCAGCCACGGGGACATCCGGGTCCAGGACATCGTGGCGGGGACGCTCACCGCGTCGGTGGTCAGGGCGCTCGCGGGGGCGAAGAACTGGAAGAGCTCGAGCGCCCGGTAGCTGTCGTCGGCCGACTGGGCGGGGTACTCCTCGACCGGCAGGGGCGAGGGGTAGGCCAGCGGGATCTCCAGGCTGAAGCAGATCTGGTCGCCCAGTTCCGTCACGGGGACCGGGAACGGCCGCCATTTCTGGTTGGCCGGATCGTTCCAGACGTGGACCACCGGCTTGTCCTGCCAGGTCTCCAGGATCTCCCGGGTCGCGGGGTCGAGGTAGAAGGCGGCCTCCCTGGACAGGAGCTGGTAGCCGCCGAGCTCCTCGTCCGCCACGAGGCGCGCGACGTTGAGCCCCTCGAAGCCGAAGAGGCGCCGGTAGGGCTCGCCGGGGGCCCAGGAGTGGACGTCCCCGGTCCACCAGTAGGTGACCTCGGCCCCGTCGAGCGAGGCGCGGGTGCGGGCGAATGCGTGCAGGAGCTCGGCGGGTGTCAGGGCTGGTGTCATGCGGCCCACTGTGCGCGGTTGCCGCCGGGCCGGACAAGAAGCCCCACGGACAACCTCGGCCCCTTGGCGGGGGGGCGGGAGGCCGGGGGTGCAGGGGTCCGGGCCCGGTCACTCGCTCGGACCGGAGCCGGCGTCACCCTCACGGCCGACGGGGGCGTGCGGGTCGCCGATGACGGGCCGGGCATCCCCTTCGAGGAGGCCGGGGGCACTGACGGTCCCGGTCTCGAAGCCCTGTTGACCCGACCGCACGCTGGGCGGGAGCCCGGCGGCCGCCGGGCCGTTGCCATGGGCCTCTTCGGCATCGGGCCCTGCGTCGCCAACGCCCTCTCGAGCCGCTTGACGGCCGAGGTGCGGCGCGAGGGGGTCCGCTGGATGCAGGAGTACGAGCGCGGCGTTGCCCTCGCCCCACCCGGCGCCGCAGGGCCGGCGATCGGGACCGGGACCACCATCGCCTTCCGGCCCGACGACACCGTCTTCGGGCCCGCTCAGTGCGAGTTCGACGTGCTCGCGGAGTGCTTCAGGACACTGGCCTTCCTCAACCGCGGCCTGGACGTCACCCTGACCGACGAGCGCGATCCGGGCGGGCCCCGGGTGGTCCGGTTTCGATTCCCGGGAGGGGTGCGGGACTTCGTCGCCGCCCTCGGCGTGCGGTCCAAAGCGCCCGTTCGGTCGGACGTCCTCGGCTTCGAGCGGGACGACCCGCGGATGGCGGGGACCATGGAGGTCGCCCTGCAGTGGTGCGACTCGCGCGAGGAGGACGTCCGGGGCTTCACCAACAGCCTGGCCACGCACACGGGCACGGGCACCCATGAGGCGGGCCTGCGCGAGGGGGTGGTGGCGGCGATCGACGCGTACGCGCGGACGCGCGGGCTGCAGACGGCCGCCGACCGCATCGGCGTGGGGCTGACGGCGGTCGTGTCGGTCAAACTCGACGATCCCGACTTCGTCGATTTCGCACGCCACGAACCGGGCGGAGACATGGTGCGTGCCTGCGTCGCCCAAGCCGTCCGGGAACACCTCGGCGCGTGGTTCGAGGCGCACCCGGAGCAGGCCGCTGCCGTCATCGCCCCGGTCCTCCGGGCGGCCGCGCGGAACTGAGGGTTCGCGCCGGCCCGCCGGACCGGCCCAGGACGCCGCGAGGATCCTCGCCGGCCGACCACCCTCCACCGGAACACACGAACCGCGGCGCGGCGACCGTCATGCGGATCGCCAGTTGACGACGGGGGCGTCAGCGGCAACCGTGACCGCCATGTGGAACGAACACCGACTGCTCATACTCGTCATCTGCCTGGTCCTGGGCGGTGGGCTGACAGCAGCGGTCCTGGGAGTGTCGCGGGCGACCGGGCCGGATGCCGGGGCTGCGGCCGGGGGGCCGGTGGCGTCCGACTACGTCGACATACGTGACGTCCCGCGCGTCCCGGCAGCCGCTCCCGCCCCGGGGCCCGAGGGGTCGGCCGGCTCCATGGTCGTCAATTGCGGCCGCAACGAGCAGGGGCACTACAACGAGGACAACCTGGTGGTCTCACCCGGCCTGACGGGCGGCGCCCATCACACCCACGCCTACGTCGGGAACCTCTCCACGAACGCGATGTCGACCGACGCATCGCTGGCCGCGGCCGCCACGAGCTGTACGGGCGGCGACCGGTCCACGTACTACTGGCCCGTCCTGCGCCGCCCCGACCGCGCGGGCACGCACGCGCACGAGGGTGCGGCGGGGCACGGGAACGTCGGTGAGATCGTGCCGGAGGCCTCCGTCCTTGTGGAGTTCCGCGGCAATCCCGTGAGCAAGGTGGTCCCCATGCCGCGCTTCCTGCGCGGCATCACCGGCGACGCCGTCGCCTTCACGGCGGACAGCGAGGCGGACGTCCGGGCCCGCTGGGGGTGTTCGGGCTCCCCGGACCGCTCCACCACGCGCTACCCGCGCTGCCCCGCGGGCGAGCGCGTCACCCGCACCCTGGTGTTCCCGAGCTGCTGGAACGGAATCGACACCGCCGGCGCCACCACGCACCGTTCGCACCTGCGCTTCCCGGCCGCGAACGGCGTCTGCCCGAACGACACCTTCCCCGTGCCCGAACTGCGCGTCTCCCTCGCGTACGAGATCCCCCCGGGGCTGAACGTGGCGCTCGACTCCTTCCCCGAACAGCGGCACAGCCCGAAGACGGATCACGCGATGTTCGTGAACGCGATGACCGAGCGGCAGATGGCCGGAGTCGTCGAATGCCTCAACAAGAACCGGAACTGCCGGGCCTGAGCACCGGGCCTGAGCACCGGACCCGAGTGACGGACTCGCGCGCCGGACCCGGACGCCGGACCGAGTGACCCACCGAGTGAGGTAGGTCACATGAACCGAATCCGTCCCGGTGGCGTGTTCCGACCGCACCACATATGCGAGGAAGACGGAGAGGGTGAGATGGCCGGACCACTGTGGCCCCGCACTCGGCGGGGCTCGACCGATGAAGCACTGATCAAGTCGGTGTACGAGGAGCACGGTCACGCCCTGCTTGCGTACGCCACCCGGCTGACCGGAGACCGGGCCGCCGCCGAGGACGTCGTCCAGGAGACCCTCATACGGGCCTGGCGGCACTCCGAGGTGCTGGTCAACGGAAAGGGCTCGGTGCGCGGCTGGCTGCTCACGGTCGCCCGCAACATCATCACGGACCGCTACCGGGCCAGGGCCGCCCGGCCTCCGGAGGTCTCCGGGGCCTCGTCCGCTCCCCCGGTGGAGGCGGACCACGCCGACTCCGTGGTCGACAGCATGACGGTCCTGGGGGCCCTCGATCAGCTGTCGCCGGAACACCGGGACGTCCTGAAGGAGTTGTACTACCGGCAGCTCAGCGTCGCGGAGGCGGCCGACAGCCTCGGCATCCCGGCGGGTACGGTCAAATCGCGTTCGCACTACGCCCTCAAGGCGCTGCGCGACGTCTTCAAGAGCGACGGATTCAGGGACAGCGGTCCCAGAGAAGGAAAACGATCGGGCAGGCCGCCCCAGCAGCCCGCCGGACTGCGTGAGGTGGTGGCATGAACCGGCAGCGGCACGAGGAGGAACTGCTCGGCCCGTACGTTCTCGGCGTCCTCGACGTCGAGGAGGTCCGCCGGGTCGAGGAACACACGATCGGATGCATGGAATGCCGGGAGGAGGTGGCCGCGTTGCGCGAGATGGAGGCAGCACTGGGCGAGGTGCCCGACGAGGCGTTCCTCGACGGACCGCCGCAGGGCGGTGACCTGCTGCTCCAGCGCACCCTGCGGCAGATGCGGGGCGAGCGGTCCGGTGACCGGCGCCGACGCGCGGGTTTCACGGGCCTGGCCGTGGCGGCCTCGCTCGCCGCGGTGTTCTGGGCGGGCACACAGCTGGGTACGGGCGATTCCGGGGCCGTCGCGCTTCCTGTCCCGCCGTCCCCGACGGCCACGGCGGACCCCTCGCCGCCGCCCGCCGGGACCAAGGTGCTCTCCGCGACCGATCAGGTCACGGGGGCGCGGATGACCGTACAGATGACGCCCGCCACGAAGTGGGTGCGGGTGCGCGCGGCGGTCACGGGAGTGGCGCCGGGTGAGCGGTGCCGGCTGGTCGTGGTCTCGAAGAACGGGACGCGCACCACCGCCGGCAGCTGGGTCACGGGCAGCCAGGGCAACGGTGAGGGCAAGGGCGCGGCGCTGGACGGATCGGCGGCCGTGGACCCGGCGGACGTGAGGGCGATTCTGGTCGAGAACGAGTCGGGCAAGACCTTCGTGTCGGTACCGGTGCCGGTCTGACCCGGAACGTGACGGAGCCCGGGAGCACACCCAGCTCCCGGGCTCCTGCTTGCCACCCAATTGCGCACACCGGCACGTTTAAGAGTCGCGGATCATTCTTAGATCGACGTGTTCTGCCTTTGAACTACCGCGCCATGAGGAGAGGCGCAGAGGGGACTTGAACCCCCATCCGTCGATGACCGTCCACGCTCGGTCGATCCGGTGTTCGGCGGCGAATACTGAGACTGGAGCGAGAATCTGAGATTCATGGGGCCGCCTCTACCGGCTTGGGCCACCCCGGCACGTAATGCCGGGGGAGGGATTCGAACCCCCAACTGACACCCCGAGTTCAGCTTCAACATCAGTTTCAGCTTGCGCTCTCGCGCACCCCCTGCAGACATACAGGGGGAGTCTTCGGGGCTACCTGAACAGGTAGCCGAACACCGCGTCCCCGACCCGCTGGTCGGTGACCTCGGCGCTGTTGGCCTCCTCGCGGGCGAACTTGACGGCCTGCTGGAGCTTCTCCACGCGGTCGAGCAGCTCGTTGACCCGTCGGGCCGGCAGTGCGCCGGAGAACTTCACGGTCGTCCAGTAGCCGACCGCCACGTCCTCGTAGTACACCTCGACCTGCGCCGGGTGCTTCTCGGTGGCCTCGGCCTTCACGTGGTTGCGCGGCACCTTCTTGGTACGGATGGTGCGCACCGCGTCCGTCTTCCAGGAGTCCGTGGACGGGTCCAGGTTCCAGGACTCGGAGGCGTCCAGCACCGGCAGCTTCCGCACGAAGGTGTGGAGGTCCGTGAGCTGCTTCTCCAGGAAGAGCAGGTACGGCACGGGGACCTGCGCCAGCAGGACCGTTCCGTCCACGACGACATCGGCGGCCGCGCTGCGGTTGGCCCAGTCCTTGGTCGCCGTCACGTCGAACAGCCGCGTCAGGGTCCCGGCCGTCGCGCGCAGCACGTCCTCGGCCTTGACCTGCACCCGGGTGGACTCGGGCGGCAACTGCTCGCCCTCCTCGTCCTTGGGCTGGTAGGTCCGGGAGATGCCGGCCAGCAGGGCGGGCTTCTGGACGTCGTGGTGAGCCTGGGTGAGCTCCTGGAGGGACTTGGACTTGACGCCCTTTTCCACTGCGATGATCTGATTCAGCTTCGGCACACGATCAACGTAGCAGCCGGTTGTCCGATCATTCACCCGGATTTACGGCGCCTTCCCCCGGCCCTCCGAAGACTGCCGGGACGAGGCGCTTGACCTCAAGTGAGGTTCAGGTCGGAGGCTTTTGCATGCGGCCGCCGAAGGGCGGCGCGAAGCCCCGTCCGCTGGAGGAATTCCCATGTCGAGCAGTGCCGTTCCGAGCTCCGTTCCCACCGCCCCCGCCGCCCGCCGGTCCGGCCTCACCTGGTGGCAGGTGCTGACCGCGGGCGCGGTCGGCGCGACCGTGGTCAATCTGATCGTCCTCACCGTCGCCACTCTGGCCGACGCCTCTCTCGTCGTCGTCGACGGCGGCGACGAGCACCCGATCACGGTCGGGGGCGTCATCGGCTCCTCCGTGGTCCCGCTGGTGGCCGGGGTGGGCGCCGCCCTCCTGCTGGCCCTGTGGAAGCCGGTGTTCCTGCGGATCGCGCAGTACGTGGGCACCGGACTGGCGCTGCTGTCGGTCGCCGGCCCGCTGTCGTCCGGTGCCGACGGCGGCACCGTCGCGGCCCTGTCCCTCATGCACATCACCCTGGGCGTGGCGGTCTTCACCACCCTGCAGCTCCACCGCCGCCACCGTTGAGCCCGTCGTTCCCGGCGAGTACGCCGGCGCCCGCGGCGGCACCGGCGGTGTGAGGCGGGAAGCCCGTCATGGAAGTGCATCACGAACCCCACACGCGGACCGATCATCACATTGCGGTCCATGACATCCTGTGACGTCACAACTCGCCGGACGGTATCGGCGGACGTCCGGGGAATATGGGGAAGGTCCATGAGGCTCTGCTTCCTGGTGGAGGAGCACTACCGCCACGACGGCATGCCGAACGAGGTGATCCGGCAGCTCACCGCGTGGGGGCACCGGGTGGACGTGGTGCGGCCGGGCGGCTCACTGCTGCGGATGACCGAGGCGGTGGACGCGGGTGCGCACGACGCCTGGGTCCTCAAGACGGTTTCCGGCGGCCCGGGTCTGACCCTGCTGGAGGCCGCGGCCTCGGCCGGGACGACCACCGTCAACGACGCCCGGTCGATCCGGGGCGTACGGGACAAGGCGCTCGCCGCCGCCATCGGGCGCGGCCGGGGGCTCCCGCTGCCGCCGACGTACGCCGTGGCGAGCCCCGAGCTGCTCCGGGAGATCCCGTCGGCGGAGTACCCGCTCGTCGTCAAGCCCGCCGACGGAAGCTCCGGGCGGGCCGTGCACCTGGTGCACTCGCCGGAGCGGCTGGAGGCCCTGCTGCCCGTGCTCGCGGGCGAGGGGCTGCTCATCGCCCAGCCGTACGTGCCCAACTCGGGCACGGACATCAAGGTGTACGCGGTCGGCGGGGAGCTGTTCGCGACCGAGCGGTGTTCACCGCTGCACCCGGACCCCGCGGTGCGGGAGCGCCGGGTGCCGCTGTCGGCCGAGGTGGCGGCGATCGCCGCTCAGGTGGGGGCGGTGTACGGGCTGGACCTGTACGGCGTGGACGTGCTGCTGGGCCCGGACGGGCCGGTGGTCGTCGACGTGAACGACTTCCCGAGCTTCCGTCAGGTGCCGGACGCGGCCGCGCGGGTGGCCCGGGCGGTACTGGAGCTGGCGCGGGCGGGTGGTTCGGGGCAGCCGCCGGCGCCCGTGGCACTGCCGTACGCGCTGCCCCTGCCGATCCCGGCTCAGGCCCAGGCACAGCTCCCGGTCCAGGCCCAGGCGCAGGTCCAGGCACAGGTCCCGGCTCAGCACCCGACGCAGGTCTCCGCCGTGGGGGGCGACGGCGCATGAGGATCTGCCTGATCACCCCCGAGCCCGGTCATCCGCTGCTGGCGGACACCACCGCGCTGCTGGCCCCGGATCACGAGGTGGAGGCGCTCGACCCGGTCACCCCCGGGGAGGTGCCGCTGCCCCTGGCCGACGTGTACCTGCTGAAGTCGCGGACGCCGCACGCACTGGAGCTCGCCCGGCACCTGGAGCAACGGGGAGCGGCCGTGGTGAACTCCGCTCCGGCCACCGCACTGTGCCAGGACCGTACGGAGATGGCCGATCTCGCCCTGCGGGCCGGGCTGCCCTTCGCCGCGACCGGTACCCACGCCTCCCTCTCCGGCTGGGCGGCCGGGACCCGGCTCGACGCTCCCGTGGTGGTCAAGAGCCGGCGCAGCCGCCGGGGCGACCTGGTGGCCCGCGTGAACGACAGTGCGCGCCTGCGGGAGCTGGCCCGGGAATGGCCGCACGAGCCGGTCGTGGTGCAGGAGTACGCGGTCAACAGCGGCTGGGACCACAAACTGTGGGCGATCGGGGACGAGGTCTTCTCGGCCCTGCGCCGGTCCGAGCTCTCCCCCGGTGGCCGTGGGCCCACCCGGCCCCTGCCCCTGGCCGAACTGCCTTCCGGATGGGCCGACCTCGTGCGCGAGGTGGGCGCCGTGTTCGCGCTGGACGTCTACGGCGTGGACATCATCGACACCGGGGGCGGTACACCGCTGATCGTGGACATCAACGCCTTCCCCGGCATCCGGGGCCAGGCCGGCGCCCCGGAGGCCCTCGCGGCACTGGCCCTGCGCCGGGCGGCGGGGCGTGCCTGAAGGCTGCCGGGCAGGTCCGGACGGGGGAATGCCCGGGACGTGAGCACCCCGGCCCGGTGTCGTACCGCGGACGGGCGTCCGGCGCCGTGAGGATCGGGGCATGGGCGTCGTCCTGCCGGTCCTCTTCGCGCTGTTCGCGGCGTTCAGCAACGCGCTCGCCACCGTGCTCCAGCGGCGGGCCGCCCTCACCGTGCCGCAGAGCGACGGCTTCCGCTTCGGCCTGGTCCTCGATCTGCTGCGGCGGCCGCTGTGGATCGGCGGCATCCTGGCCGTGATCGCGGCGGGGGTGGGGCAGGCGGCGGCGCTGGCCACGGGCGCGCTGGCCCTCGTACAGCCCCTGTTCGTGCTGGAGCTGCCGCTCGCGCTGCTGATCGCCTCGCTGGTGACGCGGCAGCGGCTGCCCCGGGCGCTCTGGCTGGCCGTGGCGGGGGTGGTGGCCGGGCTCGGGGTCACGCTGGTGGCCGCCTCGCCCGCGGGCAACCGTACGGACGTGCCGCCCGAGCGCTGGGTGGTGGCCCTGGTGGCGTGCGCGATCGCCGTCGCCGCCCTGGCCGTGGCCGGACTGCGCCGGCCGCCGGGCCGTGCGCGGGCCTGCTGCCTCGGCGCAGCCACGGCCGTCTGCTACGCGCTCACGGCCGCCCTGATGAAATCCGCGGTGCACGTCCTCGACGACGGCGGCCTCGGAGCCTTCCTGACCACTTGGGAGACGTACGCCTTCGGTGCGAGCGGCATCTGCGCCCTGCTGCTGCTGGAACACGCCATGCAGGGCGGGCCGCTGGTCGCCTCGCAGCCCGCGCTGACCCTGGGCGACGCGAGCATCAGCGTCGCGCTGGGCGTGGTCCTGTACGAGGAACACCTGCGGTCGAGCTGGTGGCTGCTCCCCCAGCTGCTGGGCGTCGCCCTGATCTGCGCGGGGGTGCTGGCCCTGGCCCGGGCGGGTGAGGGCGCGCCCTGAGGCACCGCGGCAGGGGAACGGGAAGCCTCTCGGCGCCGTTGGGGGGCGGGCCGGACCGGGGTAGCGTGCCGCTCAGTCGAGTGGAGGGCGGGATCCGTGCGAGCGGTGGTCTTCGAGCGGTACGGCGAGCGGGCCGAGGTCAGGGACGTGCCGGAGCCGGCTCCGCCGGCGGGCGGGGTGGTGGTGCGGGTCGAGGCCACCGGGCTCTGCCGCAGCGACTGGCACGGCTGGATGGGCCACGACCCGGACATCGTGCTGCCGCACGTCCCCGGGCACGAACTCGCGGGTGTGGTCGAGGCCGTGGGGGCAGGGGTGCGGAACTGGCGGGTCGGTGACCGGGTCACGGCGCCGTTCGTCTGCGCCTGCGGCAGCTGCGCGGACTGTGCGGCCGGTGACCACCAGGTGTGCGCACGGCAGACACAGCCCGGGTTCACGCACTGGGGGTCCTTCGCCGAGTACGTGGCCCTGGACCACGCCGATGTGAATCTGGTGGCCGTGCCGGAGGAGCTCTCGTACGTGACGGCGGCCGGTCTCGGGTGCCGCTTCGCGACGGCGTTCCGGGCGGTGGTGGCACAGGGTCGCGCGGCGGCGGGCGAGTGGGTGTGCGTGTACGGCTGCGGCGGGGTGGGCCTCTCCGCGGTGATGATCGCGGCGGCGGCCGGGGCCCGGGTGATCGCCGTGGACACGGCGCCGGGGGCGCTGGAGCTGGCGCGGAAGTTCGGCGCCGTGCACTGCGTGGATGCCGGGGACGGCGCCGACACCGCAGGGGCCGTACGGGAGTTGACCGGCGGGGGCGCGCACCTCTCGCTCGACGCGCTGGGGTCACCGGCCACGGCCGCGGCCTCGGTGGCCGGGCTGCGGCGGCGGGGGCGGCACGTGCAGGTGGGGCTGCTGCCGACGGCAGCCGGGGCGGCGGTCCTGCCGATGGACCGGGTGATCGGCTGGGAGCTGGAGATCCTCGGGAGCCACGGCATGGCGGCGCACGCGTATCCGCCGATGATGGAACTCGTCCGGGGCGGTGTGCTGCGGCCGGACCTGCTGGTCACCTCGACGATCACACTCGACGCGGCTCCGGCGGCGCTGGCCGCGATGGGCTCGGCGGCGGTGCGCGGGGTCACCGTCATCCTGCCGGGATCGGGTGCCGGGCGCTGAGTTACGATCGCCCGGTTCGAGCGGAGGACGGAACGGGAACGGCGGGTGGTGGGCGTGAGCTCCGGCGGAAGAGTGGCGGGGGCCGTGACCGCGGCGCTGATGGGCGGGCTGGTGCTCGGCGGCTGCTCCGGCGCCGCGGGCGGGCCCACCCCACCGGCGGCGGAGAAGGCGGGGACGCCGACCGCGAGTCCCGATGCGGCGACGGCTTCGCCGTCCCCCTCGGTCTCGCAGCCGGCCGCCCCGGAGCCCTCCGACGCGGTGTCGCCCACGGCGGCGGGGTCGAAGCCCTCGCCCAGCCATGGGTCGAAGCCGGCGCCGAAGCGCAGTACGGCCGGGTCGTCGAAGATCCCGCAGAACCCGTACCGGGGCCCCAACCCGCCTCCGGCCCCGACCCACGTCCCGACACTGGACTGGAAGCCGTCGCCCTTCGACCCGAAGGACCCCTCGATCCCGAAGTACACGCTGCCGCCGCTGCCGTAGACGCAGAGGCAGAGGCAGACCTAGCAGACACGTACCGGCCTCCGCGGGGGTGCTGCCAGGCCAGCAGTTCCTGGACGCGGCGGTGTCGTCCCGGATCCGGCCGACGATTCGACGCGGGCGTCCGTTGACACACAGAACCCCGAACACGCCGAGGACCGCGGCGAAGATCCGCTCCCCGGGCCTCTGCGCGCATGCTCGCGCACGGGCGGCGGCTACACGCCGCCTCCGATGATCCACCAGTGCGAGGAGACGCCGGCGAGCGGACCAACAGCACTCCACCCGGCCCACCGCGTCGTCACGGACCTGCACATGCTCCAACAGCCCTGCCCACGTGCCATCCGCCTCCCAGCGGGCGAACCGCTCGTAGACGGTCTGCCACGGGCCCATACCGCCCCGGCAGATCACGCCACGGAGCCCCGGTCCGCAAACGCCACAGCACACCATCGACCACCTGACGGTGATCACGCCACGGCCGACCACGCCCGTCCACCTGCGGCAACAAGGGCTCCATCCGCTCCCACGCCGCGTCCGTCAACCCACCTCGACCTGCCGCACAAGTCTTAGGCAGGCGGCCCCGGCAGTGGTGTCCGCGCGTACTTGCCCGACAGCAGGTGGCCCGCTCCCGGGGCCACCGCGTCCAGGTCCAGGGCCCGGAGCATCTGGTGGGCGGTGCAGACGGCCGCGGACACCACCGGCTTGCCCAGGAGCTGCTCGGCCTCCTCGATGGCGCCCAGGGAGGGCATCTGCACGCAGGCCGAGAGCACGACCGCGTCCGCGTCCGCGTGTTCCAGCGCCTGTGCGAGGCCGGGCAGCCGGGCCGGGTCGTGGGCGGCGACGTCGAGGTTGTCGGGGATCTCCAGGGCCTGGTGGTCGAGGACCTCGATGCCCTCGTGCGTGAGGTAGTCCACGACGGTCCGGGTGAGCGGGCGCATGTACGGGGCCAGCAGCACGATCTTCCGGGCGCCGATGGTGTGCAGCCCGTGGACGAGGGCCCCGGCGCTGGTGACGACGGGGGCGGGCGCTCCGTTCTCGACCGTCCGGGTGTGCAGTCGCTGCTCCGAGGTGCGGTGGTAGCCGAGGCCCATGCTCATGATGGCGACCAGACAGGCGTAGCCCAGTACGTCGACCCGGGCGTCGGAGAGTTCGACGGCGCAGCGGTCGGAGTCTGCGTCCATGGCCCTCAGTTGCTCCGGGGTCACGTGGGTCATGCGCATCCGGCTGGAGTGGAAGGTGAAGCGCTCGTCGGGGGCGACGGCCTCGCGGGCCCGGAGGATGGCCGGGACCTCCGTCTCCATGGTGACGTTGGAGCTCGGCACGATCTGGCCGATGCGGTAGGTGCGGGGTGGCACGGGTACTCCTCTTTGCCTGTGTGTATGTGGGGGGGGGTCAGCGGGCGTCGACGACGGGATTGGTCAGGGTGCCGATGCCTTCGACCGTGGCCTCGACGGTGTCACCGGGGCGCAGGAACTCGGGCGGGACCATGCCGGCGCCGACGCCGGACGGCGAGCCCGTCGCGATGACGTCGCCGGGCTCCAGGGTCATGCCGGAGGAGATGTCGGCGATGAGGCGGGCGATGGGGAAGAGCATGTGCCGGGTGTTCGACTTCTGCTTGGTGACGCCGTTGACGCGCAGGGAGAGGTCGAGGGCCATCGGGTCCGGGATCTCGTCGCGGGTGACGACGACCGGGCCGAAGGGGGCGTAGGAGTCCTGGCCCTTGGAGAAGAACCACTGGCCGGAGCGGCGCTGGTCGCGGGCGCTGATGTCGTTGACGATGCTGAAGCCGAAGATGTGGTCGTACGCGTCCTCCTCGCTCACCCGGAAGGCGGTGCGGCCGATGACGACGGCGAGTTCGCACTCCCAGTCGAGCTGGGTGGTGAGGTCGGCGTTGTGCAGGATCGGCTGGCCGGGTCCGGTGACGGCGGTGGCGGGCTTGCCGAAGAGGACGGGGCGCGGCGGCAGGTCCTTGTCGGTGTCGAGGCTGCGGCTGGACTCCTCGACGTGCTCGATGTAGTTGAGGCCGACTCCGATGATCTTGCCCGGGCGCAGGGGTGCGCGCAGGGTCACGGCGTCGAGCCGGTGGACGGCCTCGGCCGGCCGGGCTTCGGGTCCGGCGGCCAGCAGGCCGCGCGCAGTCTCCTGGGCGGCCGCGCCGGCCCGGATGAAGGACAGCAGGTCCAGGGGCAGTTCCGCACCGGCGCGCCGGGCCAGGGTGGTGAGGTCCACGACGAGGTCGTCGACCTGCGCGCCGAGACGCACGGAAGCATCGTCGAGGGTGTAGCTGAGCAGCCTCATGGGGGCTCCTTGCAGTGGAGTGGGAGGGTGGCGAGGGGTGGATCGGCGGCGGGGCTCCGCCGTACCGGGGCCGGTGTCAGGGCCGGCGGCGTCCGGTACGGCGGAGCGGTTCAGAGGGTGGGCTGGTGGCCGCCGTTGTCGGCGTAGGCCTCTTCCCGGTGGAATCCGAGGGAGCGCATGACGGGGAAGTCGTTGAAGGAGAAGAGGCAGGCGTCCTCGGCCTCGTCGAGGTTGTGGTGCTCGTGCCAGGCCCAGGACGGGACGCAGAAGATGTCGCCCTGCTTCCACTCGAAGCGCTGTCCGGCGATCACCGAGACACCGCGGCCCTTGGCCGCCGTGTAGATCACCGAGCCGGTGTGGCGGTGGGCGAGGGTGGCCTGGCCGGGGCGCAGCAGCTGCATGTGGGCGCCCATGGTCGGCATGACGGAACCCCCGGTGACCGGGTTGGTGTACTCCGCGATCACGCCGTCGTACGGGGACCCCTCGGTCGCCTTCGCGAGGCTGCGCAGGGCCTCGTAGGTGGGCTCCCAGGGGTAGGCGAGCAGCGGCGAGTAGGGCCGGGTCCACTTCTCGACGCCGTAGGGGAGGAGGTTCGCGCCGTAGGTCAGCACGGAGGAGTTGATGACCTTTCCCGGGGTCTGGTAGAGCTCGGGGTGGACCTCGTAGAAGCCCGCGTCGAGGGCGTTGACCAGCGGGATGTCGAGTCCGTCCTGCCAGATGACGGGGGCGTCGTCCGCCTCGTTGCCGTGCTCGTGCCAGGTCCCGTTCGGCGTGATCGCGAAGTCGCCGGGGCCGACGCGCAGCTTCTGCCCGTCGACGATCGTCCAGGCGCCCGTGCCCTCGTGGACGAAGCGCAGGGCCGCGGCCTGGTGGCGGTGGGCGGTCATCGCCTCGCCGGGGCCCATGATCTGCAGCCCGGTGTAGAGGAGGCCGACGGCGGCGCTGACCTCCTTGCGGCCCGGGTTGACGAGCATGACGACCCGGCGTCCGGCGTCGTCGCCCTTGACGAGGCCGAGGGCCTTGTGGACCAGGGGGCGCAGGTCCTCGTACCGCCAGAGCACCGGGACCGACTTCGGCTGCGGGTACCAGGGCTCGATGTCGTTGGCGACGGTCCACAGCGCGCCCGCGTCGAGCGTGCCGAGCTCCTCGTAGTAGCGGCTGAGTTCCGGGGTCTCGGACACGCGGGCACGGCCGAGCATGGTGTCGTCCTGCTCGATGGTCATTCGTCCTCCTCGGGAGCGGCGGGAGCGGCGGGAGCGATGGGCGCGCCGGGAACGACGGGCGCGGTGAAGGTGACCGGCGGCCTGGGGCGGTTGTCCACTTCGAGGCGGAAGACGTCGAAGCGGTTGTAGTGGCCGACGATGTCGTGCATCTGCTTGGGCTGGATGCACCTGGCGAGGTCGATCTCGCCGTAGACGATGCCCTCGTCGTCGACGAGGGGTTCGGTGACGGGCCGGCCGTCGGGGCCGAAGATCCCGGACAGGGCGCTGCGCGGCCGCGTGAACTGCTTGCGGAGCTCCTCGTCGTCCCCGGCGAGCAGGTCCACGATCTCCGGGGAGACGGTGGAGCAGGCGACCACGGAGAAGACCTTGCCCTCGAAGCTGTGGGCCGCGGTACGGACCGCGATCGCGTCGGCCATGTCGTAGTCGGCGGGGGCGACGGGCAGGGCGATGTAGCAGGAGGCGTGGACGAGTTCGCCCTGGGCGAGGAGGGCGAAGCGGGCCAGGGTGTTGGTGTTCTCGCCGCAGGCCAGCACGCCGAGGGGGCCGACGGGGGTGTCGTGGACGACGAGCGAGCTGCCGTCACCGCCGGTCCAGGTGAGCTTCTCGGCCCAGGTCGGCACCAGCTTGCGGTGCACCCCGAGGAGTGCGCCGTCGGGTCCGATGGTCAGCAGGGTGTTGTGGAGGACGCCGAGGCTGTGCGGGACGCGCTCGTTGACCCCGATGACGAGGACGACGCCGTGCCTGCGGGCGGCCGCCCGCAGGCGGTCGACGTGCGGGCCGGGAATGTCGACGGAGGCGCGCTGGAGCCGCTCGAACCAGGGCGAACCCTGGACCGGGTTCATCGTCCAGTTCCAGTACGGGTACCCGGGGACGAACACCTCGGGGAAGACGACCAGTTCGGCCCCGCCCGCCGCGGCCTCGGCGATCAGGGCGACGGCCTTGTCCACGGTGGCGGCGGGATCGAGGTAGACGGGCGCGGCCTGGACGGCCGCCGCCGTGAAGCGGGGCAGGTGGTCCCTGTCCATGTGCGTGGGCACCTCCGGCTATCGGTGGGCGGGAACCGCTGCGCGGGGCAGCCAGCGGCGGTGGACGGATTCGGCGGGCTGCCGCAGCAGTTCCAGGCGCGGCGGGATCCGGTCGGTCCGCGCCGACGGGGGCCGCCCGCTGCCCGCGCGCCAGGCGCGCGCCCAGGGCGCGGCCGGGCCCTGGTAGCCCTGGGCGGCCGCCGCGTGCAGGGTCCACAGGGGGTCGTGGAGCTGGGCGCGGCCGACACCGCACAGGTCCGCCCGGCCGGCCAGGATGATCGAGTTCACGTCGTCGTACGTGGAGATCGCGCCGACGGCGATGGTGGGGATCCCGGTGGCGTTGCGGATCAGGTCCGCGTACGGGGTCTGGTAGCTGCGGCCGTAGCGGGGCTTCTCGTGGGCGACGACCTCGCCGGTGGAGACGTCGATGGCGTCGGCGCCCGCCTCGGCGAGTGCGCGCGCGATCCCGACGGCGTCGTCCTCGGTGGTGCCGCCGTCCGCCCAGTCGGCGGCGGAGATCCGCACGAGCAGCGCCTTGCCGGCCGGCCACACCTCTCGTACGGCGCGCAGCACTTCGAGCGGCAGCCGGAGCCTTCCGTCCAGGTCTGTGCCGTACTCGTCGGTGCGCCGGTTGGTCAGCGGGGACAGGAAGCCCGAGAGCAGGTGCCCGTGCCCGTACTGGAGTTCCAGTGCGTCGAAGCCCGCCCGGTCGGCGCGCCGGGCCGCGCCCACGAAGTCCCGTACGAGTGCGTCCATGTCGGCCCGGTCGGCCTCGCGCGGCACCGGGCTCCGCTCGTCCCAGCGCAGTGCGGAGGCGGCGATCGGCTGTCCGCCGCGGCCGGCCGCGCGGCGGCCGGCGTGCGTGAGCTGGATGCCGAGGCAGGTGTCGGACTGGCCGTGGACGAAGTCGGTGAGGCGCCGCCAGGCCGCCTCCTGTTCGTCGTTCCACAGGCCGGGGCAGCCGGGGGTGGCCCGGCCGCCGGCACTGACGGCCGTCATTCCGGCGAGGACCAGTCCGGCGCCGCCGATGGCCTGCGTGCTGAGGTGGACGAGGTCGAAGTCGCCCGGAACCCCGTCGCGCGCGGTGTGCAGGGCGGTGGGCGGTACGACGACCCGATTGCGCAGCAGCAGTCCGCCGAGCGGGTAGGGGCGGAACATGGGCGGAACGTCCGACGCGCGGTTGACCGCGCTGGTGAAGCCCTCGTCGCGCACGCGCAGGTTGTCGTAGGTGACGCGACGGCTGCGGGTGAGGAGGTTGAAGGCGAACTGGTGCGGGTCCTGGCCGGCGTACCGGTCGATGTGCTCGAACCATTCCAGGCTGGCCTGCGCGGCGCGCTGGGTGGACTCCACCACGGGCCTGCGCTCCTCCTCGTAGGCGGCGAGCGCGGTCGGCACGTCGGGGTGCTCGTGCAGGCTGGCCGCGAGTACGAGGGCGTCCTCCATGGCGAGTTTGGTGCCGGAGCCGATGGAGAAGTGCGCGGTGTGGGCGGCGTCGCCGAGCAGGACGACGTTCTCGTGCCGCCAGGTGCGGTTGCGGACCGTTGTGAAGCGCAGCCACTTGGAGTTGTTGGGGATGAGGCGGTGGCCGTCGAGGTGGTCGGCGAGGAGCTCCTCGCAGCGCCGGATGCTCTCCTCGTCGCTGGTTCCGGGAGGATGGTCGCGGTCGGCGAACTCCTCGAATCCGGCGCGCCGCCAGGCGTCCTCGGTCATCTCCACGATGAAGGTGGAGCGGGTGGCGTCGTAGGGGTACGCGTGCACCTGGAGCGTGCCGAAGTCCCGCTCCTCGACGATGAAGGTGAAGGCCTCGAAGACCTTGTCCGTGCCGAGCCACATGTAGCGGCCGGAGCGCTCGTCGAGGTCGGCCGCGAAGGTGTCGGCGTATGCGGCGCGGGTGGCCGACCGTACGCCGTCGCACGCCACCACCAGGTCGTACGTGGCAGCCAGTTCGGCCGCGGGCGGGGCCTGCGTGCGGTAGCGGACGTCGACCTCGAGGTCGGCGCAGCGCCGCTGGAGGATCCGCAGGAGGTGCTGCCGGCCGAGGGCGGCGAAACCGTGGCCGCCCGAGGTGAGGGTGCTGCCCCGGTATCGGACGTCGATGTCGGCCCAGCGGGCGAACTCGGCCGACATCGCCTCGTGGATCTCGCGGTCGGCCTGGGCGATTCCGTCGAGCGTCTCGTCGGAGAAGACGACCCCGAAGCCGAAGGTGTCGTCAGGGGCGTTGCGTTCCCAGACGGTGACCTCCCAGTGCGGGGAGAGCTGCTTGGTGAGGGCCGCGAAGTACAGTCCGCCGGGCCCTCCTCCTATGACTGCGACGCGCACGGCGTGCCTCCTGATGCTTGCGCGGTGGTGAGTAGTTCCGGTTGCTGCGGCCCCGCCGCGCCGAGCAGTTCGCGTACGTCCTCGGGCCAGGGGGTCGACCCGGTCGCGTGGGCGGCCGAGTGGGCGATGATCATGCGGCCGGTGGCCGCCTCGCCGCCCTGGGCGCCTCGTACGGTGAAGGCGTAGTGCAGGGAGGCCGTCCCGACCTTGGTGACCTTCAGTTCGGTGCGCACGGCGTCCCCGAACCAGAGGCGGGCCCGGTAGTCGGCCTCGAAGTGCACCCTGGGCGTGCTGCCGAACAGATGGGACAGGCCCAGGCGGTGGAGCAGGACGGCCTCGGCCGCCTCGACCCAGCGCACGACGGTGGAATGGTGGTAGTGGCCGGCGGCGTCGGTGTCGGTCCATTCGACGCGGCGTTCGACGACGACACTGGCCGGCTCGGCGACCGGGCCGGCCGGCAGGGCGGCGGATCCGGTTCCGGTGGCCGCCGCGGCCCGGGCACGTTCGCGCAGTTCACCGCGCCGCAGCTTTCCGGTGCCGGTGCGCGGGAGCGCGGCGACGAACTCGACGGCGCGCGGGTACTTGTACGGGGCGATGGTCTGCTTGACGTGGGCCTGGAGCTCACTGACCGTCGTGCCGTCCGCCGGGACCCCGGCGCCCAGGACGACGTACGCCTTGACGAGCATGCCGCGCCGCGGGTCCGGGGCCCCGACGACGGCGCACTCCTCGACGTGGGGGTGCGTGGCGAGGGCCTTCTCGACCTCGGGGCCCGCGATGTTGTAGCCCGAGGAGACGATCATGTCGTCGCTGCGGGCGACGTACCAGAAGTAGCCGTCCGCGTCGCGTATGTAGGTGTCGCCGGTGACGTTCCAGCCGTTCCTGACGTACGAGACCTGGCGCGGGTCCTCCAGGTACCGGCATCCGGTGGGACCGGTGACCGCCAGCAGGCCCGGCTGCCCGTCGGGGACGGGGTCCCCCTGTTCGTCGACCACTGCGGCGCGGTAGCCGGGAACGGGGCGGCCGGTGGAGCCGGGCCGGATGTCCTCGTCGGCCGCGGAGATGAAGACGTGCAGCATCTCCGTGGCACCGATGCCGTCGATGATGCGCAGGCCGGTGGCGGCGTGGAACTCGTGCCACACCGCGGCCGGGAGCGGTTCGCCCGCGGACACGCAGCGCCGCAGCCCGGCCAGCCGGTCCACCGCCCCCGCCTCCATGATCGCGCGGTAGGCCGTGGGCGCGGTGAACAGCACGGTCACTCCGTGCTCCGCGACGAGATCGGCCAGCTGCAGCGGGGCCGCCTGCTCGATCAGCAGGGTGGCGGCCCCGACGTGGAGGGGGAAGACCACGAGTCCGCCGAGCCCGAAGGTGAAGGCGAGGGGCGGCGTACCGGTGAAGACGTCGTCGGGGCGGGGCTTGAGGACGTGCCTCGAGAACGTGTCCGCGTTGGCGAGGACATCTCGGTGGAAGTGCAGGGTCGCCTTCGGCCGTCCGGTCGTGCCCGAGGTGAAGGCGATCAGTGCCACGTCGTCCGCGGCCGTGACCACGGTGCTGAAGCGGCCGTCCTTGGCCGCGCAGCGCGCGGCCAGGTCCTCCGGTCCGGCACCCCCGTAGGTGACGACCGGCAGCACCGGCAGGCCGGGGCGGCCGCTCGCGTCGAGTTCCTCGGCGTAGCGGTGGTCGCACAGGGCGAGCGCGGGCCGGCTGATGTCGGTGAGCTCGGCGAGTTCGCCGGCGCGCAACAGCGGCATGGTCGTGACGGCGACGCCGCCGGCCTTCAGAACGCCGAACCACGCGGCTACGAGCCAGGGGTTGTTGGGTCCGCGCAGCAGGACGCGGTTGCCGGGCCGGAGGCCGAAGTCCTCGGTGAGGACCTGGGCGACCTGGTTGGCGCGGTGCTGCAGTTCGCCGTATGTCCAGCGCTCGGTCGGGGTGAGCAGACAGGGGCGGTCGGGGCCGTGCCGCTCGACGGCGTCGTCGAGCAGGCGCCGAGCGCAGTTGAGTCGGTCCGGGTACTCCAACTCCGGTAGATCGAAGTGGAGTTCGGGCCAGAGGGGGAAGGGCGGAAGCCGATCACGGCAGAACGGATCGGCGTACGCGGAAGGGGAGAGCTCCATGGGGCGGCACCTCAATCAGGGAGCAGCGGGGAGATGACTGCAAGGTATGTCGAATATTTGGCGTCCGTCAACATCTCGCGATATTCCGATGCCCGAGAGGCTCCTCACACCACCCCCGAGCACCCCCGCGACACCCTGCGGCGCCCTCGCAGAGCCCCGGCCGCGACCCCTGCAGCGCCCCGCAACGCCCGCCGATGCGGCTCAGGGCACGGGGACGCGCACCCTGACGGCCTTGCCGAGCCCGCCCACAACGACCGAGAGCTCACCGCCCAGTTCGGCCGCCAGCAGCTGCACCATCAGCAGCCCGCGCCCGCTCTCCGCGTCCGGGTCGACCTCCCGGCGGGGGGCGGGCAGCCGCGGCAGGCCGGCGCCCCCGTCGGCGACCTCCAGCCGGAGCCAGCCGCCGCCCACCGCCAGGGCGACCCTCATCCGCCCGGCGCCGGCGCCCACGTGCAGGACGACGTTGCCGACGAGTTCACTGACGGTCAGCAGCAGGGCGTCGACCACCTCGGCGGCGACCCGCCAGTCGTCGAGCATGGCGCGCACACGGGACCTGACCTGCGGAACACTCTCGGCGGTGGGCTCGGCGACCCAGTGGACGAAGCTTCGGACCGCGGGACCGGCGGACCGGTCGGCAGTGGTGAGCATGACGTGCTCCCGGAGGGGGATGGCGGCACCGCCACTGAGCAGCTCGTGTAACTGATCCGGAATCCGGATCGTTCCTGGGCTTGTGGTCAGCGGAAATGCGTCGCTAGAGTCCTTGATTACACGTGTAACAAGCTACGCCTCCCCCGGTGACCCGCGCAAGCATTCCGGACAAACGACGCGAAGCCTGCACCCCGCCCCACCGGGGCACTGCCGAACTGGAAGGGCCGCAATGACACAAACTCCTCCCGCCGAGATCGACATCGCCGACATGACCTGGCCGCCCCCGCCCTACCGGTCCCCCGTACCGCCGGTGACGGGCACGGACGGCGTGCGGCGCTTCGACGGGATCACCTACGCGACCACGCCCGGCTACCGGCCCCGGCTGCTCGACGTGCAGGTGCCCGCCGGCGAGGGCCCGTTCCCCGCGATCGTCTGGATCCACGGCGGCGGCTGGCTGGACGGCGACCGCCGCTACCCGCCGCCGACCGTGCCCGCCGACCTGCTCCACGGGTCGGTGCTGTCGGCCGGGATCGCCCTGGTCTCCATCGACTACCGGCACAGCCTCGAAGCACCGTTCCCGGCCCAGCTGCACGACGTGAAGGCGGCCATCCGCTACGTCCGCACCTTCGCCGACGCCCTCGGCATCGACCCGGACCGGATCGGAGTCTGGGGCGAGTCCGCGGGCGGGCACCTGGCCGCCCTCGCCGGCGTCGTCGGCCCCGGCAGCCCCCAGGGCGCCGCGCTCGAGGGCACACAGGGCGTCGGCTCCGGCGACACCGCGGTCCGCGCGGTCGTCGACTGGTACGGCGTCTCCGACCTCGTCGCCCTCGCCGGGCACCCCATGCCGGCCATGCCCGGTGCGGAATTCCCGGACCCCTACGAGGCCCTGCTGGGCGCCGGTGTGGACGAGCGGCCGGACCTGGCCCGGGCCGCGAGCCCGGTGACGTACGCCCCCGGCTCGAACCCGCCGCCGTTCCTGCTGGTGCACGGGACCCGGGACGGCCTGGTCCCGTACAGCCAGAGCGAGGTCCTGGCCGAGGCACTCAACAGCGCCGGGGGCGAGGTCACGCTGCAGCCCGTGGAGGGTGCGGACCACATCTTCCTCGGCTCCCCGGACATCCCCGCGATCGTCGAGGAGAGCGTGGCCTTCCTGGCCCGGCACCTCGGCGCGGGGGCCTGACGGCGCCGGTCCCGCGTTCCTGATCCACCACGGGGGCGCGGCAGCGGCCGCGCCCCCGCATCCCCTTCGGAGCACACCAGGCCGCGTCCCCCGCCGCGGTCACGAGAGGCAGTCATGTCCGGCATCCCCACCACCACCCCGCACGACAGACCCCACAGACCCGACCGACCGCACCGCTCCGGGTCCGGGGCTCCGCGCAGCCGCGGCCTCCTCGTCACGGGCCTCCTGCTCCTGGCGGCAGCCGTACTGACGGCCGTCGTCGTCCGCTCCGACGTGGCGGACCCGCCCTTCCAGGGGCTGGACGACGGCTGGCTGATCTGGATGGGCGGACCCCACGAAGGGCTGTACCAGGCTGCCGCCACGGTGCTGGACCTGTTCGGCGGGCCCGTCGGCGCCCTCCTCCCGCTCTCCCTGCTGGCCCTGCTGCTCTTCCGGCGGCGCTGGGTCTCGGCCGGCTTCCTGCTCGCCGCCTACCTGGGCGGCAACATGCTGGTCGTCCAGGGCCTCAAGCACCTGGTGGACCGGCCGCGCCCGGCCGATCCGCTGGTCCGGGTCGACCACGGCTCCTTCCCGTCCGGACACGCGGCCACGGGTGCGCTGCTGGTCGTCGTCATCGGGGTGCTGCTGGTCCCGGCGGCCCGGCGGCGGGCGTGGTGGATCGGGGGCACGGCCTTCGCGCTGGCCATGATGTGGAGCCGTACCTGGCTGCACGCGCACTGGCTCAGCGACACGGTGGCCGGGGCCGCGGTGGGCGCGGGGGTGGGGCTGGTGGCGTGGTGGCTCTTCCAGCCGGCGCTCGCCCGGGAACGTGCCCGCGCCCACGACCGCCGGGGGGCGGCCGCGGGCGCGGGCACGGGCACCACTGCCGCGTGACCCGAGCACGCCACGCGTGAGCTCGCGCAACGCGCTGCCGGCCGGGGCCGTCACCACGACGCCCCGGCCGGCAGCGCGCGGACGGCGCAGCGGCGGGCGGGAGGGAGGAACAGGAGCGGCGGGGGAAGGAACGGGAGCGCCGGCCGGTCGCCGCCGCTCCCCCGGTGTGCCCCGCGAGCTGTGTGCCCTGCCGCAGCCGGCGCCCCGCGGGCCGTCAGGCGTTCAAGGGGTCACGAGGTCAGGCGGTGGACCAGGACGGGGGTCACGGCCGGCACCGGAGTCGCCGTGCCGGTTTCGATCAGCTCGTGCACGGCGTCCGCGATCTGCGCGGCCGACGGCATGTCCAGCCGGACCGTGGTGAGGGCGGGCTGCTGGAGCGTGGAGAGGACGAGGTCGTCACAGCCGACCAGGGCCACCTCGTCCGGCACGGAGATCCCCTCGGCCTGGAGCGCGTGCAGCAGCAGGGCTGCGTACTCGTCGTTGTACGTGAAGGCGGCGTCGAGGCCGAGGCCGCGCCACCGCCGCGCCAGGGCGCTCGCCGACTCCCGCGTGTAGGCCAGCTCCACCGGGGTGACGGTGGCCATGTGCCGGGCCGCGACCGACTCGGCGCCCGCGAGGCGCGGCTCGGCGAGGGTGCCGAGGCCGCGCTCCTGGGGCATGACGACGCCGATCCTGGTGCGGCCTCGCGCGATGAGGTGCTCGGCCGCGGTGGCACCGATGTGGGTGTGGTCGAAACCGATGGTGTGCACCCCCTCGACGGGGTGGGCCGCGAAGGCCAGCAGGCCGCGCACCCCGGCACGGCCCAGTACCTCGGCCGCCTGGGCCGTGAAGCGGTCGCCGTCCAGGGCGACGACGGCCGCGGGGCGCAGTTCGGCCCAGGCCCGGGCGGCGTCGAGGGGGTCGGCGAAGCGGCCCGCGTGCAGCACGGCCGTGTAGCCGAAGCGGTCCAGCTCGCTGTGCAGGTCGTCGACCCAGTCGCTGACGAGGCGGCCGATCGCGGAGATCGACGCGGGCATCAGGACGAGGTTGCTGCGGCCGGCGCGCAGGGACCGGGCGGCGGCGTGCGGTACGTAGCCGAGCTGCTTGGCGGCGTCGAGCACCCGGGCGCGGGTGCTCGCGCTGACCCGGTGGCCCTGGGTGTCGTTGAGGACGAAGGAGACCGTGGCGCGCGAGACCCCGGCGAGGCGGGCCACGTCGGCGCTGGTGATGGATGCCGGGACGTGTGTGTCTTTGGCCATGACGTCCCTCGACGCTCCTTGTGTTGCGGTTCTGCTCGGGTGCTCCTTCCTTCTCAGGTTACACGAGTTAAATCAAGAGGCGGGGGTGTGCAGGAGCCTGGAGGGTCCCGCGAGGTCGTCGAGGGCGGTCACCACCGAGTCGAAGCGCATCGTGGTGCGGGACGGCGTTTCGTACCGCCGCCACTGCGGCAGGTCGGGGTGATTGGGGTCGCCGGTGCGGACGAAGGCGATCCAGGCCCGGTGCATGGCGTACGCGAGGCCGTCCCGGACGGCGGGGGCGAGGCCGGCCAGGAAGGGGGCGTGCGACCACTGGGCGAAGTTGTCGAAGACGAAGGGCAGTTCGAGGCAGTGCGCGGCCCCGAGCCGGCCCTCGTGGGCGGGCGTGGGAAGGTCGAACTGGTAGGCCCATACGGGATGGCCCGACTCGGCGCGTGCCTCGGCCAGCCGCAGCGCCGGCACTCGGAAGAGCTCGTCGGTGATGAGGTCCATGAGGACGTCGGCCGGACGGGCGCCGGGCCGGGCCCGCTCGTACGCCGCGTACACGCTCTCGGCGGCTTCCTTCCCGAAGGTGTCCCCGATGCGGTCGGTCACCTCCTCCCGGGTGGCGCCGGCGTAGCCCTCGTCGAGGGCGAACCCGAAGTTGGCCTCCTCGCGCGTCCAGCCGATCATGACGTCGATGCCGGCCGCCGCTCCGCCCAGCAGGGCCTCGGCGGGGTGACCGGCGAGGGTGACTCCGTCGATCACGGGCAGGAAGGGCGTCGGCCAGTACCCCCACCGCACGGTCTGCGCGAACAGCCCCGCGCCCGCCCCGATCAGCTCGGGCCAGGGAAGCGTGCGCAGCCGGTCCAGGTCCTCGGCGCCGGCCAGTTCCAGGTAGGCGGCCGTGCGCTCGAGGTACGCGTCCGGGCGCGGGAGGTCCAGGCCGAAGGGCGGGCTCTGCAGGATCACCCGCCCGATCAGGCCGGCGGCCTGCGGGTGACCGGCCAGGGCCGCGGTGGAGACCGCGCCGCCGGACTGCCCCGCGACCGTGATGCAGTCCGGGTCGCCGCCGAAGGAGGCGATGTTCTCCTTCACCCAGCGCAGGGCGGCCAGCTGGTCGGTGAGCCAGAAGTTCCCGCCCGCAGCGCCCTCGCCCCCCTCGTCGCCCTCTCCCGTATAGAGGTAACCGAGCGGCCCTATGCGGTAGTTGATACTCACGACGACGAGGTCGCCGTCGCGGGCGAAGGTGTCACCGGAGTAGGTGGGCAGCGAGCCGGATCCGGAGACGAAGCCGCCGCCGTGGATCCAGATCAGCACCGGACGCCGGCCGGCGTCGACGGCCGGCGTCCAGAGGTTGAGGGTGAGGCAGTCCTCGTCGAAGGGGGGCGACCCGTGGCCGCCGAGCACCGGGTCGCCGCCTTCCATGTACATCTGCGGCGCGCTCGGGCCGTCGGTGGTGGCGTCCCGCGTGCCGCTCCAGCCGGCGTGCGGCTGCGCGGGCCTCCAGCGCAGGTCACCGACCGGTGGGGCGGCGTAGGGCACGGCACGGAAGACCGTGACGCCGCCCTCGGTCGCGCCGCGCAGGCGGCCTGCGGGCAGGTCCACCACCGTCCGGTCCTGGCCAGGGGGGTGAGGCATGAGCCGTTCCTTCCTCGCTGCCGCGCGCTCGGTGCGCGCCGCGGATCGAGCGTATGGCGTGAATTTGCCGAACGTCAATGTGTCACGATAATTCGACCCCTTCGGTCGCGCTCACAGCCACAGGCTGTTCGCGGCCATCCGCTCCGCCTCCACATCCAGCAACGACGCGAAGATCCGCCACACCACCATGCAGGTTCCGACGCCGACGACAGCGCCGGCGAAGGTGTCGCTGAGCCACTGGGCGTGGAGCCACGTCCGGTTCCCCATCATCGCGAGTACGTACGAGGCCCCGAACGCCCACCACCAGCGTCGCGCACGCGGCGGGAACACCACCACCGCTACGGCGACCACGAGCGCCACCGCGCTGAACACCTGCCCGGACGGGTACGAACCGTCACTGACCAGGACCCACGGGTGCGGCGGGCGCGGCCGGTCGGCCAGCTGCTTCATGGGCAGGAGCACCACGAGGTTGGCGACGACGGTGACCGAGAAGACGAACAGCCCCGAGCGCCAGCGCCCGTAGACGCACAGGCAGCCGATCACCAGGAGCGGCAGGACCATGCCGAGCGGGCCGCCGAGCCGGTCGAGGACGGTGCTGAATGCGCCCAGCTCACCGGATTCCGCGGCGGCGGAGTCGTTCAGGGACGCTGCCCAGCGGTCGTCGAGCCCCTGGAAGAACGGCTGCCGGTCGAGTCGGAGCAGCAGTCCGACCAGGAACGCCAGGAGCAGGAGGGCGATCCCGGCTCCGAGCGCGTGGCGCGGCGGGGCCGCCGGAAGGTGATGGCGGGGCGGGGCGACCTGCCGGGGTGGCCGGGACGGCGGCACGGAGGAGGGCGAAGGGAACATGGCGGGCCTTTCACGGTCGTCTTCCCCGGGCGGTGGGGGCACGCGGAGAGCAGGCACGGGCGTGTGGAGCGCGACGGAACGGGACGCGACGCGGAACGGGATGCGGCGACGGAACGGGATGCGACACGGAACGGGATGCGGCGACGTGCGGCGAGGCGCGGCCGGGAGCCGCGCGACCGCGGCGGGAGCCGCACCGGCCGCCCCTCGCGGACCGGACCCACCAGCAGGGGCGGTCCGGACGCGGGGAACCGCCCGGTGCCGCCGGGGTGCAGAACCCTCCGGCGACCGGGTCGTCGCGGTGCGGCACGGAGTATTGCCGATGCGTCACGACCGCCACAAGAGCAAGAGGGTTTCTCGACAGATCCGCCACTCCCGATGGCCTCGATCCGATGGTTACACGTCTTGCCTCGCCGGCTCCCCCGTCGGTCACGATCTGCACAACGACCCGCCGCAGGCTCTGGCGGAGCCCGGAAATGGGTGCTACACAGTGTCCACCGCACTTGGTGACACGTGTAACAACATCACGTTACGAACGTCGTCCGCCTCCGCACCTTCCGGCGACGACGCCGTCCGGCGCCCCGCTCTCGGGCCGCCCGCCTTCTCCGCTGCACGCCACCTCCCCGCTCCGTCCCCCGAGGAGTAGTCCCATGGCCACGCCCGAAGTCGTCGAACCAGTCGAACCCTCCGTTCCCCCGACCGGGGAGACCGCCCCCCGGCGTGGTCTCCTGCCCCTGCTCCTGGTCTCCAACTCGGCGATGATGGCGCTCTACATGGGTGTCGGCTCCGTCCTGCTGCCGACCCAGATCGCCGCGATCGCGCCCGACGACAAGGTCGCCGTACTCGGCCTGATCGGCGGCGTCAGCGCGGTCTTCGCCACCGCCTTCAATCCCATCGCCGGCGCCCTCTCCGACCGCAGCGGACGCCGCAACCCCTGGATCCTGGGCGGCGGTCTGGCCTCGTTCGTCCTGCTGGCCGTGCTCGGCGGTGCGACCACCGCGCTGCTGGTCGGCATCGGCTGGTGCCTGATCCAGGCGACCATGAACGTCTATCAGGCGGCCGTCACCGCCATCGTGCCCGACCGGATCCCCGCCGCCCGCCGCGGCACCGCGTCCGCTCTGGTCGGTCTCGGTCTGCCCATCGGCGGTACGGTCGGCGTCCTCATCGCCTCCCAGACCGCGGACCACCTGCGCACCGGCTACCTGATACTCGGCGCGATCGTCGCCGGGTCCGCCCTGCTGCTCAGCCTCTTCTGCCGGGACGTTGCGCGCACCGGGCCCGCCGTCGCGGCGCCCGCCAAACCGCGGGGCGCCCAACTGGCCGCATTCCTCTCGGCCCTGGCCAACCACGACTTCCGCTGGGCCTTCATCGGCCGGGCCCTGATGGTCCTCGGCTACTTCTCCGTCGTCGGCTACCAGCTGTACATCCTCGGCGACCACATCACGCTGCCCGGCGGGCTGACCCCGCCCGCCGCCATGGCCGTCCTCACCCCGGTGTCGATGATCGCGATGGCCGTCTCCACCGTGGTCGGCGGTCTGCTGTCCGACCGCTGGAACCGCCGCAAGGTGTTCGTCGGCGTGTCCGCCGCCCTCGCCGGGCTCGTCATGGTGGTCCCGGTCATCAGCCCGACCTGGACCGGCATGCTCGTCTTCAGCACGCTCAACGGACTCGCCTTCGGCTGCTTCATGGCCGTCGACACCGCGCTCGTCACCCTGGTCCTCCCGCGGGCCGAGGACGCCGCCCGCGACATGGGCGTGCTGAACATCGCGAACGCCGGACCGCAGATCATCGCCCCCTTCGTCGCCTCGGCCGTCGTCACGGGGCTGGGCGGCTACACCCCGCTCTTCCTCGTCGGCGGAGCCCTCTCCCTGATCGGCGCGCTCGCCATCCTCCCGATCCGCAGCGTGCGCTGACCCGTCCCGGGCCGGTCCCCCGGGGCCCGGCCCGTACGCAGCTCCGGCGGGCGTTCGCCGAGGGTCGTGCGCCCGCCGGTACCCACCCCTTCTCACCCTCATCCCCTTCCCTCTCAAGGAGCATCCTGTGAGACGCAAGCGAGTTCTGCCGCTGGCCGCCCTGCTGCTGTGCACGCCCGCTCTGGCCGGCACGGCACCCGCGGTCGCCGCGCCGCAGGCCGCGCCCGCCGGCCCGTTGCGGATCCTGCTCACCAACGACGACGGCTACAACGCGCCGGGCATCCGCAAGGCCTTCGAGCGGCTGACCGCCGCCGGGCACGACGTCACGATCGTCGCCCCGCTCACCAACCAGAGCGGCACCGGCACGAAGATGATGAGTGCCCCGTCGATCACGGTGAAGCACCCCGAGCCCAAGGTCTGGGCCGTCGACGGCACCCCGGGCGACTCCGTCGCCTTCGGCCTGGCCGAGGTCTTCGCCGGGGACGCCCCCGACCTGGTCGTCTCGGGCACCAACTTCGGCCCGAACGTCGCCGGTCTCGCCACCCACTCCGGTACGGTCGGCGGCGCCGTCGCCGCGCTGGAGCACGGCGTACCGGCCATCGCGCTGAGCACCGGGGGCGTCGCCGCACCCGACCCGGTCACCACGGTCAACGCGATGGGCCCGACGGTCGACTTCACCGTCAAGCTGATCGACCGGCTGCGGGCGCGGGCCCGCTCCGGGCCGCTGCTGCCCCACGGCGTCGGCCTGAACATCAACCACCCGGTGGTCGGAGCCGACGGCAAGGGTACGGCCGCGGGTGTGTCCTCGACCTTCCAGGATCCGCAGACCCTGCTCGAACCGGACTTCACCGATGCGGGCGACGGCACCTGGAAGCTGACGGTCAAGGTGGACCTGCGGCCCGCGGCCAAGGGCAGTGACATCGAAGCCGTGACCGCAGGCCGGATCGCCGTGAGCCCCATGAGCCCCAACTGGAACACCGGCCCGGTCGACCACGCCCTGACCTCCGCGCTGATCGCCGGACTGCGTCCCTGACGGGTCCCGGCCGGGGCGGAGCCCGCTCCGCCCCGGCCGCCTCCTTGCCTGCCCGGCACGCAAGGGACCGGGCAGGCGGGCAGGACCTGTCCCACCCACCCCCGGCACGACATCGTCACGCACCGGCACACTCCAGGAGGACGGATGAAGAGGCCCGGCAAACGGCTGCCCTCTGCAAGGTCCCTGCTCGGTACCGCACTTGCCCTGGTGACCCTGCTCGCCTCGGCACCACCGGCCGCGGCTTCACTGTCGTCGCAGCCCGCCGGGTCGCCGCGCCCGGTGGTCACCCTCGCGCAGGGCGGCGCCGTGCGCGGTCAGTCCCGCGACGGCGCACAGGAGTTCCTCGGTGTCCCCTACGCCGCTCCCCCGGTCGGGGACGCACGGCTCCGGGCGCCCGCGCCCCCGCCCCGCCGGCACGGGGTGCGGGAGGCCACCCGGCAGGCTCCCGCATGCCTGCAGTTCTCGCCGTTCGGCCTGAGCGATCCGGCGGCGGCCGGCGAGGACTGCCTCTACCTGGACGTGTACCGGCCCCGGACCGCCCGCCCCGGAGCCCGGCTCCCGGTGATCGTCTGGATGCACGGAGGTGCGTACAGCCAGGGCACGGGCACCCAGTTCGGCGGCCGGACCATGGCCGACCTCACCCAGAGCGTGGTCGTCAGCATCAACTACCGCCTGGGACAGCTCGGTTATCTCGCGCTTCCCGAGCTCGGCCGGGAGAACGCCCTGCGCTCCGGGTCCTTCGGCCTGATGGACCAGGTCGCCGCCCTTCGCTGGACCCGGGAGAACATCGGCGCGTTCGGCGGCGATCCGGGCAACGTCACGATCTCCGGGCAGTCGGCGGGCAGCGGTTCCGTCTGCGCGCTGCTGGCCGCCCCGTCGGCCGCCGGCCTGTTCCACCGGGCCGTGCTGCAGAGCGGTCCGTGCACCCTGCTGGGTACACCGGACAGCGCGGACGCCGAGGCACAGGCACGGGCCTTCGCCGCACGGGCGGGGTGCACCGCCCCGGCCGAGGTTGCCGCCTGTCTGCGCGCCGCCTCCGGAGCGGCCCTGGTGGAGGCGGCCCGTACGCTGCCCACCCGGGGTCCGGCCTCCGGTGACGGGCTGCTGCCGGTCGCTCCCGCGCAGGCCATCGGGAGCGGTGGGTGGAACAAGGTGCCGGTGCTGATCGGGAGCACCCGTTCCGAGGCCCGCTTCTTCGTCGCCCTGACGCAGCCGCACCTGACCGCCGAGCAGTACGCGGCGCAGGTCCTGGCGGGATACGGGCCCGCCGGACCCGAGGTGCTCGCGCGCTATCCGGTCGCCGCGTACGGCTCGCCGTATCTGGCGCTGTCGGCCGTGATGACGGACTCGACCTTCGCGTGTCACACCGCGTGGACGGCGCAGCTGTTCGCGTCCCAGGTACCGACGTACGTCTACGAGTTCGACGACCCGCGGTCGCCGACGCTCGCGGGCGCGCAGGTGCCGGGCCTGGACGAGTCCAACGCGCACAGTGCGGAGCTGGCCTATCTGCACGACTTCACCATGGGCGAGCGCCCGCTGGCCCCGGTCCAGGTCGCGCTCGGGAACCGGATGAAACGCTACTGGGCGGCGTTCGCCCGCTTCGGCGCCCCTGTGGTGGCCGGCCAGACCGCGTGGCCGCCGACCGGTGCGGGAGCCGCCACGGTCCTCACCCTCAATCCGTCGGCGACGCGGACGAGCACCTCGTTCGGGGCGGACCACAACTGCGCCTTCTGGCGGACCCAGCCACCGCGGCCGCTCTGAGCGGGCCCCTGTCCGCGCCGTGGCCGTCGGGGGGCTTCCCCTGGGCGCACCGACCGGGGGAGGCCGGGGGCGAAGCTACTCGTCATAGCCCTCGGGGACCTTGCCGCAGGGCGCGTGGATGCTGACGGCGAGTGTCCCGGTCGGCTCGTACCAGCCCACATCGACCCGGTCGCCCGTGCTCTGGTGCTCGTAGCCGAAGCCCATGTCGGAGAAGTCCTGGCCGGTGGGCTTCCAGCCCTGCTGCGACAGCCGGGCCCGGACCCGCTCCTGGGCGGTCCGGGCGGTGTCCTTCGGGACGTCCGTGGTCTGCCAGTCGAGTATGAAGCTGCGGACGTCGCTGCGGCCCCGGTCGATGTGGGCCAGGGAACGCAGTCCCCGGTAGGAGCAGGCACCCGTTTCCACCCGTTGGGGCAGGACTTCGGCGGGCACGGGCAGGCCGATGTCGTCCTGGACGCGCTCGGCCTCCGCGCGGAGCCGGGTGCCGACGACGTTCGGATCGACCTCCGGGTACGGCTCGCCGTTCCAGACGCGGTACGCGCCCCAGCAGGTGGCCAGGACGAATGTGACGCCGGCCAGCGCCAGCGCCGCCTGCAGGGGACGCGGGCGCGGGCGCGCCGGCGCCGCCGGGGAGAGGGGTTGCACGGAAGGCATGCACCAGACCGTACGGGGGCGGGTGGCACCGCACATCGGGGAGGGTACTCACGTCGATGTGAGTACCCTCCCCTCCCCGCCCGACGCACGGCCTTCTCCGGTCAGGCGGCAGCCGCCCCGGCGGGGCGCGGCCGGCGGGCGCGGATCCGGAGGATCGCGACGGCCGAGGCCGTCACCGCCACCGCCACGGCCCCGATCGTCAGGAGCCAGGCCGGGACGCCGCCCACCATGAGCAGCTCGTCGCGGTAGATCGCCCGGCGGTACGGGGTGTCCTTGGCGGTGGCGCGCAGTTCGTGGTCGGCGTCGATGCGCCCCGGGTCCGGGAACCTCTGGTCGATGGCGGTGAGGAACACCGGCCCGGCCCCGGCCAGTTCGGCGAGCGGGCCGCCCTCGGGTTCGATCGATCCCGCGAAGGTCACCTTCGGTGCGGAGCCGCCGATCGCGGTCGCCGGCTCCATGCGGTGGTCGGCCAGCACGTACAGGCCGAGGGACTGCGGTGTGTTCGCCATCCGGGAGAGCCGCATCGGGTAGACCAGCCGGTCGCTCTCGAAGCGGATCCGCAGCGGGTCGAGGTCGCCCCGCAGCGGCTTGCCCTGCTGGCGGGGGGCGAGCCGTACCGCCACGTACTCCCAGCTCTGGTCGACGTACGGCTTGACCTCGGTGGCGAGGCGGTCGGGGAGCGTGAAGCCGTTGCTCTCCAGCCAGTTCTTCAGCGCGTCCGGGTCGGTGGCGGTGAGCCGGGCGACATCGAAGTCGCCGAGCTGTTCGCGGCCGACGACGCCGACGGGCGGGGCCGCGCTGCCGGGCATCGGGGCTCCGGCGGTGTCCCCCGTGCGGGAGGAGAAGGGCCAGTCGCGCTCACGCGGCCAGAAGTAGCTGCGGGTCTTGCGTTCGGGCCGGGTCAGCCGGCTCAGTTCGTCGAACATCTTCCCGTCGGCCAGCTCGACCGTGGCCCGGCCGGGCACCGGCATGATCCAGGCGGCGCGGTGGGCGTCACCGCCCACGGTGAACCGCATGACGATCTGCTCCGTGCGGCCGTCCCAGCGCACGACGGAGGTCTCCCGGTCGACGCCTATCCGGGACTGGCCGTCGGGGATCATGGCCCCGCAGCCGCACGCGTAGGCGGGGTTGACCAGGGCCACGAGCTGGGTCACGAGCAGGGCGAACAGCAGTGCCGGAATTCTTCGTTTCATCCACACGGGGTCTCAGACGACGGCACCTGGGATCCGGTTCCGACCCCCCTCGCCGACCACTGCGACCTGGCCTCATACTGTGCCCCATGACGGGGAGCGAGAAGCAGCAGCAGGCTCTGCTGCGCCGGTCCGCGGTGCTGCGCAGCCCGCTGGTTCCGGATGCCGTGGCGGCGGAGATCGCGCGGCACGACTGGGAGTCCATCGAGTGCGGCTGCGGCCGCTCGGCGGGCCATCTGATGGACGCAGTACGGGATGCCGCCGAGGGGCATCCGTCGGCGTTCCACGCACTGGAGGGGCATGTCTTCTTTGCGGAGCACCTGAAGCCGCCCGCCCCGGCGGTGTGCGGTGTCCTGATGGCCGTGTGGGCCGCGCACCCGCCCCGGCAGGCGACCCGCGAGGCCCTGCTGTGGACCCTGCTGGCGCTGCTGTGCACGGTGGACGACGGCGGCACCCACGAGGCCGGACTGCACGGGCAGTGCGCCGCCTTCATCCGTACGGGTGTGGACGGCTTCCGCCGGGAGACCGCCGCCGCCCCGGGTTCCGGGACGGCCGCCTACGCGGAGGCCATTTTGGACATCCTCGGCATGCCGGCCTGAGACACGGTCGGGGCCGGCCGACCGACCGGACCCCGGAGCCAGGGTCAGGCCCCGGGTGTCAGGCCCCGGGCATCAGGCAGCGCCGCAGCCGGGCCACGGTGACGTTCTCCAGGGATCCGGCGAAGCTCCGCGGCGGGGACGCCGGGACCGGCAGCAGGGACGGGACCACCAGGACCGCGCAGCCGGCCGCCTCCGCGGAGGCGGCTCCGTCCGGCGAGTCCTCCACCGCGACGCAGGCCTGCGGTGCGAAGCCCAGGCGCTCCGCGGCCGCCCGGTAGGGGTCCGGGTGCGGCTTCGTGCGGGCGGTGTCGTCGGCCGACAGGGTGAAGGCGAAGGGGACATGCGCCAGCGAGCCCCCGACCACCGAGTCGACGACGACCCGCGGTGAGGCGCTGACCAGGGCGAAGGGCACGCCCTCCGCCTCCAGTGCGGCCAGCAGCCGCCGGGCTCCGGGCCGCATCGGCGCCCCGGCCTCCACCCGGCGGAAGAAGCCCGCGGTGAGCGCCGCCGCCACCTCGGACGGGTCTCCCCCTCCCGAGACCCGTACGAGGTGGGCGGCGGTGTCCTCCACCGCCCGGCCGACGACCTCGGGCGCGTCCGCGTCGGTGAGCCGGTGGCCGAGGCCGCCGGCCGTCTCCTCGGTGGTCCGCCACCACAGCACCTCGGTGTCGACGAGGGTGCCGTCCATGTCGAACAGGACCGCGGCGAGGGCGCTCACGCGGACCCGGCCACGACGAGCACGGGCCGCTCGGCCAGTCCCACGGCGGCGCGTGCGCCCGGCACCAGGGATCCGGCGTCCCGCGAGGGCAGGTCCGCCTTGACGGCGACCCCGCCGGGCAGTTCCAGGTGGAGCCGGGTCACGGAGCCGAGGAAGGAGGCGGAGAGCACGGTCGCCGTGCCTTCGCCGTCGGCGGCGACGGTCACGTTCTCGGGCCGTACGAGGACCTGCACCTGCGGCGTCGTGGGGACCGGGCCGTCGACGGGCAGGCGCGCTCCCGCCACCTCGACCAGCCCGGAGCCGGCGAGCCGTCCGGGCAGCCGGTTCATGGTGCCGACGAACTCGGCGACGAAGGGGGTGGCCGGGCGGTCGTACAGCTCGGCCGGGGCGGCGCACTGCTCCAGCTTCCCGGCGTTCAGGACGGCGACCCGATCGGCCATCGACAGCGCCTCCTCCTGGTCGTGGGTGACGAACACGGTGGTGATGCCGAGGGAGAGCTGGAGGCGGCGGATCTCCTCGCGCAGGTTCGCCCGTACCTTGGCGTCCAGCGCGGAGAGCGGCTCGTCGAGCAGGAGGACGCGCGGGCGCAGGGCGAGCGCGCGGGCGAGGGCGACGCGCTGCTGCTGGCCGCCGGACATCTGGTGCGGGTAGCGGTCTCCGTGGTCGGGCAGGCCCACCAGGTCGAGGAGTTCGGCGGCGCGCTCGCGCCGCTCGGCCGCGCCGACCCTGCGTACGCGCAGGCCGAAGGCCACGTTGTCCCGGGCGTTGAGGTTCGGGAAGAGGCTGTACGACTGGAAGACCATGCCGGCGTCGCGGCGGTTGGCCGGGACCCGGGTGATGTCCTGCCCGTCGACGAGGACCTCGCCGGAGTCGGGCTGTTCGAAGCCGGCGACGACGCGCAGGGCGGTGGTCTTCCCGCAGCCGGACGGGCCGAGCAGGGCGAGCAGTTCACCGGGTTCGACGGTCAGGTCGAGCCCGTCGAGGGCGACGGTGGAGCCGAATGCCCTGCGCAGGCTGCGGAACTCGACGCGCGCGCCCGCGGGCCGGGCGGGATCCGCCGGCTTCCCGGCCGCGGGGAGGGGGGTGGGCGTGGTGGACATGGACTCAGGGCTCCTTGCGGGAGGTGGTGGCGGGTGCGGCCCCGGCCGTGGAGGGGGTGGTCCCGGCCCGGGAGAGGGCGATCAGCAGCAGCCAGGTGATCAGGAGGCTGAGGATGGAGACGGCCACCGACATGCGGGCCTGGGCGCCGGAGATCGAGACGATCCACACCGCGAAGGGCTGGAACCCGAGGAGGGAGGCGATGGTGAACTCGCCGAGCACCAGGGCCAGGGTCAGGAAGGCGGCGCCGGCGAGCGAGGCCCGCAGGTTCGGCAGCAGCACGCGCAGGACGACGTACGGCCAGCTCGCGCCGCAGCTGCGGGCGGCCTCGACCAGGGTCGGTACGTCGATGGCGCGCAGGCCCGCGTCGAGCGAGCGGTGGACGAAGGGCAGGGCCAGGACCGTGTAGGCGAGGACCAGGACGACCGGGAACTTCTCGTGCTGGACGGCGATGAAGGTCTGGTACAGCGGGGTCCGCGACAGGTGGTCCGGTCCCCAGCGCAGCACGGTGGTGATTCCGGTGACGAGGGCGATGGGCGGCACCACCAGCGGCAGCATGCACATCACCTCGACGACCGGGCGCAGCCGCGGGGAGCCGATGCGTACGGCGACGAGCGCGGGCACGGCGAGCAGCAGCGACAGTGCGATGGTCGCTGCGGCGAGCCCGAGGGAGAGCAGCAGGCTCTCGGTGAAACCGTCGGCGGAGAGCAGCTCGGTGTACGCCTCGAAGGTGATCCCGCGGCCGGGGACGTGAACGGTGAAGACGAACGAGGCGATGAGCGGGATCAGGAAGTAGGCGCCGGCCAGGGCGAGGACGGCTCCGCGCCAGATCCGGGGGCGGGGCCGCCGGGCCGGGGTCCGCACGGGGGCCCCGGTGTCCGGTTCCCGCGTGTCCTCGCGGAGGCGGGGGTACCGGGTGGCCGGGGTAGTCGGGGTGGTCGGGGTGGTCGGGGTGGTCGGGGTGGTCGGGGTCATCGCAGCCATCGGGCGCTCCGTCGCTGGAGGGGCAGGTAGACCGCCATGACCAGGGCGGCGATCAGGATCATGTCGAGGCCGAGGGCGAGCGCCACGTTCTCCTGGCCGGTGAGCACGTTCCCGGACAGCGCGTCCGCGATCTTGAGCGTGACCAGGGGGACGGAACCGCCGACGAGGGCCGCGGCCGTGGCGTGGGCGGCGAAGGCGGTGCCGAAGAGCAGCACGAACCCGCCGAGCAGGGAGGGTGCGAGTACGGGCAGGCCGACGTGGCGCCAGAACTGCGCTCCGGTGGCCCCGCTGCTCTGGGCGGCCTCGCGCCACTGCGGGCGCAGCCCGTCCAGTGCCGGGGCGATCACGAGCACCATCAGGGGAATGAGGAAGTACAGGTAGACCATGGTCAGGCCGGTGAAGGAGTACAGGTTCCAGCCGAGATCGGTGAGATCGGCGAGCTGGGTCACGACTCCGGAGATCCCGACGGTGGCGATGAAGGCGAACGCGAGCGGTACGCCGCCGAAGTTGGCGAGGACGCCGGAGGCGGTGAGTGCGGCGCTGCGCAGGCCCGCGGAGCGGGAGGTGACCACGGCCTGGGCGATCACCACGCCCAGGACGCCGCCGACGAGTGCGGTGAGTGCGGAGAGCTGGACGCTGCCGACGAGGGAGCCCAGGTAGGGACCCTGGAGCGAGCGGGCGAGGTGTTCACCGGTCACCAGGGTGGCGCCGCTCGCCGGGTCGGTGCGGGTGACCGCGCCGTGGGCCATGGCGCCGAGCGGGAGGCCGAAGCAGAGCCCGGTGAAGGCGAGGAGGGGGAGGGCCGCGAGCCAGGTGCGCGGGCCGCGCCGCCGCCGGCGGGTGCCGGCGGCTGCGCGGGGGGCGGTGGTGGAGGACATCAGGAGAGGGCCTTGTCCCACTTCTCGGCGAGGGTGGCCTTGGCCTTGTCGAGTTCCTCGGAGGCGGGGAAGGCCGGGGTGCCCTGGACCTGCGGGAGCTTGGCCACGGCGGCCTTGTCGGCGGTGCCGTCCTGGGTCATGCCGGGGAGCAGGACCGGGCGGGCGTATCCCTTCAGCCACAGGTTCTGGCCCTCGGCGCTGTAGAGGAACTCCAGCCACAGGCGGGCGGCCGCCGGGTTCGGGGCCTCCTTGTTGATGGCCTGCGAGTAGTACTGGGCGTAGACGCCGTCGGTGGGGACGGCGACCTTCCAGTCGACGCCCTTGCCCTTGAACTGGTCGGCGTAGCCGGCATTCAGGTAGTCCCAGTCGATGGAGATGGGCGTCTCGCCCTTCTCCACGGTGGCCGGGGTGGATTCGACCGGGAGGAAGTTCCCGCTCTTCTTCAGCTGTCCGAAGAAGTCGATGCCGGGCTGGATGTCGGCGAAGGAGCCCTTGTTGGCGAGGGCGGCCGCGTAGACGCCGCCGAAGGCCGAACCGGACTTGGTGGGGTTGCCGTTGAGGGCGACCTTGCCCTTGTACTCGGGCTTGAGGAGATCGGCGAAGGTCTGCGGGCAGGTGGGGATCCGGGCGGCGTCGCAGCCGATGGAGACGTAGCCGCCGTAGTCGTTGGTCCAGCGGCCGTCGGCGTCCTTCTGGGCGGCGGGGATCTTGTCCCAGGCGGTGACCTTGTACGGGGCGAAGAGGTTCTCGGCGGCGCCGCTGCGGGCGAAGGCGATCCCGAGGTCGAGGACGTCGGGGGCGCGCTTCTGGCCCTTGCGGGACTTGACCGCGGCGATCTCGTCGGCGCTGGAGGCGTCCGGGTTCTCGCTGTTCACCTTGATCTTGTACTTGGCCTCGAAGGCCTTGATGATCTCGCCGTAGTTCGCCCAGTCCGGCGGCAGCGCGATCACATTGAGCTCGCCCTCCTTCTGGGCGGCGGCTGCGAGGGCCTCCAAGGAGCCGAAGTCGGCGACCGAGGTCGCGGCGCCCGGCTGCACGCCGTTCTTGGCGCCGTCGGCACCGCCGGACTTCTGGTCGGGTGCGGCACCACACGCGCTGAGCGTGGTGAGTACGGCGGCGCTGAGCAGAACGGCCGCACCGCGACGGGCGGAGGAACTGAGCACGGTCTCTCCCGGAGACGAGGGTGGGTTCACTTGTCTGAACAAGTTGGCTCCAGTTCGCCCGGGCCCGCTGTACGGACGGTGAACGGCGCCCGTCCTCGGGAGCACGGCTCGACGAAGAGAGAAGAATGACCGGAAGAAGCCGTGACAGAACCTGTTGGAATGATCATGGGAGTCGGTCACGGCCATCTGGGGGCGAAGGACATGAGCACGAACGCGGGCACGGCCAGGTACATGGAGATCGCCGAGGCGCTGCGCGGGGCGATCCTCGCGGGCGAGCTCCCGGTGGGCGCGCTCCTGCCCTCGGAGAGCGATCTGGCGGCGCGCTGGTCCGCATCGCGCGGGACGGTCCGCCAGGCGGTCGCCACCCTCGCCGCGGAAGGGCTGATCGGTTCCCGGCAGGGCGCGCGGCGCATCGTCCTGAGGCAGGAGCGCCGGCACAGCTTCGGCGAGCTCAACAGCTTCGCCCAGTGGGCCGAGGGGCTCGGGCACCGGGCCGCCGGCCGCTTCCTGTCCCGCACCCGCCGGTCCGCGACGGCCGAGGAGGCGGACCGGCTCGCGCTCGCGCCCGGTACGGAGGTCCTGGCCGTGCTGCGGCTGCGCCTGCTCGACGGGGAGCCCACCATGGTCGAGCGGACCGCCTATGCAGACTGGGTCGCGGAGGCCGTCGAGATGCTGCCCGCGGACTGCCGGTCCGTCATGGACAGCCTGGCCGAGGGCTTTGGGGTCGTCGCCCACTACGGCGAGCACCTCATCGACGCCCTTCCGGCCGGCAGCGAGGACGCCCGGCTGCTCGAGATCCGGCGCGGCAGCCCGCTGCTGCGCCAGCGGCACGTCTCCCGGGCGGCCACCGGCCGCCCGATCGAGTGGTCCGACGACCGCTACCGGGCCGGCAGTGTGACCTTCAGTGTGAGCAACTCTTCGGTAGCAACTCCCTTGGAGCGGCGCGTCGGAGACCAGTGACCGCGTCAGGCGGCGGCGCGCACGCTCTCGTCGACCGCCCCCGGCAGCCAGTCGGCGACCCGGCCGAAGCGGAACCCCAGGGCCGAGGCCCGGCCGTTGTCGAGGGCGTAGGGGCGGTCGAAGGAGAAGGGCGAGGCGTGCGCGCCCGGCCCGACCACCCGGTACCGCGGCCGCCGTCCGGTCCGTGCGGCGACCGTCTCGCAGAGCGCGATCACGTCGAGGGCCCCGTGCGAAGCCGCGTTGACGGGCCCCGTGAAGGTCTGCTCCGCCGTCCAGTGCAGGAACGCGGCCATCTCGTGGTGATGGATGAAGGAGGTGGCGTACGGGGCTTCGTGGACGGCGACGGGGGTTCCGGAGCCGATCCGCTCCACGTAGTGCGCCAGCCGCCCGGTGAACTCCGCCGGGCCGCCACCGAGGACGTGTGCGGCGCGCACACCGGCGTACGGGAAGGCCGGCTCCCTCAGGAAGACGGCCTCGGCCTGCCGCTTCCCCTCGGCGTAGACGTACGCGGGCCAGGGCCCGGGCGCGCGGCCCGCCGCCCCCGGGAGCGGCAGCCGCACGGGGTCGAGCGACGCCTCGGCGACGGGGGCGGCGCCGGCGCCGCGGAGGACGTCGGGGAGCGTGGCCGGGTCGTAGACCTCCATGGTCGAGGTCATGACGTAGCGCCCGGTCCGCCCGGCGAACACCCGTCGGGCGACGGCGGCCTGGAGCGGCGTGTAGCAGACCTGGTCCACGACCACGTCGAATTCGCGCCCGCCCAGCGCGGCCCGCAGCGCTTCCTCGTCGTCGCGGTCGGCGACCAGCCGGCCGACGCCGGTGGGCGGGGTGCCGGAGCCCCGGTTGAGGACGGTGACCTCGTCGCCCGCGTCGCGCGCCCGGGTGACCAGGGTCTTTCCGAAGTAACGGCTGCCGCCGATGACAAGAATCCGCTTCATGCGTTCGACTCTGCCGCTGTATCGTCCCCAGCGGAACTGATGATCTGCTGTATGGATCGTAAGGAAAACTGTTGATCGATGTGCAGCGGCTGCGCGTCCTGCGGGCGGTGGCCGAGCACGGCAGCTTCAACCGGGCGGCCGGGGCACTGCTGCTGACCCCGTCGGCCGTCTCCCAGCACATCGCGGCGCTGGAGCGGGCGGTCGGCCACCCGGTGGCCGTTCGCAGTACGCGCGGAGTCACCCTCACCGAGCCGGGACGGCTGTTGGTGGAGGCGGCCGAGTCGATCTCCGCCGAGCTGGACCAGGTCCGCCACGCGATCGACCGGCTCACGGCGGACCGGCCGCGCCTGACCGTCGCCACCTTCACCAGCGGGGGCCGGCACCTGCTGCCCGCGGCCCTGTCCCGGTTCGTGGAGGCGCATCCGGAGGTGGAGCTGACGGTGCTGGAGAGCGAGCCGGAGGACGCGGTGCCGATGGTGCGCGGCGGCGCGGCCGATCTCGCGCTGGCTTACCACTTCGACGGCCCGCCGCCCGTACGTCCGGACGGCCGCCCGGGGCTCGACTGGGTGCCACTGATGGAGGATCCGCTGTGGCTGGTGCTACCGCCCGGCCACCGCCTCACCGGCCGGCCGTCGGCGGAACTGGCCGAACTGCGAGCCGACCGTTGGGTGCTGGGCTGCCTCAAGACGGAGGCCTTCCTGCGCCGGTACGCGGAGCTCGCCGGTTTCGACCTCCGGGTCGCGGCCTCCACCACCGACTACTTCTTCGCGCAGACCCTGGTCGCCGCGGGCGTAGGGGTCTCCCTTGTCCCGCACGTCTCGCTCTCCCCCGCCCCGGAGTCGCCGGTGGTCCGCGTCGAACCCCCGCGCCCCGCCCGGCACATCGGGCTGGTCCTCCCCCGCCGGCGGCGCCCGCAGCCGTACACCGAGACCCTCACCGCCGCCCTGACCACGGCAGCCGCCACGGCCCGCACACCGACCGGAGACCGCCCGTGAACCACCTCCTTCCCCCGGCACCTCTTGCCTCGCCTATCGACATTCGATAGATTTCCATCGTGAATCGATGGAGGGACAGGTCATGGGAAAGCTGACAGTGCATGCGTTGCGCGCCGTACTCGCCGTGGTGCTCGTCGGCACCGTGTTCGTGCAGGCATCGATGGTGTGGGCGTTGGCCACCGACCCGGAGGACGGCACGCTCCCCCTGACCCCGTTCCGTGTGATCACGATCCTGGGCATGGTGTCGGCCCAGGTCGCTCTGATCTGCGTCTGGCGGCTGGTGACGATGGTGCGACGCGGAACGGTGTTCTCCCACACGGCCTTCCGGTACGTGGACGGAGTGATCGGCGCGATCGTGGCGGCCGCCCTCATGTGGTTCGTGGTCACGGCCCTCAATGCGCCGGGCCAGCGCGAGGACCCGGGCGTCACCGTCATCATGGGCGGGGTTGGCGTGGCCATCCTGGGGGTGGCGCTCATCGTGCTCGTGCTGCGGATGCTGCTCACCCAGGCCGTCGCGCGCGATGTCGAAGCCGCCCGGATGCAGGCCGAGTTGGACGAGGTCATCTGATGCCGATCGCCGTCGACATCGATGTGATGCTGGCCAGGCGGAAAATGTCCGTGGGCGAGCTCGCGGACCGCGTGGGGATCACCCCCGCCAACCTGGCCGTACTCAAGAACGGCCGCGCCAAGGCGGTGCGCTTCGCGACGCTCGCCGCACTGTGCGACGTGCTCGAGTGCCAGCCGGGCGACCTGCTGCGCTGGGAGGCCGAGGAGGACGCCACGGACGGATGACGCCCTCCCTGTGGACGGGCACACTCCGGGCGCCTCCGCAGCACGTGCGCTGTCCGTCGAGCACAGCGACCCGGGGAGACGTGGTCCGGGATCGGCTCGGTGGGACATGCAGACGGCGGTCGGCGGTGCCGACCGCGAACTCCGAGGCCGCGGGCCCTGGTGACCTGGTTTCGGTCAGGGCGTGATGACGAGTTTGCCGCGGACGTGCCCGTTCAGGAAAGCGGTGCGTGCCTCGTCGATGGAGGCGAGAGGGTAGCTGCGGGTCTCGGCGACGCGCAGGCCGCCCGCCGTCACCCCGACGGCGAGACGGGCCATGTCCTCGCCGGTGGCGCGGTAGGCGAAGTTCACCGCCCTGATTCCCTGGGCCGCGAGAGCGTCGGGATCCGTGGCGAAGACCGTGCTGAGCAGTCGGCCGCCGTCACGCAGCAGAGGTGCGATACGGGTGGCGACGGTCTCGGCGTCGTCGGCGAGGTCGATGACGGCGTCGATGCCGTCGGGGTGGGCGGAGCGGACCGCGTCGGCGACATCGGTGGTGCGGTGATCGATGACCTCGGCCGCGCCCAGGGAACGGGCGTACTCGTGGTCCGCGGTGGCCGCCACGGCGATGACGTGGGCGCCGCGGCCCGCGGCCATCTGCAGCGCGTAGGAGCCCACGCCTCCGGTCGCACCGACCACCAGGAGCTTTTCGCCCTCGGTCAGGCCGAGCCAGTCCACCGCGCTCTGTGCGGTCCCGCCGGTCATCGGCAGCGCCGCAGCGGCCGCGGGGTCCAGGCCCTCGGGGCGGGGCGCCAGGGCCGCGTGCCCGGGGGCGGTCATGTATTCGGCGAAGGAGCCGTGCTCGAAGGAGCTCGGCCACACCAGGCCGAACACCTCGTCGCCAACGGCGAAGCCGGCGCCCTCGCCGACTGCGGTCACGGTGCCCGCCACGTCGAAGCCGAGGGTGAGGGGGAAGGAGAACTCGGCTCCCGAGTTGGCCAGCTCTCCGCCGACCACCTTGAAGTCGAGCGGATTGAGTCCTGCCGCACGGACCTTGATCTGCACCTCGCCCGGCTCCGGGTCCGGAACGGGAACCTCCCGAAGGGCTGGGGTGTCGCCGAAGGCGTCGATGACGTAAGCGCGCATAGCGGAGCCTTTCACGAATGGCCGCTCAGCCTCTGCGGCCAGAGGCACGAGGACGGCCGGACACCGGGGTGGTCCGCAACGGATCATCACCCGGGAACGCTGACCAGGCCCGCCCAGCACACCCCGGTCGGCCAGGGCGGACCCGGACGGCGTAGCCGAAGGCAACCCGCACCGAGGCGACCACAGCCCGCGCCGCCGCCTCCTCCGGCGGTGATCAACCTCAGGGGCGGTGGAAGCGCACTTCCGGGAAACGTGCTGCCGGTCCGTCCAGCAGCGAGGCGTTCCGTCCGCGCAGGTGGGTGTCCACGAACGCCGTCACGTAGGCCCTGGTGATGGCATCGGCGCGGTCACCGTCCAATCGCTGGAGGGACATGCCGCACTGCTTGGCCAGGGATGCCAGGTCGGTGAAGGACAGGTGCCCGGTGTCGTCGACGCTCAGCCAGCGCTTCCATCCGGTCAGTTCGGTCCAGGTCTCGTCCCAGGTCGAGTCGATGCCGCCGGGTATGTGACTGGGCTGGCCCAGCATCAGGAACGGCCGGTCCAGGGGCGTGTCGTTCGGGAACCGGAAATTGCCGTCCATGTTGACCGCCGCCTTGACACGCGGATCGCGCAGCATGGCCGGGATCGTGCTGAAACCGCCGGCCGAGTGCCCCACCACGGCGATGCGGCCGGGGTCGATGGGCGCGCCGCGCTTCCACGGCGACCGGGGGCCGGTGAGCTCGTCGAGTACGAAGGAGATGTCCTCGGCGCGGACTGCGCCGACCTTGGGGTAGTCCCTGTCCGCGCACGCCAGGCAGGAGGTGGTGCGCCCGTCGGGGAACGAGATGCCGTCCGCCTCGTAGTTGTGTCCGATGCCGGCGACGACGTAGCCGCGGGCTGCGAACTCCTCTGCGAGGCCTGTGAGGGTGGCGCGTGGCATGCCGAAGCCCGGTGACAGGACGACGAGCGGCAGTCTGCCGTGGATCTTCGACGGCTTCGCGTCCACCGTCGAGTGGGTCCTCACGTTGGCCAACAGATCGGTCGGCAGGTCCAGTCCGGTGGCTGCCAGATACTGCTCGGACTCCTCCGCCGTCATGTAGGGCGAGGGCGTGCCCGCCGGCCTGACGGCCGGGTACCAGAGGGAGACCATCAGCTCCCGCTTCTCCGAGGGGACCCACGGGTCGGCCCGGTTCTCGTCCTTCAGGTGGACCGTGGACCTACCGACCGGGTGGTGCCCGGACGGTACGGGGAGCACGAGCGCGGTCCCGGGCGGTGGTAAGGGGCGGGTGTCGGCATGGGCGGTCGTGGCGGAGAGGGTGCCCGCCAGAGCCGCGGCAACAGCGGCACCGACCAGGAACAGGCGTCGTCGCATCGAGTTGTCTCCCAGCATGTCTTGCGTGATGTCCGGCCCGGTGCGGGCCGATGACTCGAACGCTATGCCGGGCGCGAACGGCTGCCATCGGCCCGGGGATGTACGCCGGTGGCGGCCGTACATCCCCGGGCTGACATCCCCGGGCGGTGGTGGGATCCGAGGGCAGTGCAGGCTCAGGAAGCGTTCAGGCTGATCTATGCCGAAGCGTTCGCCGAGCCTCCGTACAACGAGACCGAGGACGACGTCGTCGCCGCCTTCCGCCGCTTTCCCCCGCAGGCCTGCCGGTGCCCGCCGACATGCGGCGGGAAGACGGGCACCGCACCTTCGGACTGATGGAACTCGCCGTGCGCGGACCGTGGCGTGGGCAAGGCATCGCGCGGCGCCTGCACGAGACGCTGCTCGAGAGCATGCAAGCCGAGCGGGTGCTGTTGAACGTCCACCCGGCCAGCCGGGCAGCGTCGTCCGCCTACCGAACGTGGGGATACCGCAAGGTGGGCGAGGCGCGGCCCTGGGGCACGGGCGCGGACCTCCACGACGTGATGCTGCTCGACCTACGCTGACGACGCCACCTCCGCCGGGGCGCAGCGAGCCGGCATGAGGCCTTTTCCTCCGGCTATCGCGGAGAAAGACACCTCATGCAGTCAAACCGTCAAGCCGCTGCCCCATCGCCCCCGCAGAACCTCGGCCCAGTCTCCGGCTTCCGGACCCGGATCCTCCCACTGTGGCACCCGGCTGGGAGCCGTCTCGATCAGGTGGACAAGCGTCCAGGCAACGCCGTAGCAGTCGTCGGGGCCGAAGCAGGTGGCCAGGGCAGCCGCCTCTTCGGACGTAACAGGGCGGGAGATCGTCCTCAGCTGGCGTTCACGCCTGTCGATCTCTTCCTCGCTCGCGTCCCCACCGGGAAGCGGTCCGTCGGCAACGAACGTCTGCACTTCGGGTCTCATGACCGAATGATCCTCTCCCCAGCCGCCCTTGGACAAGCTGCCTCGTTCTGCTTCGCGCGGTGATTGTTCCTGCCGGCCGGGGCTCTGCGGAGAGGGCGATCGCTTCTCCTGCCGGTGGTACCGAAGGCCGTGGCGCCCGGGCTCGCCGGACATCACGTCGTATCAGTCGGCGCACACAGCCCGAGCGAGGCGACCATCCAGCCAGCCACCGCGTCGGTCGTCCCGCAGTTCCCGCATTGGTCGATGTCGCGGGCGGACAGGTTGCCGGAATGGCGCCGGCGGTCCCGATGCCGAGGAAGCCCCGGCGGTCCGCGCTCCAGCTGTGCCGCTGGTCAGCCTGGGGGCCGAACGCCGCGACCTGCTGCCCGTGGCCGCCGAGAGCGCCCGGGAACGGTGACCCGACCGCATCCCGGGCCGGATTCCTGCCGACACCACCCCATGGGGGCCCGGCGCAGGCGGACACGGACCGCCTAGGCTCCCTGGCATGAACGAACGGGGGGCCGGGCCGGTGGCCTGGCACGTGCTGGAAGACGTACCTCCGGGCAGGGAGGAGATACCGGGCCTGCTGCGCGGGCTGGTGGCTTTCGGGCAACGCCAGAAGTCATGGCTCCGGTTGGAGGACAAGCTCGGCTGGAGCCGCGACACCCCGCTCTTCGCCCACACGGTCACCCACCTCTTCGCCCTGCTCCCGGAGCTCGACGATCGACGCCTGGTGCAGGTCCTCGACTTCCTCGCCCGGCGCGGACACGGCGCCTGCCGCAGCCCCGTCGGCGTCCACCGTGAGGCGTACGAGCTGTTCACGAACTCCTGGCCCCACGTACTGCCCCTGATCGCGCACCGGGCGCCCGGCGTGCGGACCGGCGCGGCCTGGGTCCTGCGCTCCGTCCGCTGCACCGACCCGGCCGCGCTCGACGCGCTGCGGCGGCGGGCCACCGTGGAAGACGATCCGACGGCGCTCACGTCCCAACTGCTGGCGGTGGGGAAGCTGTCGCGGGACCGGGAGTGGCTCCGTCCCTGGCTGGACCACGCGCACCCGCTGGTCGCGCTGGCCGCCGCGCGCGGCGTGCTGGCACGGGACGGCGCGGAGGCGGCGGACGGAACGGAGGCGGCCGACGACGCCGCGGGCCGTGCCGTGGCCCGGGGACTGGCGGCCGCCGGGAAGCAGCGGCTCCCGGACGTACCGTGGTGGCCCTTCGGCTACGAGCCGGACAAACGCTTCGCGAGGCGAACGGCGCCCCACCCGCACGCGTCCGCGGCACTGGTCGCGGCGACGGCTGGCCACCCGCGCGCGGAACTGCGCCGCGCGGCCGTGCGTGCCGCCGACGCGCGGCTGCGGTACTGGCGCGCCCCCTCGCCGGAACTGTGGGATACCGTCGCCGCCGGACTCGACGACGAGCACGTGGCGTCCGCATCGGTCGAGGTCCTGGCCGAGGGCGGCACCGCGGCCGCCTCCTGCGCGGACCGGCTGGTCCGCCACGTCGAGCGGTCCGGGGGCGTCACCGCCGCGGGCAACGCCGACCTGGCGCTACGGGCCCTGGTCGGCATGGACGACGACCGGGCCGCGGACTGGTACGCGGCACGCCTCGGACGCCTCTGGCTCAACACCCCCGCCCCGCTGCCCGCGCGCTGGGCCCCGCACCTGCTGCCGGTCTGCCGCCTGCGCCTCGCCGACCGCAGCCGGCCCGACACGGCGACCCGGATCCTGCACACGCTCGCCCGGTGGGGCCCGGCGGCCGCGCCCGCGGTGCCCGAACTGGTCGCCCTGCTGGACACCCCCCTCGCGCGCGCGGCCGCCGAGGCGCTGGGCGCGATCGGCCCGGCCGCCGCGACAGGATCGGCGCCCGGCCTGCTCGCCGCACTCACCACCGCCGACCCCGGGCCGGGCCGGCACCCGTGGCACGGCGGCGCACAGACCGCCGCCTGGGCGTACTGGCGCCTGACGGGCGACCCGGAACCGGCCCTTCGGATCTGCGGCGCGGCCGCCCGGGCCGGCCTCGGACAGCCGGTGCTCCGCTACCTGGCCGACCTCGGCCCGCAGGCCGCCCCGTACGCCGACGCGCTACGGCCGCTGCTGACGTGCCCCGGCGCATGGAGCCGGGTCGGCGCCGCCGAGGCCTGGTGGCGGATCACCGGCGACGCGGCGCCGGCCGTGGCGGCCCTGCTGCCGGAACTGGCCCCGCTGGCCGGACACACGACGACCCTGCCGGCCCTGCGGGCCGTACGGATCCTGGGCGCGATCGGCGGCCCGGCGGCATCAGCCCTGCCCGTCCTGCACGAGGTCACGTCCTCGCCCCGCCGCTATGGCGACATCCCCGCGGACGAGGCACTCCACCGCGCCGCACGGAAGGCACTGACCGCAATCGACCCGCCCCGGGCACCCGGAACCCCATAGACCTCTTGGGCGACGCCGAAGACGAGGAGGCCGGGCATGCCGAGACCGAGGAGCCGTCTTCAGGGCTCGCGGGGGTTGTAGGAGCCCTCGACGGTCGGGCCATCCGCAGGTGGCGCACTGGCCTGATGAGTGCATCGGGCAGGGGCGGTCGAAACGCACAACCGCGGCCCGGTAACGTACCTCTCTTCGGGCGCCGTTGGGGCCTGGAGTCCCAAAGGTGAAGACCTGTGGCACTTGGCGAACTGCCTGTCGTGTGGAGCCTGCCCCCTGAGGATGCCCGGGCTGGATGGCGGGCCTTGTGGTGGAGCGTCGGACCGAGCAACGAACTCGCGGTGGTGCTGGTCCAGGAACGGAACCTGCGCCGCTCCCCGTATGTCAAGGGATGGGTCGGATGGAGCGTGGCGGCTCCGTGTGACGGCGTACTGGTCGTGGTCTCGGGCGGGGTGGAACACCGCACGCCCGTCACCGGCATATCCGCGTGGACCAGTCACCTGGCTCTGCTGTCGTGGTCACGGTTTCTGCTGGTGTCAGGCCGTATACGCCGGGACCGGAACGGCATCTGGGAGAGGAACGCGATGGTGTACTCCCCCGGGGGACATCCGGTGAGTCATTTCTGCATCGGCGACGACATCGACTTCATCATCACCGACCGCGACGGCGGTATCTGGACCTCGTACGGTGACGAGGGCATCTACGGCGACCATCCGGAGACCAGTGCCGGCCTGGCCCGCTGGGACACCGACGGTACCCACACCTGGAGCCCTCAGGGGCGGCTCCCCGTATGGCCCCTGGGCGGAAGCGCGGGCGCCACGGAGGAGGCCACGGCCTGGCTCGCCTGGTACAGCCACGAGGGTGCCTTCGTGTCCCGGGTCGATCCCGCCACCGGCGACATCACCAGCTACCGCAACCCCCTGAGAGACACCGACGGCATCGCCGTCCGCGGCACCCGGATGCTCCTCACCCACCGGTTCCACAACCGTCCCGGCGTCGAGCTGAGCCGCGCGGAGCTCTTCGACGATGCCTGGGTGATCACTGCCCAGGAGAAGCTGCGACTACCGGGGCCGGTGGTCATGCGCTGCGCCCAGGGCCGCGACGGTGTCCTGTGGCTCCGCGCCGGCGACACCTGGATGCAGATCGAGGCCTGAGCACCGGGGCGCGACCGCCCGGTCCCGCCCATGCCCGCACCAGCGATGCCGACTGCGGGCGGGTGCGCGGCCATGTGTAGGGCGAAAGTGCTGGTCACAGCCATTCGTTGATGGCTGTGACCAGCACGGTCGACGTCGCCGGCGTCGCCGGACCCAGCAGCAGGAGCACTGGCTTCGTCGACTTCAAGCGTTTCGTTGTCAGTCTCGTCGACATCTCCGCCCCTGTCATCGCTCAAATGAAGTCAGAGGCGTGACCGTGCGCCCAGTGGCGGAAGGAGCGAGCTGGAGTTCCCGTTATCTGGTCGAGTGTGAGGTAGGCATCGCCCTCCGGGGCCCTCGTGTCACTGGGCTCATCTGCGATGCCTTCGATGCCGTCGTAGCTTTCGAACCCGAACAGGAAGTCTGCGTTCGCGGCCGCGAAGCCCCCTTGGGCTCGGTAGAAGTCGCGGGCTTGTTCGGCGGAGACCTCATCGAGCGTGATCTGTTCTCCGATCGCTTCTGCGATCACTGCAACCTGTTCGCGTTTGGTGAGGCTTTCCGGTCCAATGATCGTGTCGATCCGTCCGAGGCGGTGTGGGTCGAGCAGGTTGGCCAGGACGACGTCGGCAACGTCGGCCTCATGAACGGGATGCCCGATCTGATCAGGAAAGGGCTCCACGGCTCGGCGACTTGCCTTGATCTCTGGTCCCCATATGAAGAGTGAGTTTGTCGCGAACTCACCGGGACGCACGATGCTCCAATCCAGTCCCGAGTCCATGACGGCCTGCTCGACGACGGCGTTGTACATCGTGTCGTAGCCGGCCGTTACGGCGGCGGAGGAGACCACAACCACGTGCTCGATGCCCGCCTGTTGTGCGCGAGAGACGACCGCCTCAACGGTCTCGGGGACCGCGATCAGGACGAGTTGCGCGGCACCGTCGAATGCGTGCCCCAGTGTGGACGGGTCGTCCAGGTCGCCGAAGACCACGTCCGCACCATCCGGGAGTGAGGCACGTTGCGGGTGTCGCGAGATTCCGCGCACCGCATGACCGGCATCAAGCAGCCCTGCGACGACCGGGTGGCCGATCGTCCCGGTGGCCCCGGTGACAACAATGGGAGGGGACTTCTTTAAGTGAGACATAGTTTCTCACTATAAGACGTCGACGGGACGCCTGAGGGAGCGTCAATTCTGATCGGCGGACGACAAGGCGTACGCGGTCTCACACGAACCCGACTCCGGCACCTCGTGCTCCATGAGGCGCCGGCGGCGCGTGCGCCAGCTCCCGTCAGGTCGGACCTCGTAGCTGTGGGCAAGCCGACAGCCTGGAGACTCGCCGCAGTTGGTTCGCGCCCCGCATCGGGCCGGGCCGGCCACGCGCAGCGGCCCTCGTTAACCCGTTGCCCAGGAGCCAATCGGCCAGCTAGGTTCACGCAGCCGCTTGCATGGGTGCAGGCCGGCGCTGTCGACGAGGAGGTGTGGAGCACATGCGCAGGAGTGCCCAGCAGTTGAGTCCGCGTACTGACCTCTGCCACCTCCTCACGACGGAGACACCTTGTCCCTTCGCATCACCCCACTGACCGACCCCGCTCACGGGCCGCACGGCCGGCGTCTTGCCTGGTTGGCATCGGACGCGGATTCCATCCCTTCCGGCACGGCCTTTCTGCGCCTGTTGGATGGCGGACAGGAGCATGTGGCCGAGCTCGACCTCCGTGTTCATCCTGCGGAGCGCCGCAAGGGCGTCGGCTCCCGGCTCCTCGACACCGCCGTGGCCACCGCCCGGGACCATGCCCGACGCTGCGTCGTCGCGCAGGCAGAAGCCGGATCGCCCGGCGACGACTTCCTGGCGGCGCGCGGCTTCCGAAAGGTCCTCGCCTTGAGGTTCACCCGCTTGCCACTGGCTGAGGTGGATACCGCCGTCCTCGTCGAGATCATCGAGCGGCCGCATCCCGGCTACCGGCTGATGTCATGGCAGGGAACCGTCCCCGACGACCTCGCCGAGACGTTCACCGCCTCTCGCCGCGCCATGGACGACATGCCCATGGACGACGCCGACAGCGGCATCGTGATCTGGGACGTGGACCGCGTGCGGGCCGCGGCGAAGGCCGTCGAACAGCGCGGTGACCACCTGCACACCGTCGTCGCCGTCGACGTCTCCAACGGCGCGATCGCCGGGTTCACCGAACTCGTCATCCCCGGCAACGGCGCAGGTGACGGCCAGCACTACGGCACCGGCGTGCTGCCCGAGCACCGTGGACACGGCCTCGGTCGTTGGATGAAGGCCGAGTCGATCCGACAGGCCCATAGGGACTATCCGGACCTCGGTGGCCTCCTGACCGACACCGCCGACGGCAACACGCACATGAGACAGATCAACGACGGTCTCGCCTACACACCCACGCACACGACACACCAGCATCGGCTCGACCTCTAGCAGAGAGCGGACGAGCCGGACCGGGGCATCACCCCGCCCGGCCCGTCTGCGCTTTCGATACACGCCCCACACTTGCCGTCGAGCTGTGCGACGCCTTGCTGTGCACGGACGGCCGGGTCCGCGCGCTCGTCGACCTGGCGCTCGCTCCCGAGCACCGACGCGGGCACGGTGCCCCGTATTGCGGACTCAGCCAAGGCCGGATCGATGTCACCCGGCTGCGACGGGCCGGCCGACGTGCCGTTGCCCCGGGGCCCGTGGCGGCAGTCTGGTGCCGGCCGTGGACGTCTCTCCCCGTGGCGGCAACCGGAGGCGGACACCTGCTCGGCTCGAAGAACCGGCCGCAATCGTCAACGGCCGTTCCCAGGCACGGTGCCAGCACGCCCAATGGAGCCGCCGGCATCGCGTCGTGCGACGGATGACACGCGGCGATCTGCCGTGGCGCAAAGGCCGGCCCCCTGCGGTCACGGCGTCGGCTACGACGTCCTGCATGCCGCCCTGATGGTCACTCGGTGGCGGCCATCATCGCCAGAAAGATGAGGCCCGCCGTGACGACCCACAGCAGCAAGGTCCCGATGGTGGCCGCCACACGCGTGGAGGGGGGATAGACACCGATCGGACTGCCGGGGCGGTCCGGGTGGTAGCTGATCTCGATCTGGCTCGCGTACGCGTCCCGGCAGTAGCTGTGGGTCTGGCCGCTCGGATCCGTGTACTCGTAGTTCCCTGACTTGCCGTACGGACTGGTGCGCACGGCCACCACCGTGATGCCGCGCCGGGGCAGGAGCCACATCTGAAGGGTCCGCTCAGCTGCGACGGCACTCGCGAGGTTGAGGAACACGGTCAGGAGTCCCATCGGGACCGCGAGGATGAGCATGCCCGCATCTCCGTGCATGACGACCAGCACGCCGGTCACGATGAGCGTCACGAGACCGGGCCCGAGAGCGAGCAGGAGCCAGGCGATACCCTTTGCCTTCTCGCCGGTGCTGACGGACGGACCTGGTGGCCGGGGAGTGCGCAGCGAGACGGTCGTCACGAGCGAGGCACCGTCGAAGGACGGGTCCGGCTCCGGCAGCGCGGCCAGGGCCGTTCCCACCGCCATCGCGAACAGGCCTGCCGCAGCCTCGCCAACGCCATCGATCCGATGTGTGAGGGGCGTACCGCCGGCCGGGGCCCGCAGTTCGACCGTTACGGCCCGGCGGTCCGGTATGACGTCACGGACGGCCTGCAGGGGGATGCGTATCTCTTCGTCCCCGCGGCGCAGCGTCACTGAGTCAGCCTCGTAACGGAGAACGGCGCCGCCACTGCCGCGCAGGACAGGGGCGGACGGTGTGGTCGACATGGACGTGATCGTAAGGGGTGATCACCGACCCGTGGGCTGCGCGCCGGTGCTCTGGGCTCCGGCGGGCGAGCGGTCCCCCGAACGGGCGGCTCGGCGGGCGCCCGCTTCCGGACGGCTCGAGAATCGATGCGGGAACACGCGACGGGAGCACGCGACGGGAGCCGATCAAGGATGCCGAACACCGCCGATTGCTCGAAGAGGGCGCGCCTCGTCCTGTCAGGCGTGCTGGTACTCGCCGGGGTCGTCGTGACCGGGTGCAGCGGCGAGGCCCGCGACGCCGGGCAGGAGCCCGGAGCAGGACCTCACCCCAGAGCGACGCCCTCCGGCAGGGTCACCGTCGTCTACGAGACCCGAACGGTCAAACCGGAGGACCGGCCGGCCGTGGCACTGATCCGGAACTCCCGTGTGCTGGAGCGGTCGGCCGACTGGGTGAACAGAGCGCTCACCCTCCCCCACGATCTGGTCGTGAAGGTCACCTCCGACGTGCCGCCCGGGGTCACGGACGCGGTCACCCAGCCCGACGGCAGGACGATCTTCATCCCGCCGCCGTTCCTGACCGAGATCGAGAAGGCACTCGCCGACGTCGTGAAGACCGTCGAACGGCCCGCACCGTTCCCCGCGTCCGACTACAACACCGACGACCTGACCGTCCTGTCGACGGAGTTCATCTTCGGCCACGAGATGGGTCACGCCCTGCAACGCCAGCTCCTCCTGGCCAACCTCGGCCTCGAAGAGGACGCGGCCGACGGCTACGCGTCCTTCTCCACCGTCAACGAGGTCGGGCCGGGCCCGTCGCTGGCCGCCGCGATCCTCTTCGACGAGATCGCCCGCAAGGAGGGCCGACCGACCCTGGAAAGCCTGTCGAGCGACCACCCCATTACCCAGCAGCGGGCCTTCAACTTCCTTTGCTACCTGGAGGGCAGCGACCCGAAGAAGTACCAGCAGTCCCTGGTCGACAGCGGGTATCTCCCGAAGACCCGCGCGCCCCTCTGCCCGCAGGCGTGGGCGATGCTGGACTACGGCTGGTGGACCCAGCTCCAGCCCCACTTCAGCGAGGCGTTCAAGGCTCAGGGTGACGAGGAGCAGAGGAAGGCACACGCGCTGCTCATCGCGGAGACGAAGGCTCTGGCGAAGCGGATCGACGAGATCCGCAGCAGTCAGTGAGCCCGTTCGCCCGAGAGGCCCGCGAGGCCCGGCCGGCGGTCGTCGCGCGGGCTCTGGGCGAACGCGTGATGCGGTCGTGCTGACCTGAGGCAGTGCGTCCGGGCTGCCGTCACCGACTGCGCCGCCGTACACGGTTGCAGGCATGGAGAACGTGCCGGTCCGCGGGCGGCATCGCCGGGCGCTTCCTTGACCTGAAGCTTGCTCGAGGTCGTAGCGTGCCACTCACGTGATCAGCCGACGAAGGGAACCTCCCCGTGATCCTCGTGACCGGAGCCACCGGCAACATAGGCCGTGCCCTGCTGAAGGAGCTGCACGCACGCGGTGCCGGGCCGCTCAGAGGGCTTACCCGGGATATCGCACGAGCCGACTTCCCCGAAGGAGTCGAGGCCCTGGAGGGCGACTTCGCCGATCCGGCATCGTTGAAGCCCGCGCTGGAAGGGGTGCGGTCGCTGTTTCTCGTCTCGCGTCTGGGCTCCGACGCCGACATCCTCGAGGCCGCCCGCACGGCGGGTGTGGAGCACGTCGTCCTGGTGTCCTCCATCACCGTTCACACCCACCCGCACCTCGGCCCGGCCAGCGAGAACCTGGCGGTGGAGCAACTGCTCAAGGCGAGCGGTATGGCCTGGACGATCCTGCGGCCCACGCAGTTCGCCTCGAACGCACTGATGTGGGCGGCCACCGTCCGTGGCCGCGCGACCGTCCGTGCGCCGTTCGCCGGGACCGCGCTGCCGACCATCCACCCTGCGGACATCGCTGCAGTGGCCCGGGTGGCACTGACCGAACCCGGCCACCACGGACGCACCTACGCCTTGACCGGTCCGGAGCCGGTCACCGCCCGGCAACAGGTCGAGGCCATCGCGGCAGCACTGGGCCGGGAGGTGCCCTTCGCCGAAATCAGCCGCGGGCAGGCTCACGCACAGATGGCCGCGGTGTTCGGGGCCGATGCAGCGGACGCGGTGCTCGACGTCACGGGTGGAGACGTCAACGACGAGCTGCTGATGGTGCGCGACACGGTTTCACGGATCACCGGAACGCCGGCCCGCCCGTTCCGGCAGTGGGCTTCTGAGAACGCCGACGCCTTCCGCTGAATCTCCCGGGTACTGGACCGTCGTCCTCGACCCCGAACACCCCGAACACGCAGAACACCCCGAAGCGGGCCTCGGTGACCGCGATCGCGTCGTGATCAGGCTTCCTCGTCCGCGAGCTGGGCTGCCAGTTCAATCACCAGCTCAAAGACCGAGGCGAGCTCTTCCACGTGACGAACGACGGCGTTCCAGGCGTCCTGCAACGCCTCCTCCAGCCATCTGATGCGGTCGTTCAAGGCCTGCACCCGGTCTGCAAGTTCGAGGAGTTCACGACGGCTTCGGCCCAGCGCGGCATAGGCCTTGGTACTGCGTGTCGTGAGCGTCGCAACCATCTCGTCGTGCCGATGACGGGCAGCCGAAATCTCGGCCGTGAGTTCTTCGGCACGCCGTTCGGCGGCCGCCAGCCGGGCTCGGAGTTCCCCCGACTGTTCCTGCGCTTCTGCCAGTTGAAGGCGCAGCCGTCCCCGGTCGCGCCCTCGCACCCACCCGGTGTAGAGGCGCTGCGTGATGGCGATCTCCGCCTCGGCCTCCGCAACGGTCAACTCGTATGGGAGGCTTGTCCGTTCAGGGCAAGTGGACTCAAGGCCCCTCCCCCTCTTTGCCCGCAACACGGCAAGGATGTGAAGGCCTCTGATCACCTCCGGCCGAGTACTGCGCTTGCCGGAGAGCATCTTGGACAGGTCCGGCACGCTGGCGAACATCGAGGGCGTCCGCTCGAGGTGCGCCAGGTCGGCCAGCCCGTTGCTGACCTCGGCGAGGGTGTCCCCGGCGGCAGTGGCCACCGTTCGCAGCCGTTCGAGGAACTGCCGCTCACCCGGGGAGAACGTCGGGTCGAGGGGTGCCATCGAGCGCCCGCGCCGGTTGCCCCCCTCCTCGCTCTCGCTCACGTGCCCTCCCCTGTGCCGTGGCGCCGCGCCTTCTTGCCCGAGGCGGCAACTTGCCTCTCCTGGGAAATGTCCCCGCCCCTGTTTGTTGCCCCTGGTGGCATAAATCCTCACCCTGCATCTTCCCAGGAGGAGCACCGACAGAGTGCCGGACCGGGAGGAACCACCATGCTGAAAAGGAGCATCCGCAGCGCCGAGAACCGCAAGGTCCGGGCTCGCCCGAGGCAAGTGAGCGCGCGTTCGGTGGAGCTGATCGCCCTGCTTGTCCTCATCGCGCTTGCCACCGTGGTGTACATGGTGGCCGGGTCGACAGGGTTCTCCGTGATCACGAGTGCGGGTGGCGGGCTCTTCGCCACGTGGCGGGCCGGTGAGGCGCGGTCCGGTTCGAGCTCCCGGAGCCGGTCGAGCGCGGCCTCCGAAGAACATCGCCGACCGACGTCACGCACGGGCCCGCCCGGACGCACGCCCTCATGACAGCTCTTCGGTCAATCAGCGAATGGAGCCCGGGACGATGCCGGAGTATGTGACAGCAGCGGGAGTCACCGTCGGCGGACATCTGGTCGCGGTGGTGGGGCACGGCCTGATCCGGAGCCGATGTGGCCATGGACCCCGGTCATGGCCGACGACCCGCAATGGCCCGGCCCGGCCACCCACTGCCCACGGGCCGCGCCCAGGACGACTAGCCGGTCCGGACGACTTCCTCACAGGTCGTCCGCGTCCACGATCCGGACGATGACGCGCGTGGGCAGACGGGCGGAGTGGTCGAGGTCGTGTTCGGCATCGGCGATCCAACGGGGGCTGCGCGCGGGCAGCTCACCCGCCTCGCCCACGGGGATGCTGCCGGAGAGGTCGATCTCCGTCTCACGGATCAGGGCTCCCCCCTCCCCCAGGGTCTCGACGACCAGTCCAGGCAGGCTGACACCGAAGGGGCACTCGTCCTCAAGTGTCGAGTCCTGGTCCCGCCAGTCGTGCACAGCCAGATGGGCGGCCAGCAGCTGCTCGGGAGCACCGAATACGGCGCCGCCGGCGAGGTGCACACGCAGCCGGCTGTCGTACAGGTCGTGCAGGACATGGGCGCTGCTCGTGGTGACCGTGAGCTGTACTGCGGCGGTCTGCGTCGATTCGTCGATCACCTCGACCGGGAGCACCGAGTGCTTCTCGGGTGCGAGGCCGAAATCGGACTCGATCTCCTCCGCGTCCATAGCGGTGATCCGCAAGGTGATCTCCTCGGGCGAGAGCGGGCTCTCGCACTCCCACGAGCTGCTCTTCTCGGAGAGATGCCGGGGACGTTCGGACAACTTGGTCACGGTCTCCATCACAAGCCGTTTGTACTGGGGCGGGACCGGCGAGCCCGTGCGCCCGACGGCGAGCAGGAGGGCGGGCGCGTAGTCACCACCGCCGAAGCGGTCGGACCACTCCTCCCCATGGAACCGTGCCGTCCCGGAGAGCTCGATCTCCTGGTGGTGTTCCCACTCGCTGTAGGTCGTCGTGACCAGGTGCGCCTGGATCTCTTCGATCTGCCAACCCAGTGGGGACAGCGACAGTTCGTCCACGTCCAGGTCCAGCCGCTGCACCGTCTTGTCGTCGTCCACCGCTGTTGCCGCCCCCCACAAGATCCGCGTTTCATGAGCCGGACCGGACCCGGCAGAGGGACAGTAGTGCCTGTTCGGGGCATCGGGTCGCTCGTTCTCGACGGACCCACCGCGAACACGATCCCCCGCGCCGAACACGCGCTGTACGAGGTGGTGCTGAGCCGTGGCCACGCGGACGACCGGATCACCGTGCCCGTCTCGGACCGGCCCGCCCCGGTCATGGGCTGCGGCCGGCTCTTCGCCTTCCGGGACGGCCACGTCATCGCGGACCCGTACGGTCGGACGGGCCGCTCTCCCGCGGTGTCCGCGGTTGTCAGCCCACTTGTGCCTTGCGGGCGTGCAGGACGTGGGCGTCCAAGGGAAGCGGTGTGCGGTCCAGCAGTTCCAGTCCGGCGTCGGCGAGGAGCCGGGCGTAGTGCTCGGCGCTGCGCTCGCGGCCGCCGACGTTGCACATCATGTGGAGGTCCCAGGCAGTGGCCAGTGACGGGGAACCGTCGGTGGGGAGGAGCCGTTCGACAATCAGCAGGTCGGCGTGGACGGGCATCGCCCGGGCGCAGTGGCGCAGGATCTCGCCGCATCGGTCGTCGTCCCAGTCGTGCAGGACGCGGGACAGTACGTACACGTCGCCGCCGTGGGGTACGTCGGCGAAGTCGCCGCTGAGGAAGTCGCAACGGGCCGCACAGCCCATGGCATCGAGCGAGCGGCGCGCGGCCTCGACCGCGTGGGGACGCTCCAGGAGCGCGCCGCGCAGGGTCGGGTGCGCGGCGAGGATGCGTCCGAGGAGCTCGCCGTTGCCGCCGGCCACGTCGACGACGGTGCCGGGGGTGCCGGCCCGGGCTGCGGCGGTGATCACGGGGTGGGTGGGGATCGGCTGGAACATCCGCGCGCTCGCCGCCATCGAGCGGTCGAACATGTCGGCGAGCGCGGGGTCGCCCGCGAAATGGTCGAAGTGGTTCTCGCCGAAGACGTGGTCGAAGGCAGGCCGGCCGGTCCGCACGGTGTGGTCGAGGGCCGCGAAGGAGCGGTAGAAGGGGCCCGCGTACATCAGGGCCAAGGGGCGCATCGTGTCATGTGAGTCGGCGCGGAGCAGGCGCCCGAGGGGGGTGAGGCGGAAGGCGTCCTGCTGCTCTTCGCCCGTCGCCACGACATCGAGCATGGTGAGGTAGCGCAGGAGGCTGCCGAGGCTTTCGGGGTGGGTGCCGGTACGGCGGGCGAGTTCGCGTGTACTGATGACTTCGGTGTCCATGGCCTCGGGCAGGCGCAGGCGTGCGAACGCGGCCAGGGCCTGCGTGGTCCACGCGCCGGTGAGGAGCTGGAGGAGCGTTTCGGCATGACGGTGCGTGCTGTGGCTCTCGTTGAGATGGGTGCCCAGGACGTCGCGGTGGTCGCCCTGTGCGTAGAGCTCGAGCCGCCGGTAGCCGCACGTCGTGCCGGCGGGGGTGGTGAAGTAGAGGACGGTGCCGTCCTCGTGCGTGTTGTACCCGCCGCCGTCGGGGCGGGCTCCGTGGCGGGTGAGCAGCGCGCACAGCCCGCGGAGCACCAGCGGGTCGGGGTGCTCCAGTTCGAAGGCCAGGTGGGCCTCGTGGCCGCGGACGCGCTCGTACGCGGCGAGCGGTTCGAGGTCCGAGTGTGCAGGGACGGTGAGGGCGAACACCTCCACTGTGCGCCGTTCACCTGTCGGGCCGTGGACGTGGGGGCGCAGGATGCGGACGTTCAGTTCGGCCGCGTCGCGGCCGTGGCGCCGGGCGAGCCGTTCCCGTACGACCACGCTGGGGTGGGACGGAACATCGGGGTCCAGCCCGCAGTCGGCGAGCTGACGGCGCAGGTCGTGCGGATCCGGCGGGAAGAGGAGCAGGCCGGCGTGGGCGAACCGGCAGTGCGCGGACAGGGATCGCAGTTCGGGGCCGTGCAGGCCGGGAAGCAGCAGGGGCAGCAGGGTGGCCGCGCTCTGGTGCTCGCGTACGAAGGCTGCCGCGGCCCGCAGTCGGGCCGTGTCGTCGGGAAGCATCGTTTCCTCGACGGGCGTGGCGGCGGCGATATCGACCGCGGCGGGTACTCGGGATCCGTCGGGGAGGGTCGTGGTCATCACGGAGGCGTCCTCGGGCCGGTGCCGGGTCGGAGACCGGGGCACGATGGGGCGTGGTGGCGGTGTGCGGGGCCGGCGTGGAGGGCGCGGCCCGGGGCGGAGCGGTGACTCAGACGCCGACGTAGTTCTCGGCGAACCAGAGCTGGTGTGTTCGGGAGGTGCGCAGCGAACGGAGGCGGGCGCGCCGCAGGGAGGCATGGAAGAACGATCCGCCCGAGTGCTCCTGGCCGGGGATCTCGTGCAGCAGTCCGGTCATCCAGTGGGTGAACTCCTGGGAGCGCCAGATGTGTGCCAGCACTCGGGCCGAGTAGCGGTCGAGTGCGGTGTCGTCCCCTCGGGCGAAGGCCTCGGTCAGGGCTCCTGCCAGGGACTCCGCTGCCAGAATCGCGAGGTTCGCTCCCTTCGCGGCGGCCGGTGCGGTCAGGCTGGCGGCGTCACCGGCGAGCAGGAGGGAGCCGTGGCGCAGTGGTTCGACGACGTCGCACGCCAGGTCGATGACGCCGCGCTCGGTGATCCTCCCCCTGCGCAGTGGGCCGTGCTCCACGGCTCGCATCCGCAGGTCGAGCTCGTCCCAGATCCGCTCATCGGACCAGGCGTCGGCGGGGGTGCCGCGTCGGCACTGGAGGTAGTAGCGCGTGATCTGCGGGCTGCGGGTCATGTGGCCGGCGAAGCCCCGGTCGTGGACGGCGTAGCCGACGGCGTCGAGGCTGGGTGGCGCTTCGGCGAGCAGGCCGAGCCAGCTCACCCCGTGGTCGTGGTGGTGGCGGACGGTGGCGGCTGGAAGCGAGCGGCGGGCCGCCCCGTGCCGGCCGTCGCAGCCGGCGACGTACCGGGCAGTCCATCGGGTGGGGCGGTCGTCGTCCGGTTCTCCGGTGATGACGTACGGCCGGGTGCTGTCGGCGTCGTGCACGGCCAGCGCCTCGGTGCGGAAACGAATCCTCCCGCCGGCATCGAGGTAGCGAGCCAGGAGGTCGGTGACAAGGTTCTGCTGCGGGTAGACGGTGTGCTGTTCACCGCGGCCGAGGGCGCCGTAGTCGAGGCGGAAGCTGCCCTCCTCGGTGCGGAACTCGCACGTGCCGTGGGTCCGTCCGTGGCGGTGCAGCCCGTCGGCGAGGCCGTGGCGGTCCAGGATCCGTACGGTGTTCGGCGCGAGGAAGCCGGCTCGCGCACGGGTCTGGATGTGCTGGCGGGTGGCGCGTTCAAGGACGACGCAGTCGATCCCGGCAGCGACCAGGAGATTGCCGAGCACCAAGCCTGCGGGGCCGGCGCCGAGTACGACCACGTCGGCCGATTTCTGTAACGCTTGGAATGTGCGGGTTTCTGTCATGGCGCGGAGATCATAAGCAGGCGAAATCCCGCCGATGATCATCACTCATCCCGATGCACTAATAGAGCGAATATCACCGGGGCACGATTCATCAAGTTGGGTGCAAGTGCTGTCCGTTGAAATGACCATCAGTCTGGCCGCATGTTTCGTTGTGCCCTTGTTCGCAGGAATGGGTTCTGGTCCAACTTCTTTACTGCGCACACACGCTGGGCGATGCGAAGGCCGCTCGGGAGGCGTGAGTCGAAGACGAATCTCTGAGGCGGCTGTACAAAGGCCCTGCACCGACTGACCTCTGCGCGGCTGTCGTCGACCGGCACCGGGTCGATGCGTAATGCGCTCGCCTGCAGGCATCCCCGCCTCTACTCTCGCAAGATCCGGAAGCAGTCCGGAAGCAGGGAGAGGGCGGGCAAGTATGGTCGGTCACGGCACGGTCAAGGCAATCAACGGACTGGCCGCGCGTTGGGCCGCGACACTGCCCGACGACGGCACGGTCATCGCCGCGGCCGGAGTGTGGCCGTTGATCGGTCTCCTCGCCGACGGGGCCGCCGGCCCCGCCCGCAGCGAACTCTCGGCCGCACTCGGTATCCCGGCGGGCGTCGCCGCAGCGGGAGCACGGGACCTGCTCTCCGCCATGCGTTCGACCCGTGGCCTGAGCACGGCGCTGGGACTGTGGACCCGCAAGAACCTGCCCGTCGAACCGGCCTGGCTGGACCGCCTGCCCGCCGACGTGCACGGGCAGCTCACCGGCGACGCCGTCGGCGATCAGCAGCGCCTCGACGCCTGGGCAGACAGGTGCACGGACGGGCAGATAGCCGCGATGCCGATCACGGTGGACGACGAGACCCTGCTCGTGTCAGCGAGCGCCATGGCCCTCCGCACCGACTGGATCCGGCCCTTTACCGCGGGTCGGATGGCAGCCGAGTCAGGGCCCTGGCACGGCAAGGACCTGGCCGGCCTGCACCGCAGCAGCAGTCTGCTGAACCGGATCGGCGTCGCGGACTCGGCAAGCGGCCTCCTCACCGAGCTTCAGGTCATCGGCGCCCACGGCATCGACGTTCACCTGTACCTCGGAACACCTGAAGCCACCGCAGGCCAGGTACTGACTGCCGCCGTGGCTACACTCCACGACCGCCGGGCCGTGGTACCCGGGGATCACCTCCCTTACGGCGCCCCGGGCCCCGGGCTGTCCGTGAACCGCGTCCCCAGCGAGGACGGCAGCCCGATGCTCCGCGTGTCCACCGTGCCGTTCACCGTCAACGCCTCCCACAACCTGCTCGACCGTGCCGACCTGTTCGGCCTGCGCGCGGCGAAGGACGCCTCGCAGGGCCAATTCCCCGGCATCAGTGCCGAACCGCTGGCCATCCGGCAAGCCGTGCAGACGATGACGGCCACCTTCGGGGCGCACGGCTTCCGCTCCGCAGCCGTCACCGCCTTCTCCGCACGTGCCGGCGGCGCCCCGTACCACCCCTTCCGGGCCCGCGAGATCTCAGTCCGTTTCGACCGTCCCTTCGGGTTCCTCGCCCTGCACCGCACGTCTCGGCTCGTCCTCAACGCAGGCTGGGTCACCGACCCCGACCCCTTCCGGGAAACCTCCTACGACTGGTGACCGGAGCGCGCCGGACTGGACCAGACTGGACCGGACCGGACTCGAGGGAGCGGGCCTCACGAGCTGACAGGCTCCCCGGCTGACGAGCTCAGGCGTCGATGTCCAGGTCGAAGGCCGTCTGGACGTCGACGCAGACGACCTCTCCGGAGGCGGACCGGCCCACCCACACCGGGTAGACGCCGTCGCCCCCCGTGCAGAAGACCGCCAGGTCCGCGCCCAGGTCGCCGCCGTCGAGATGCATGCCGGCTACGGAATCCGTGAGCTTGTCGGCCTCCGGGGAGCCGCGCCAGTTCGACCGCTCCAGCTGGTCCCGCAGGTCCTGCCAGACCCCGGCATCGCCGAAGGCGCCCGTTGCCCCGTCCGTGTCGAAGCCGAATGCCTCTCCGGAACGGAGCCGGAGCGTGTCGTCACGCGGCCCGAGCGCCATCTCCCAGACCGCCACGGGGGCGTCGCCGATCTGCATCCGGACGGCCAGGACGTCCTCGTAGGACCCGTACCCCTGATCCGCGACCTCGACCAGGGCCGCCTTCACCCGGTACGTGCCCGGCGGCACGGCCACCGTGATCCTCGGCTCCCTGTCCCAGCTCTGCGGGCAGGCCACCGCCAGCACCCCGCTCGGCACACGTACGCTGCCGCACGGGACCGGATCGAGGACCGTCAGCCCGGGGATATGGGTACCGGGCCGGAAAACCCGGTCGAAGTCGGTGGACCCGAGCAGCCGGGAGGGCTCCCGGCGCCAGCCGGACGCCTCGGAGACCAGCTGTGCGGCGACCCAGTCCGGCAGTGCGTCCGCGACCGGGAGTCCCGGCCAGTCGTCGAAGCCCGGGCGGGCCGTCCAGAGGTCCTCATCGGCCACCGCCACCTCGGCCTCCAGGGAGGCACCGCGCATGCCCTCGGGCTGGTGCGAGATGCGCGCGGTTCCGTCGGCGGCCAGGTCCACCGACGTCCGGGGAGCGTCCACATCGAACTCCGCCGTCCGCCCGTCCTGGTACTGCCGCACGAGCAGGCTCCGTATCAGCAGCCGCCGCTCGTCGGTGAGCAGCCGCAGCTCGGTCTCGGCGGTCCGGCGGCCGTGCTCGTCGTACGCCCAGGTGTCGAGGACCCCGGCCTGCCACGCCACCATCCTTACCCCGAGCGGGACTTCGCGACCCGGTGCGCGATGGACCACCACGTACGGAAGGCCGGCGGCATCGCGGGCACGTGCCTCCCCGGGGGACAGCTCGCGGCCACCGGTCCGGGACGCCGCGTCCCAGGACTCCGCGAACGTCGCCGTCATGCACGTCGCCTCAGGCATCGGCGGTGACTCCGTCCCGCTCCGGGAGCAGCTCGGGCATCCCTTCCACCAGCACCACGACGGCGACCACCTGGCCGGCGTCGGAACGGCCGACCCACACGGGGTGGGTACCGTCCCCGGTCGTGGCGAAGGCCATGAGTTCGCCGCCGGAAGCCTCGTCCCAGGTGCGCTGCATGAACATGGAGCTGTCGTCGAGGCCCTCGAAACCGTCCAGGTCCGGCTCCCCCCGGATCAGCCCCCGCTCGAAGAGGGTGATGAGCGGCTCCCAGGCCCCGGCGTCGGCGAAGCAGCCGGTGGCGCCGTCGGTGGAGAAGCCGGCTATCTGGTCCTCGATGAACAGCCGGGGATCGTCGTCCGGACCGAGGGCCATCTCCCAGGTCGCCGCGGGGGTCTCGCTGACGCGGAGGCGGACGGCCGTGGGTGCCGTGGTCGTGACCTCGGCGTCATCCCACATGCAGTGGTAGCTGTAGCGGACCCGCGCCTCGTCGAGTACGTACGTTCCGGGCGGGACGGGGACCGTGATGTGCGGCCCGTCGCTGTGGTCGATGTCAGGGCCGGAGACGGCCAGCAGCCCGCTGGGCACGCGCAGGGTGCCGACCTGGCTCGCCTCCACGACGGTCATCTCGGGGTGGTAGCCGTCGGTCACGCGGACCCCGGGCCGGAACAGTTCGTTGATCGGCCCGGGCTGCGCGGGGCGCGGCGGACGCCAGCAGGTGGCGGGGGCGTCTGTGCCACCGGACTCGGCCGCCTCGGCCGCCTCGACTGCCCCGGCGACCTCTGCCGCCGCCTCGAAGGCCGGCGGCTCAGTGAGCCCGTGCATCCGGGCCGAGAGCAGCGGCCACTCCCCGAAGGCCGGGCGGTCCGTCCAGCGCTCGTCCTCGCTGAGGCGAGGAGAGGTGACGTACGAACCCCCGCCCTTCCCCCGGGACTCCTCCGTCCGCCGGCCCCTCCCGTCCGGGAAGAGGTCCACGGTGATGCGCGGGCACGCCTCGTCGAACTCCGGCATCTCCGGGCCGGTGTACTTCCAGTCGACGGTGTACCGGCGCATGAGCCGCGCCGGGTCGTCCAGCAGCCGCATGTCCAGGTCGTAGGTGCGGCGGCCCTGGGCGTCGTAGACCCACAGCCCGACGTAGCGGTCGCGCCAGGAGACGAGCCGGACCTCCAGCGGAGCCGGACGGCCCGGCTCCCGGTACACCACCACGTACGGAAGCCCGGCGGCATCCCGCTCGCCGGCCTCTCCTGCGGATATCGGCCGCCAGGGCGCACGGGCCTTGAGATCCCACGCCTGTGCGTACCCCACCTCGACGACCATGGCCGCTCCCTGCTCCTGTGTACTCGCCCTGCCTGTGTGCTGAGCTGCAAGGTATCCGCCGGCTGTGACAACGGCCCTACCTGGCCCGGTATCGGGCCGGCCGGGCCAGCGGGCATCCGGCTCCAGCGGCGCGGAGTTCCTCGACGGAAGTCGTCCGGAAAGCGTCGGGGCCTCGTCGAGGCAACCCGCTTCCGTGCAGCGGCGTCCAACTCCGTAGCGGACGGTTGCACATCACCCGGGAGGACACGTGGCGACGAAGGACGAGACGACGGACGCGGCGGGGGAGAAGGACCGCGAAAGGTGGATGGCGCGCTTCCAAGTACGGCTGGCCACGCAGCCGGGCGTGGACCGCGCCGTCGTCCTGCAGGCGGTCAAGGAGGTCACGGCGCACTGCGCGGAAACGGGAGAGCACCCGCGGACTGCCTTCGGTGACCCGGACGCCCATGCCGTAGAGGCCGCAGCGCGACTGGTGCCGGCCGAGCAGGCGGAGCGCGCGGGGCGGCACGGCGCCGTGGTGAACAGGCTCGACTCCGTGCTGAAGAGGGCCCGGGACGTCGCCGGGCTGTGAGCGGTCGAAGCGGCTTCTGCCACACGGCTCGGTGCACGGGTTCGTTCCGACAGGGCTTCCAGCCGTCGAAGCGCGGCCGGCGACGCAGTCGGCGGGCGGAGCGGCGGAGTCGGTGACCGATCCGGCTGCGCGCGTCCTGCTGGTGACGGGCGGCGCCTTCAGTTCCGGAGGCGCGTGCCGGCGGCGAGCACGCCCACCGCAGTGGCGATGCCCAGCCCCCAGGCCACGGCCGTACCCACACTGCCCAGGGCCACCGGACTCCCCAGCATCCAGCCGTACAGCACGGGCGCGTAGAGCAGCAGAACGGCGGTCGGCAGCGGCACCACCACGGCGAACACCTCGGTGCAGCCGAACGGTTGGACACGGCCGCCGGGGACGGACAGGGCCCGCTTCACCAACCGGTACAGGCGGGCCGACGCCAGCAGCGCCATTACCGCGAGCCCCGCGGGGTACCACCGGCCGCCGGCCATCCAAGCCGCCAGATAGTCCATCCTCCGCATTATGCCGGGCGAAGCGCTTTCGGAGAGCGGGTGCTGGAGGGTGTCGACGGCTGGACGGTGGCCACGGACGGCACCGGGTGGATCGCGGTCGGGGTGGCCGGGGACACCGGTGCGAGCGGCGCCGCCCGGCTTGCCGGCCATCTCTGCGTTGATGTCGCCGGACGGGGCCGGGGCGTGACCGGCGGCCCGGTGGCCGATGCCCACAGCGGCGGGCGCAGCAGGCGGGCATCGGGGGCATGTGCGGCGTTCACGCCACGGTGAAGCGGTGCGGGAGCTGGGGTCAGCAGGAGGGCAAAGAGGCCTTGGTGGTGTCGACGTAGACGGCTGGGATGTATTCGCCGGTCGACATGCGGTACCACAATCCGTTGCGCTCGGCCGGGCCCTCGTACGCGCCCAGCGAGATGCGGCGCCCGACGACCTGGCACAGCACGACGATGTCCTGGCCGATGTCATAACCGTGTCCAGTGGCCGACCCCCGGCCGTCGTCGCTGTCCGTGTAGTCGGCATAGGCCTGTACGAGGGTCGTTCCGCGGTTGTCGGACCAGGTGATGCGCGAGAGGTACCAACCGGGCTTCGAGTCAGTTGTCGGGTCCACGGCCGGCTGCCTCAGCCTCGGAGACGATTCCTTTGGAGTCCGCGTAGCAGGTGTGGTGTTGCCTCCGTCTCCCGCGCCGGCGGAGGTGCGGGTGCCGGGCCGGCTCGGTGCGGACGAGCCCGAGTTGCTGACCTGTGGGGCCGCCCCGGCCGACTGCCCCTCGCCCTTCGCGGCGCCGAAGCCCTGGAGAACCAGAATCCCGCCTCCGACGGCGGCCACGACAACGACCGCTGCGGCTAAGGCCAGGAGACGCTTCCGTCTCCTCTGCCCCGCTGCGTGTTCGACCGTCGATCCCTCGGTAGTAACGCCGTTGGCCAACTGTCGCATGGCCTCCTCGTCCGTCGTGGCCTCGACCGTCTCCCCCACCGCGTCCTCGGTGTCGACGGGCGTGGGTCCGAGGTAGTGGTCGCCCGGATCCCCTCCACACCGGCGGTAGCCCTCGGCCCAGAGACGCACCAGCTCCTCGGTTCCCGGGATGCCTTTGACTTTTGCGCACACTCGTACGAAGGAATTGACCTGCTCCCACTTCGGTCGTTTGTTCACCCCCTCACCGACAAGGCCGTGGAAGGTTCCTACCGAGAATCCGTCGAGCTCCGGCATGTCTGCGGCTATCACTGCGCTCTCACGCGCCAGAACCGCGAAGCTCGTCACCTTTCCGCTCTTCCGTAGGGCGTTCAGGGCCACCCGGTACTGGTCCCAGCGCCGGGCCGCGCCCAGCAGTTCGCGCCATGTTCCCAATGTGCGCCGCTCCTTTGCGACTTGGCCGAAGTCCAAGCATCCCCCACAGGGGGTGTCGTCCCATTCAGTTCTCTGCACATCAGGAGGTCGATTCTGTTCAGGAACGTTCAGTCGCACCTCTCACCTGCATGAACGCACTGAACGACGGCCATGAAGATCCTTGGTTTTCCAAGATTCTTTTGGGTTTCGAACTACTTGGAGGACCGGTCGCGGGCCGAGTTGTCTGAACTCAGGCCGCCACGCGGGCGGCACCCCCTCCCTATCGGAGGGGGACAGAGAAGGACGGTTCACCACCCATGCCCAACCAGACAGTCAACCCGCCGACCCCCACCCACACGCAGGGCCCCCCGGTCCCGGCGACGCCCCAGGGCGCGACGATGCCCGTGGAAACGGACGGACCTTCCCGGACCGAGAAGGTGATGGCGCTCGTGATCGCGATTCTGTGCGGGACCGTCGGCGCGCTCCTCGCCTTCCTCATCACCCGCCACCTGGAGGCGACCTCGCTCGTCGCCGTCGGCTCGTCCGGCCTCAGCTTCCTGGGCGTCACGGGGCTGGTGAGGTACATCGAGGAGAAGCTCGGCGTGCTGTAGCCCGCAACTGCCGACACGGCCGTGGTGCCGCCGCCCGGCACAGGGGCGCGGCACCACGGCCGCCGGCTTCGCCGATGGTTCGGGGGCGGCCGTGTCGCTGCCCGGACGGGCCGGCCGCACCCTGGGCGGGGAGCAGGAGCAGCGCGGCCTGGAGCGAAGCCGCTGGTGCGCGTCGGCTTCGTGGTCGCCGGAGCCCGGTCCGGGCGCGACGAGGTGGCAGGACGATGCGGTGTCGCTGGATGCGGAAGCCGAGTCGGTGTGCCGGGCAGCCGCCGCCAGCCCGAGCCTCACCCCAGAAGCCTTGGAGGCCCTCCTCGCCAACCCCCGCACCGCCCGGGGCGCCGCGGCCAACCCGTCCCTCCCCGCCTCCCGCACGCACGCACTCCTCGACCGCTGCCTGGACGGCGCAGCGGTCAGGCGCGGCCCAGCAGCGCCACGCCCGCGGCGGTGTCTTCCCGGGCGGTGAAGAAGTCGACGAACGCGGCGACGAACTCCTCCTCGCTGACCCGCCCGTCACCGTCCACGTCCAGTTGCCGGAAGGCATCGTTCAGCTCGGCGGGGTGGACACGCGGGCCCCCGAACAGCACGCGGTACTCGTCCGCGCACAGATATCCGCTGCCGTCGGTGTCGACGGTCCGGAACAGGGCGCGTACCGCCGGCCCCAGGCCCTGGTCGAGGTAATCGGCGTCCCGGTCGATGCCGCCCAGCATCGCGGAGACGAACTCGGCGCACTCCACCGCGCCGTCGCCGTCCGCGTCCATGCCCTCGCGCAGTTGCTTCCACCAGGACTCGAAGGCGGCGTAGAGCCGGTCCTCGCGCTCGACGGGAAGCTCCAGCTGCCAGCACACGTTGTGGACCATCGCCTGGAGGTCGGCGGAGTCCACCCGCCCGTCACCGGTCTGGTCGAGTACCTGCCGGAAGAACGCCTCGAGCCGCGCCGGGCGGGAGTCGAAGGTGCGGGGCCGGGGCAGGCTCGGGGCGGCTGTGGACCGCCGGGAAGCGGGGCGCTGCCGACCGCCGGCGCCGCCGTCGTTGTCGTCGGACTGGGTGCGGTAGCGCATGCGGTCCGGCAGACGGGTCATCACCTGCCGCATACCGCGGTGCAGCGTCCAGGACAGGGCGGCGGCGGTACGGGTACGCGGCATGGCGAACCGCTCGTGCCACGCCCGCGGCAGGTCGGCGACGGTCAGGGTGGTCAGCACACCCGCGGCGACGGTGCGCAGCAGCGGCCAGGCGGGCCGGAGCCGCCCGAGCCTGCGGGGTGCGGGAGCCTCGCGCAGCATCTCGAAGAGCAGGTAGCGGACCTGGTCACCGAGCTCGAGGACCTCTCGCACGGTCCGGTCGACGTACGCCGGTACGTCGGCGGCGGTGGCCGGGAGGACCTCGCCGGGGATGCCGAGGGCCGCGCAGACCTCGGTGAACTCCGCGTACAGCACGTCGAGTTCGGCTGGTTCGAGCGGATCACCGGACAGCTCGCGCATGGCTGTCATGGCCTCGTACAGCGTCAGCATCACCCAGGCGCGGACCTCCGGGTCCTCGGCGGTGTAGGGGCGGCCGGCGTCGTCGGTGCCGCGGATCCGGCGGTGCGCGCGCTCCAGCCGGGCGATCTCGCGCTGCCGCTCCTCGGGTCCGGCGAAGAACAGCCGGCTGCCGCTGTCCATGGTGTGCTCGATCCGCCGCCAGGGGTGGGCCCGGTAGGTGGAGTAGCGGGCGGTGCCGGCCGCGACGGCCGGGTGCGCGGTCTGCAGGACGAGCAGCCGCCAGGCCACCAGCCCGATGCGCCATTCGCCGAGCGTCTGGCGCAACAGGCCGTCGGTGGCGGGTGAAGAGGTACGCGTCACGCGGTACTCCTGAAGGATGGGGGCCAACAGGAGCACAACGCCGCACATGCGGGGGAGGTTGCGAGGCGGGGCGGGGTGAGTCGAGGTGAGCCATCGAGGTGAGCCGCCCCTCTGTCTACTCTCGCGTCATGAACGTGTTTCGCGGCGGTGGCGGCAAGTACCTGGAGATGACCAACGGCGGGACGGCGGTGTTCGTGGACGTGCTGATGCTCGCCGTGTCCGCACTGGCCCGCGAGCCGTGGCACTTCCGCTTCGCAGCGCTGCTGACGCTGCAGGACCAGAACATGATGGGGCGCGGGGCGGTTGGCTTCCGCCTGGCGAAGCTCGACTGGGGGGACACTCCGCAGGAGGCGGCTGCGGCCAAGGACTTCCTGCTGCGCGTCCTCGATCTGGCGCTGTCCCGCCACCGGTGGGAAGAGCTGACCTACGAGCCGCCCCGGGCGGAGGGGTACCTGCGCACGTACCGGGAGATGGTGGAGGAGTTCGACCCTGCGACGGCGAAGGCCGGCTCGTGCGTCATGCCGGGGCCGCAGGAGGCGGCGATGGCCTCGTGCGTACGTCACCGGGTGCTGGAGGCGCTCCCGTTCTGGGAGGCGTGCGTGTTCTGCACGGCCGGGGTCTGAGGGCCGCACCGCCTGGCCGGCCGGGGCGGTACTGGCCCGGGCGGGTGACGGTCGGGGAATGGGCGCGCGGCGGGGCAGGGTTCTTGGGGTGAAAGGGATCCGTCAGAGGATTCCCCTGCCGAAGGAGCGTGCCGTGGCCCTGTCCCCCAGCGAACGTGAGCAGTTCCTCGCCGAGCCCCACGTCGCCGCGTTCGCGGTGACCGCGGGAGCGGACGGGGAAGACCGTGCGCCACTGACGGTCCCCATCTGGTACCAGTACGCGCCCGGCGGCGATGTCTGGATCATGACCGGCCGGGACTCGCGCAAGGCCGAACTGATCCGGGCCGCGGGCCGGTTCACCTTGATGGTGGACCGGCTGGAGCCCACGATCCGGTACGTGTCCGTCGAGGGACCGGTCATCTCGACCCTTCCGGCCGAGCGCGAGCAGCTGGTGGAGATCTCCGCCCGGTACCTGCCGGCGGACAAGGTCGACGGCTACGTCGACGCCGCCTGGAAGGAGCACGGTGAGCAGGTCGTGATCCACATGCGTCCGCAGCGGTGGGTGAGTTCGGACCTGGGCAGACTTTGAGGAACCCCCTGAGGGCCTCTGAGGAACTCAGAGGCCCTCAAGGCTGCTGCCGCAGCAGTCCAGCAGTTTTCAGCGGCGTGTCCTTGGCCTTGGCCTTCGCCTCAGCCCTGCTTGATCGCGGAGATGTCGAACTCCAGGACGACCTTGTCGCCGACCAGCACGCCGCCGCCTTCCAGAGCCGCGTTCCAGGTCACGCCGAAGTCCTTGCGGGAAATGGTCAGCGATCCCTCCAGGCCGACCCGCAGGTTGCCGTAGGGGTCGACGGCGTTCCCCGTGTACTCGAAGTCGATGGTGAGGGGGCGGGTGGTGTCCTTGATGGTCAGGTCGCCGGTGACGCGGTATTCAGTGTCGGACTGCGGCTCGACCGAGGTGGTGCGGAAGGTGATGTCGGGGAAGTTGGGGGCGTCCAGGAAGTCGTTGGTGCGCAGGTGCTGGTCCCGCTGTTCGACTCCGGTGTCGATGCTCTCGGTCTTGATCACCAGCTGGGCGGTGGAGCGGGCCGGATCCTTACCGTCCAGGTGGGCGGTGCCCTCGAAGGCGTGGAACGCACCGCGGACCTTGGTCACCATGGCGTGGCGGGCGACGAAGCCGATCCGGGTGTGGGCGGGGTCGAGGACGTAGTCCCCGGTGAGCTCGTGGATGCCGAGGGTCATGGCTGGCGTTCCTCCGTGGGGCGGGATCCCGGCGGCGGTACGCCCGGATCGTGGCGGACCCACGCTAAGGCGCGACCCGCTCCCGGCCCGGCCGGACTCACGGGGCGGGCGCCAGAGTGCACTCTGTCCAGCGACCTCGGGGCCGCCGGTCTGCCGTTGCCGCGGCCCGCGCTCTCGCGTGGCCGGCGCTGATGCGAACCGGTCCCCGCCGCCGGTGCGCCGCCCACTCCCCCGTTGCGCCCGGCAGGTCGGCCGGATCTGTCACAGCGCCCGCCCACGCCACGCCGCGCCGCCGTCAGTCCCTGCAGCCGTACGCCGCGGCCAGCTCCGCCAGTCCTTCCGGGCCTCCGTCCGCGTCGCCACTGCCCTCGCCCGTGCGGGCGATCAGGAGCACCCGGGCGGGCACCCCTGCGGCCGCGTACGCGGAAAGCCGGTGGTGACCGTCAAGGACGGCGCCGACCAGCCAGCGCTCCTCGTGCCGGGCTTCCACGTACCGGTCGTCGATCCAGCCGAGGACCACGGCCGCGGGCCGCTCACCCGCCGCTATGGAGGCCGCATGCCGGGCGACGGCCGCCGGGTCGAGCGCTTCCGGTGGCTGCGAGGGCAGGAGGGCGCCGTACGTGAACGGCAACCGGGCGCCCGGAACGGGCGCGGTGAGCTGGAAGTGCGCGACGCCGGGCCAGTCGTCGTCGGGACGGTCGTCCTCGTACTCGTAGGTGTAGTCGTCGCCGTCCTCCTTCGCCCGTGCTGCCGCACGGCGGTACCACCACGACCGGGCCGGCTCGGCCACCCGTTCCAGGGGGAGGTCGAGCAGGAGCGCGCGGTAGTGACCGGTCTCCAGCTCGCCGAGTACGGGGCTCCATTCGGCGAGCAGTGCGGTGTCGAGCCGGTCCAGGCCGGCCAGCCGCCCGCGCATGCGGGCCGCGATCCGGGTCGCTGCGTCGTCCGGCCAGTCCAGCAGGGTCAGGCCCAGTTCGCATGTGTCGCACAACGAGCCGACCCGGTACAGCGGCTTTCCGTCGAACGTCAGGGACCGGTCCCAGCGCGGCCAGGAGGAGCCGGGCGACGGCGGGTCGAAGGCGACCCGGATCCGGCCCGCGCCCCCGTCGACGGAGAACCGGGCCCGCGCGCCGGACTCGACGACGAGGTCCCGCACCACGGACGTGCGCCCCGTGTGCTCGTCGGCCCAGGCGGCGCGTACGGCCGCCGCGTACGCCGCCCCGCGCGCCCGTTCCGGCAGGAGCGGGTCGCGTCCGGTGAGCCGCACGAGGGCGTGGTGGACGTCGTACACGCGTTCCTCGCCGCTGTCGGCCAGCCATCGCAGCAGGTGCGGTACGGCGGCGGAATCGTCCATGAGCTCCAGGGCGACGGCGAACGCGGTGTGGTCGAGGCCGGTCACCTCGGACAGCCGCCCGGCGATCGGCGCCGTCCACTCGCGGGCACCGAGGCGGCCGAGCGCGAGTGCGGCGCGGCCGCGCGGGGCGGCGGGGTCATCGAGGAGGGCCCCGAGGCGCGGTGCGAAGGACGGGTCGCCGCAGAGCCCCATGGCGTCGACGAGTGCGGGGGCCGGGACCCGGGACAGGGCCTGAGCCTGCTCCGCGTACGTGCGCAGGAGCTCGGCGGGCAGTCGGAGCCCGCGCGTCACGGCGGTCCCGAGCAGGTGCTGGCGGTCCTCGGCGGGGAACGCGGGCTCGGCGAACAACCGCAGCAGCACCGCGTCGCCCGGATCACCGAGAATCCGGAGCAGCCAGGCGAGGTAGGGGCGGAAGGCCGCCCGTTCCGCGTCCGATCGGTACAGCTCCTCGACCGCCTCGGCGAGAGGGCCGGGCCGGCCGGCGCTCAGTGCGTGGAGCGCGGTCCACGGGTCGTCGGCACGCAACGCGGCGCGCAGACGCGTCTGGACGGTGTCGTGATCCCCCATGGGGGAAGTATCGGCCACGGGACTGCTGCGGGAGGAGTACATCCGCGGTATCGGGTGTGGCATGCGGGGTGGGTGGGCACCATCGAGACGGCTGCGCACCGCGGCCCGTACGACCGATGGAGAAGGACGCAGATGGCAACAGGCATCGTGAAGTGGTTCAACTCGGAGAAGGGGTTCGGGTTCATCCAGCAGGACGACGGCGGCCCGGACGTGTTCGTGCACTTCTCCGCCATCCAGACGACGGGATTCAAGGAACTCGCCGAGGGTGCGAAGGTCGAGTACGACGTCACCCAGGGCCCCAAGGGACCGCAGGCCGAGCAAGTGGTGCCGATCGGCTGAGGTGGGCCGTACCCCGCCCTTGCATCATGGAGCCCCCCGACGGAGAGATCCGTCGGGGGGCTCCGTGATGCACGGCGCGGTCGGCAGCGCGCGTGGTCGGTGCGCATGGTCGGTGCGCGTGGTCAGTGCGCCTGGCCGGCTGACGGGCCGGACGCGGGGGCGGACGCGGGGTCGAGCCACGCGCCGATGGCCGGCAGCGCCCCGGGGCCGTTGTCCCGTTCCACCGAGCCGACCAGGTCGGCGATGGTGACCCCCTGCAGCGACGCCCGCCAGGCGGCCTCGGCGGCGCCCATCACGCGGGCGATCCCGCACGGCTTCGTGCATGCCTCGGGCGGGGCTCCGAGCGGGCCGCGCCGGCGGATCTCGGTGCAGATGAACGCCGGGTCCGCGCCGTCGACGGCCAGCACCACGTCCAGGACGGTGATCTCGGAAGCGGGCCTGGTCAGCGCGTATCCGCCCGTCTTGCCCTGGACGGAGGCCACGAGGCCCGCCCGGGACAGGGCCTGCATCTGCTTGGCCAGGTAGCTCGGCGAGACGTCGTGCAGCAGCGCCAGACGGGCGGCGGGCACCGGCCGGCTCGCCGCGGTCAGCACCACGCAGCAGTGCAGCGCCCACTCGACGCCCCCGGACAGTTTCATGCGCCCTCCATTTGACTCGGATACAGCTTATCCGAGTAACATCTCAGACAAGAGTTGTCCGAGTTTGAGGCGGCCGAGCGAGAGAGCAGCCGCACTCGATCCCCCTGCAAGAAAGGGCACGGCCATGAAGATCACGGTCATCGGCGGCACCGGACTCATCGGTTCCCAGCTCGTCTCCACGCTCCGCGCGGCCGGACACGAGGTGGTCGCCGCATCCCTGTCGAGCGGCGTCGACCTGCTCACCGGCGCGGGGCTGGACCAGGCGCTCGCCGACGCGGACACGGTCGTCAACGTGACGAACTCACCCACCTTCGACGAGGCCTCCCCGGACTTCTTCCGCACCACGATGGGCAATCTGCTGGCGGCGGGCGAGCGGGCGGGCGTCGGCCATCAGGTGGTCCTGTCCATCGTGGGCGTCGACCGGGTGCCGCAGCTGGACTACTACCGTGCGAAGACCCTCCAGGAGGACCTGCTCAAGCAGGGGTCCACCCCGTATTCGATCGTCCGCGTCACGCAGTTCTTCGAGTTCATGGACGCGGTCCTGTCCTGGACCGCGGACGAGCACACCGTCCGGCTGCCCTCCACCCCCGTCCAGCCGATGGCCGCGGCCGACGTCGTCGCCGCCCTCGCCGAGGTCACCACCGGCGCACCGCTGAACGGCACGGTCGACGTCGCGGGCCCCGACGTCTTCGCCCTCGACGAGCTCGGCCGTCTCACGCTGTCGGCCCGGCAGGATCCCCGTACGGTCGTCACCGACGAGCAGGCGGGCATGTTCGCGGTCGTCGAGGGCGACGTCCTGACCGGCGGCCCCGACGCGCGCCCGGCCCCCACCTCCTACAAGGAGTGGCTCGCCGGCGCGCCGCGCTGACCGCCCGGTTCGCGCGTCATCGAGTACCCGCCGAGGACCAGGATCCCCATGGCCGCGAGACCGCGGTGGTGGTGCCGGCGGACAGACCTGGGCGTGCTCTTCCGGTACGGGAGAACGGAACTGCGCCCCCGCACCATGGAGGGCAGGGGCGCAGCACTTCACCGGCTCGGGCGGGCCTCCGATCCGTGGCACCGCCGCCTGCCGCCTCGGAGCGTCAGCACTCGCGCAGGCCCGGCGCGGGGTCGACCGACGTGTGGACGTCCACGGCCGCGACGTTGCCCCACTGGCCGTTGTCCAGCTGTGTCCAGTACCAGACGTTGTTGCCGCCGGCGTGCTGGTCACCGCGGCCCCAGCACTGGAACCAGCTGGGGCTCGTGTTCAGCGGCCCCCGCACCGCGGAGTTGTACCGGCGGTGCTCGTAGCCCTTGGCGCCGACCCGGTTGCCGCACCACAGCTTGCCGTCGGCGCGGACGCCGCATTCGGCGGCCGCGCTCTTCCCGGTGGCCGGCGTCGCCTGGGCGGGCCCGGTCACGGTGGCCATGCCGCCCACCAGTGCGGCAGCGGCCAGACCCAGGGCGATCTTCTTGCGTGCGGACATGCTTCCTCCTCGAAAGGGCTCTCTGTCGAGCCGTGTGACGGGTGTACTGGTGAGGCGGGCGGCGCTCAGGGACAGGTGCGTACGCCCTCGAGCCAGGCGGCGCCCTTGATGTAGATGTTGGTGATCCACGCCCCGTACTCGGGCAGGTACGACCAGGCGTCGTTGGTGTAGCCCTCCGCCGTCACCGGTTCGGCGTGCTTCTGGCACTCGATGCGCACCGTGGTCGAGCCGGGGAACCGGTGCACCCGCGGGCTGGTGGTGGACGGCTCCCGGTGGGTCCACACATCGGTGCCCCAGGTGCTGAACGTGCCGGGTGCCGCTGCGGCGGCGACCCGAACCGCTCCCGCGTAGTCCCCGCCCAGCCGTACGTCACTGACGGTGATCCGGGTGCCCGATTCCCGGGCCTCCACCATCTTCCCCGCGCCCAGGTAGATCGCGATGTGGTGGACGGAGCCTCCCGAACCCCAGGCCAGCAGGTCCCCCGGCAGCAGCGGCGCGGTCCCCTGGCCGGCCGTGAAACGCTGCGTCACCTGCGGTGCGTGGAACTGGTGGTAGGCGTTGCCGGGCAGCGGGTCGCCGCCGGCGGCACGGGCGTAGGCGTACCGGACCAGTCCCGAGCAGTCGAAGCCCAGACGCTCCGGGTCGTGTGCACTGTCCGGATCGCTCGGGTCGACCTGACCGTACGTCGGCCCCGGCTGCGGCCCGTGGCCCCCGCCCCAGGTGTACCAGACGCCGATCTGTTCGCATGCGGCCCGCACGGCCCCTTCCGCCACCGCGGAGGCGCCGGGGGCGAGCACGTCGCACGAACCCGCCGCCTTCGGTGCGGGGGCGGCGGCCGCCTCCGTTGCGCAGGTGCCGCCCCACACGGCCAGGAGGGTCACCGCCGTCACCGCCGCCGCCAGCATCGTTGTCCGCACAGCCATGTCCGTTCCCCCGTCCCCGTCGCGGGTGTCCCCCGCGGGTCGTCGTACTCGTCACGGTGCTCGTCGCGGTGTTCGTCGGCGTGCCCGTCGCAGGGAGCACGGACCGGCCGTCCGCCCGGCACTCCGAGACTGGGCCCGCCGCCGCTCCGTGTCGAGGAGGCGCGGGTCGCCCATCGGGACGGGAAACGGGAAACTCCTGGGAAACCCCCTCCCACCAGGCCCTTTTTGATCTGCCGTCAATAGGTCGCCCGGCAAAGGGAGCCGGAAGGGGGACACGTCCCGGACGCGTCGGCCGGCAAGGTCCGGAGGAAAGACGCTCCGGACCGTCGGCTACCAGGAGAGCCGGGGGTCCTGCTCGTACTCAGGAGCGTGCACGGGCAGGTCGTCCCGGGCGTACGTGCTCCAGACAACACCTGGGGCTGGGTGTTCCTTCGGCGGATACCGCACATCGAAGATGCGCTGCGTCCCGGGGATCGGAATCTCCGGTCAGCGGTTCCATCAACTCGTCCTCATAGAGCGCCATTACGATGATCTGCGCCATTCTGCTCATGGCCGAATACCAGCGCACGCCGTGCCCGGCAGCAAGCCGGTTCTCGCCCACCTGCGGCACCGGGACCGCGGCTCCTGGACACCGTCCGCCGGCGCGCGGCAGTTGGAGGTGCAGTGAGGCGAAGGTGCCCATCCCACCCGGCGCGTCTATCTGGTCCCGAAGCTGGGAGCCGTCCAGGGGAAGAGGTCGAAGAGCAGCAGAACCGACCAGGTGAGGTGGATGGCGGCGGCCAGGATCCATGCGGGCGTGTTGGGCATCCTCACCAGCCTGAGCCCCCCGTACAACGGGGCGAGGCAGAAGGGGATGCCCACGACGGGATCGGCGAAGGATGCGCCGTCGGCTCGTTTGGCTGCTACATCCTGGCCGATCAAGTACATGAAGACGCTGAAGCCCAGCAGGACTGCGCCCGTATAGATCTTGAGCAGCAGGGCCGGGGCTGCCCTGTGCCCTGCAGGGGTGATTCCGAACAGGAGCATGACGGGTGCGACGAGGATGCCGAGTTGCGTCCTGACGAAGCCGTCGAGCAAGGTGTCCCCCGCCCCCGGGGCGGGCCTCGTGACCGCGCCGACGGTCGTACCGGGCTTCGCCCCGGACTCGTCCAGCAGCCCTAGCCAGATCCCCGCCCTGCTGCCGAACCCGGGACGCGGTGCCTTCGGGACGGGGCGCGAAGGGGCGACCGCCTCTTCCCGGACAGGCGATCGCGGGACTCGGGCGAGCAGTGCCTGCGCCTGCGCCTGCGCCTGCGCCGGAGAGTCCGTGGCGGCCCGGAGATCCGTGGCGCTGCTGGTGGAGGGCTTGTCCAACACTGTTCTGGACACGGGTTGGACAGGATCCGGGCCGACGGGGAGGGCGTGCAGCTGCTCGTCGGGGTCGGGGCCAGGATCGGCGTCGGCGGGGTTGGGCTGGAGGTCTTCCTCGATCAGTGCCTCGTCGTGAAGGCCTTCGGCGGTGATGTGCTCCAGTCGGGCTTCGAATTCGGAGTCGTCCACCGCATCGGCGGTCTCGGCACGGACCGGTTCGCGGGAGCCGGGCGGGACGACCACGAGGTCCTGTGCCTCGCGTTCCAGCCGGCTGATCTCCTCCTGCGCGACCAGTGCCTCGGCCATCCAGAACTCCTGCTGCTCCTCCGCCGTCATCCGGCGGGTACGGGCCCGCTCCTGCTGCACCTGGACCCGGCTGAGGCGCTCCTTGGCCTGGCCGAGCCGGCGCTCCACCCGGGCCCGCTCGCGTTCGCCGCCGAGCTTCAGCTGGAGTTCGGCGTTCTCCAGCCGGCTCTGCGTGTAGGCGAGCATGGGCCTCAGCTCGGCGAGGTGCTTCTCCGCGTTCGCCGCGAGTGCCTGGTACTTGATGACCTGCTGGAGCGCGTCGTCGCGCCGCTGGTGCTGGCGCACCAGCTCCCCGCCACCCGGTAACCGGCTCGCACGGCGTTCGGCATCGGCCGCGTTCCACAGCTCCAGCGCCCGGACGAAAGCGGTGCTGCGACGGACGCCCTGCTGCGTGAAGGCCTCCACCAGTTTCCCGACCAGGGTCTTCGGAATGAGCTGCGAGCCGTTGAGATAGTTCCCCCAACTGGAACTGCTCCGGCCGAACCGGTCGGCCAGTTCCCGCACCGACGTGCCCCTGGTCAGAGCCACCAGGAACAGGGCCAGCCGGCCGGCCGCCGTCTCTTCGTCGATCTCACGCTGCGGGGACACCGCGCCCCTCTCCCACTCTGCCGTCCAACCCTGACCACCTGATGACCACGCCCGAACCCCCTCCCAACAGGCACGACTTGCCGGTCCCGCCCATGGACAGGACCGGCACGGCGAATCTCTCCCCACCACAACCGGCTCTGCCACCAGGGGAGAACACCATGAGCCTGTCCACGCTGTACGCATTCCTCGGCCACGACCTCCTCGGCGACGTCGTCGCCGCGGGCCTCGTCGCCGGAACCGGGTACCTAGCCAAGAAGATCCGGACCCGGGCCCGCAACCGGAACGGCCAAACTCCCTCAAGCCGCCGGTGACCGGGGCGCGCGGCCCGCTGAACCCCCAGCGGGCCCGCGCCGAGGCCGCGCAGGCACCGAGGGCGTCGTCCCGTACCGCTCAGGTCGCAGAGGCACGGGCCGGAAATCATCATCAGGGCGCACGGGTCGGGAGCCGAACGCCAGCAGGATGTTCGTCATGGCACAAGCACAAGAACTCGGCGCCCTCGTCCAGCAGACCGCCGACCGGCTGGCCCGGCAGCACGTCGTCGGCGCGGTGGTGGCCGCGGTGTCGGACGACCTCGTCGAGATCCGGGGTGCCGGCAGCACCGGCGCCGACCGGGGAGATGCGGCCCCCGGACCCGACACGCTCTTCGAGATCGGTTCGGTGACCAAGGCGTTCACCGCCCTGGCTCTTGCGTGCATGGCGACCGCCGGCACGGTGGGCCTGGACGAGCCGCTCGGTGATCTGCTGCCCGACGGGACACACGTACCGTCGCGGGGCGGCCGGCAGATCTCCTTGCAGGACCTGGCCACCCACACCTCGGGCCTGCCGCGGCTGCCCAGGGGCATGCTGCTCCAGTCCCTGTTGCACCCGTCGACGCCGGACCCCTACGCCGACTGCACGTCCGACGTCCTGTTGTCCGGGCTGGCCCGTACGCGTCTGGGTGCCGTACCGGGGAAACGGTTCCGCTACTCCAACCTCGGGGCCGGACTGCTGGGACTGGCCCTCGCCCGCCGGGCCGGCACGGAGTACGAGGCACTCATCGTCCGGGAGATCTGCGCCCCGTTGGGCATGACCGACACCGTCGTGACGGTGGACGACGCGCGTGCGGAACGACTTGCCCGGGGCCACGGCCGCCGGGGGCGGCCCACCGCACCCTGGCACCTCGCCGACCTGGCCGGGGCGGGCGGCCTGCGGTCGACCGCCACCGACCTGGTGGCCTTCGTACGGGCCCAACTCGACGTCGGTCCCGTCCCCGCAGATCTCGCGGCGGCCATCCGCCTGAGCCGGAGCGTCGAGCACCGCCGGAGCCCCTTCGCCCGGGTGCACCTCGGCTGGATGGCGCACCGCCTCCATCCGCGGCAGGGCGCCCACCTGCAGATCTGGCACAACGGAGGAACGGGCGGCTTCTCCTCCTTCGTGGGCTTCGACCCGGAGAAGCGGCTGGGCGTCATCGCCCTCGGCAACACCCAACGCCCGGTGGACCGGCCCGCCCTCGACCTGCTGCGCACCCTGCAGGCGGAGCATGGATCGGGGAGGGACTGAGGGGCGACGGCCGGCCTGCGTCGACCTAGGAGTGGCGGACGGCTGCCACGGCGGCCGGGAGTACGGCCGGGCGGTCGAGGAACGCGAGCACGGCCCGCTTCTGCGGGAGGTATATCTCGGGCAGGTCGATCTCCGGGAGGGTGATCTCGCCCTCCCGGACGAAGCCGAGCCGGTTCAGCAGGGCGAGTGCCTTGGCGTTGGAGGCGTCGGGCTCGGCGACCGCGCGCAGGACGGCCGGGTCGCGGAAGGCGAACCGGATGAGCGACCCGATCAGGGTCCTGCTGAATCCGGGCCGCGGCCGGCCGGTCATCGGGGCCAGCATCAGGTGGACGCCGATGTCGCCCTCCCGTACGGCGTAGCAGTCGCTGACCCGGTCCTCGGCGGGCTCGTACGTCTGGAAGAGTGCGACGGGTTCGTCGTCCAGCCGGACCATGAACGCGTGGTGCGTGTCCCGGCGGTCCACGTCCTCGTAGATCTCCTGGACCAGTTCCCGGCCGGCGCCGTTCATGCCCCAGAACTGCGCGCGCTCCTGGACGACCCAGGAGTGCAGCACGGCGGAGTCCGCGACGGGGTCGACCGGAGTGAAACGGACCGTGCCGAAGCCTTCGACGGTCTCGGTCATGACGTCCGCGCGCGGGGAGGGGAGGGAAGCGGACTCGGGTCTCATACGGGTTCCGTTTCTGCTGGGTCGCAAGGGCCGGCGAGGCCGGGAAGCTCTCGCACGACCCAGGTTAGGGTGCCCTAACTATAGGGGTCACTAGAAGAAGCTCCCGAAAGGGCCTCCGCCCCGCATGCGGAACCACAGGGTGCCGCGGCCGTGCACTTCTTGCGGCCCTGGCGGGCGCAGCAGGCGCGCTCCGCGGTGGACGCGTCGCCTGCTACACGGGCGCCGCGTTCCCGGACGGCGCCGGCTCCGCGCCGCGGGCGGCCTCGGCGGCGGTGTAGGAGGAGGCGAAGGTGAACGCGCGCGGGGACGGTCCGTTCGTCCGCAGGTCGGTCAGTCGCTCCAGGGCCTCACCCACGGTCGGCAGGTGTCCGGCGGGGACCCACCAGAGCACCAGGTGCGCCTCGATGTGCCGCTCGAACCATTCGCGGCGACGTCTCATCACCTCCAGGTGCCCGCTGCGGTAGGCGAAGTCCCACAGGGCCTCCTGGTTCTGCCACACCGACAGGTTGACGATGACGTCCTCCCCGGCCGGGCGCAGGCCGGTGGCGTCGGCCTCCCCCTCCTCCACGAGTCGCCACACGAAGCCGGTTGCGCCGTCGGCGGCGGCGTTGACCTCGTCGAGCATGTCGACGAACGGTGCCGTGCGCGGGTCGTCGATGGGGTGGAGGAGTGTGGCGACGTTGAGTTGGGCGAGGTGGAAGGCATGCGCGGGTGCGGTCATGGCCTCATATCAGCATGACCGCCCTTCTATGTCAACGATCTTTGTTTTTAGAAGCCTCGACCACCACGCAGCACTCCCCCGGCCGGGCGTCCATACGAGCGCGGACGGGCCCGTCCACGCCGAACAGCCCTTCCAGCAGTGCGAGGTTCATGCCGCAGACGAGCGGTGGGAAGCGCTCGGCGACGGCGTGGAAGGGGCAGTTGCGCATACGGACGACACGCTCGGCCGGCCCGGCCGCCCCGGCCACCGCCGCCGCGCCTTCGGCATCCTCGGCGTCCCCGTCGCCCGCCAGGTACGGCTCGTAGCCGCGGCCGGCCAGCATCTGCACGGCCTCTTCGAGGTCGCCGCAGGGCGGCGCCGAGCCCCGCAGGGCTTCGCCCCTGCGGCCCGCGGCCGCGCACAGCACCGCGTCCAGCCCCGCCTGCTCGGCGGCCTCGGCGAGCAGCTCGGCCGCGGTGAGGTAGTCGCGGCCGGGCAGCGACACCGACCGCTCGGCCCGTGCCCGCGTGTACACCTTGGCCGGACGGCCGGCCCCCGGACCCGAGCGACCCGTCAGACGGCGACTGCCGCTCTCCAGCAGGCCGGCCTCGGTCAGCCGGTCCAGATGGTGCGCGGCGAGCGTGCGCGCCACCCCGGCCGCCTCGGCGGCCTCGTTGCGGCCGACCTCGCGCCCCTGTGCCGCCACGTACTCGTACAGGCGGCGGCGCACCGGATCCTGCAGCATCGCGATCGCATCGATATCCTTCACGCGGTCATTCTAGGAACAACGCAGATAGGAAATAGAAAGACGAAACCCGCCACCGCGGGAACACCCTCCCCGGCCGGGACGGTCAGCCCGCGGGCTCCGGACGCGGTCCCGAGCGCGCCGCGGTGACCGAGCCGGGGGTCACCAGGCCCGTCTCGTAGGCGAGGACGACCGCCTGTGCCCGGTCGCGCAGCGACAGTTTCGCGAAGATCCGGGCCACGTGGGTCTTCACGGTGGCCTCGCTGAGCGTCAGTTCCCGCGCCAGCTCGGCGTTGGAGCGGCCGTGGCCCATCAGGGTCAGCACCTCGCGTTCGCGCGGGGTCAGCGCCGTCAGCTCGCGGGGTACGGAGTCCGCCGCGGCCCGGTCCGGGCCGGCCGCGCCCGGGCCGCAGCGTTCCACCAGGCGGCGGGTGATCGACGGGGAGAGCAGCGCGTCGCCGGTGCTGACCAGGCGGACGGCGGCGGCGAGGTGTTCGGGGGTGACGTCCTTGAGCAGGAAGCCGCTGGCCCCGGCGGCGAGGGCGGCGTACACGTACTGGTCGAGGTCGAAGGTGGTCAGCATGATCACCCGGCAGTACGGGGCTTCGGCGAGGATGCGCCGGGCCGCCTCCAGGCCGTCCATGTTCGGCATCCGTATGTCCAGCAGTACGACGTCGGGGCGCAGTCGGCGAACGGCCGCGACCGCTTCCACCCCGTCGGCCGCCACGCCGACCACGTCGATCCCGCGGGCGGTCAGGATCAGCCGGAAGCCGGTGCGGACCAGGTCCTGGTCGTCGGCGATCAGCACGCGGGGCGCCTGGGGCGCCTCCGGCGTGGTCACGGTCGCCCCAGCGGGAGCCGGGCGCGCACCCGGTAGCCGCCGCCGAGGCGGCGGCGGGCGTCGAGGTCGCCCCCGTAGACGGCGACGCGTTCGCGCAGTCCGATCAGTCCGCGGCCGGCGCCCTCGGTCTTCGGCCGGTCCCGGTCGCCGGCGGGCCGCGGTCCGGGGGCGCCTCCCGTCAGGACGCTGGGCCCGTCGCCCAGCACCTCCACGCGCAGCGCGTGCTCCTGGTACCGCACCGTCACCTCGGTCCTGCCTCCGTCTCCGTGTTTGAGCGCGTTCGTCAGCGCCTCCTGGATGATCCGGTACGCCGTGACGTCGATCCCGGCCGGGAGGGGGCGCGGGTCCCCGGACATCCGTACCTCCACCGGCAGTCCGGCGAAGGCGAACTCGTCGATCAGCCGGCTGAGCCGTGCGAGGCTCGGCTGTGGCGCGAGCCGGTCGGCCGGGGCCCCGTACGGTTCGTCCGCGCCGTCCTGGGCGGGGGCCAGGAGCCCCAGCAGGTGGCGCAGTTCGGTCATCGTGTTGCGCCCGGCCCGCTCCACGGCGGCCATCGCCGCCGCGGCCTCGTCGGGCATCGTGGTGAGCACCTCGCGTGCGGCCCCGGCCTGGACCACCATCAGGCTCACGTTGTGGCTGACGATGTCGTGGAGCTCCGCCGCGATCCTGGCCCGTTCGGCGTCGACGGCCGTACCGGCCGCGCTCTCGCGCTCCCGCTCCAGCAGCCAGCCGCGTTCCTCGAGCGCCCTGCGGTGGCCGCGCCGGGCGCGCAGCAGGGCGACGGCGAGCGCGCCGGCCACGGCCGCGGAGCCGCAGGCCGCGACCACGGCGATGATCAGTCCCACCCCGAACTCCCCCACCTCGTAGGCCTGGAGGCCATTCTGCCGGACGGTCCGCGTACATCTCCGGGATGACCCGCTCGGACGGTTACATCCGGGGGCCGACGCACCGCGGCCGGGCGCCGTCTTAGGTTCGGGCCATGACAACTGATCACGACATTGCGCGGCAGGTCGTCGTACGGCTGGACGGTGTGCACAAGGAGTACGGCGACGCGAAGGCCCTGGACGGGCTGTCGCTGGAGATCCGGGCCGGGGACGCGGTGGCCGTGATGGGCCCCTCCGGCTGCGGCAAGTCCACGCTGCTCAACATGGTGGCCGGGCTCGACCGGCCGACGTCGGGCACCGTCGAGGTGCAGGGCCAGGACCTGGGCGGGCTGAACGAGACCGGACTGGCGCTGTTCCGGCGCCGGCACATCGGAATGATCTTCCAGTTCTTCAACCTGATCGACGACCTGCCCGTCCTGGACAACGTGGCGCTGGCCGCCCAGCTGACGGGCACTCCCGCCCGGCAGGCGCGCCGCCGGGCCCTGGAGCTCCTCGACGAGCTCGGCGTGGCCGGCCGTCGCAACAACTATCCGGCGACGCTCAGCGGGGGTGAGCGCCAGCGGGTGTCCGTGGCACGGGCCCTGATGAACCGTCCGGCGCTGCTGCTGGCGGACGAGCCGACCGGAGCCCTCGACAGCCGCTCGGGCGAGCAGGTGATGGACCTGCTGATCGACCTCAACCAGATCGGCCAGACCCTGCTGATCGTCACCCACGACCCGCAGTTGGCCGCCCGGTGCGCGAGCCGTCTGGTCGAGGTGGCCGACGGCCGGGTCGCCCGGCAGAGCGCGCTGGAGGCGACCGCGTGAGCGCCGTGTGGCGGGCCTCGCGCGCAGCGGTGAGACGCCGCAGGCTCCAGACCTTCGTCATCGGACTCGTCGTGCTCTGCTCGACCACGACCGTCCTCCTCGCGCTGGGGCTGCTCGACGCGGCCTCCAGCCCCTTCGACAGGGCGTACGCCGCCCAGCGCGGGGCGCACACCGTGGCGACCTTCGACACCGCGAAGGTCTCGCCCGGACAGCTGGAGCGGACGGCCCGGCAGCCCGGGGTGGAGGCCGCCGCGGGTCCGTTCGGGCAGGGCGTCGTGGACGTCCCCGAGGGCTGGCTCTGGATGTCCGGCGGCTCCCTCACGGTGGTGGGCCGGGCCGACCCGGGGGGCCCGGTGGACCGGATCGAGCTGCTGGAGGGCCACTGGGCGACGGCGCCCGGCGAGATCGTCGTCGGCTGGCCCTCAAACGGCTCGCCCGGACCACGCATGCTGGGAACCCGGCTCCCGGTGCCGGGTGGCGCGCCGCTGACCGTCGTGGGGTTCGCGGCCAGCATGACCAAGTCGGCGAGTGCGTGGGTGACGCCCGAACAGATGGCGGCGATGCGTCCGTCCGCCGCGCAGATGCTCTACCGCTTCTCGGACTCCTCGACCGACGCCCGGCTGGCCTCCTCGCTGGCCCGGGCGACCTCGGGAGTGCCCGAAGGGGCGCTGACCAGCGCGCAGACCCACTTGGCCCTGAAGGAGGCCTTTTCGGCGCTGGCCGACGCCTACCTCCCCTTCATGACCCTGTTCGGCGTCCTCGGCCTCCTGGTGTCCGCGCTGATCGTGGGGAACGTCGTCAGTGGGGCGGTCGTTTCCGGGTACCGGCACATCGGCGTGCTCAAGGCCCTGGGGTTCACCCCGAACCAGGTCGTCGCGGTGTACCTGACGATGATGGCCGTGCCTGCGGTCGTCGGCGCCGTCCTCGGCACCCTGCTCGGCAACGCACTGGCCGACCCCATCCTCAACGTCGCGTTCTCCGGCATCGAGACGGGCCGGGCCGCCGTCGGTGAGGTGGGCGCCTGGGTGTCCGCCGTCTGCCTGCTGGGGATGCCGGCCCTCGTCCTGCTCACCGCCCTGGTCCCGGCGCTGCGGGCGCACCGGCTGTCCGCGGCCCGGGCGATCAGCGCGGGCGGGGCCCCCCGGACCGGGCGCGGGCTGCGCGTCCAGCGCCTGCTCGGAGCCACTCCGCTGCCGCGCCCGGTCAGCCTGGGTCTGGGCCAGCCGTTCGCCCGGCCCGGCCGTACGCTGCTGACGATGGCGGCGATCGTCCTCGGGGTCACCACGGTCACCCTGGCGACCGGACTGACCAGCACGATGCTCGCGTTCGGCGAGGCCGGGCGGGGGCAGCCCGGTGCCCGGATCCATGTGGAGGCGGGAGGGCCGCGCAACGGCCGGCCCGCTCCCCCGCTCGGTGACGTGGCGACCGAGGAACGGCTGCGGTCCCTGCCGGGCGCCGCGGCGGTACGGGCCCGCGCACTGGCCCGGGTGAGCCTGACCGGGCAGTCCCGGCCCGTCTTCGCCAACTTCTACCGCGGGGACGACGCCTCGGCCGCCGGCCGGATCGCCAGGGGCCGCGAGGCGCGGGCAGCCGGCGAGGTCACGGCCGGGCCCGCCTTCCTGACCCAGCACGGGCTGAAGGTCGGCGACCGGGTCACCCTGGCGATGAACGGCCGGCAGGTGACCACGAGCGTCGTGGGCGAGCTGGTGGAGGGCAACGCGCAGGCCCTGGACGCCACCTGGCCGACCCTCGTCCAGCTGTCGCCGGACGCCCGTGCTGCCGAGTACGAGGTGCGCCTCGTGCCCGGGGCTGATGCCCGGGCCTACGCCGAGGCGGCCGGGGCGGCCGACCCGGGGCTGCGCGTGTCCGTGCTGGACAACCGGAACGCCGCCACCACCACCGTCGTCGCCTTCTCGTCCGTGTTCACCGTGCTGCTGAGCATCGTCGCGGCGCTCGGCGTCTTCAACACGGTCCTGCTGAGCACCCGGGAGCGCCGCCGGGACCTCGGCACGCTCAAGTCGATCGGGATGACCCCGCGGCAGGTCGTCGCGATGACCGTGACCTCGGTGGCGGGAGTGGGCGCGGTCGGCGGACTGCTCGGCGTCCCGCTCGGGATGGTCGCGCACCGGCTGCTCGTGGACAACGTCGGGGTGGTCACCTTCCCGGAGTCGATGAAGGACGTCTGGCATGCCCCGCACATGACCGGCCTGCTGCTGGCGGGCGTAGCGATCTCCCTTCTCGGCGCGCTGGTTCCGGCCCGGTCTGCGGCCCGGATGACCATCGCGGCGGCCCTGCACACCGAGTAGGGCCCGCCCGCAAGAAGACCCCGACCCGGCCTGCCCCGAGGGATTTCGTCACCTCCCCGGGCTGGGGGTCGTTAGGGCCTGGGGGTTGACTCGGGGGTCGAAGGGATGACGGAATGCGGCAATTTCCTCTGGAGATGCACCACATGGCACCCGGACGGGTGGTGGAGTGGCGACTCGGGTCCACGGCGGCGGAGGCCGGCGGCCCGGGTGCTCCGGGCGACGCCGGAGACCCGGCGGGCAGGATGGCGTCCTTCAACCAGGACAAGCACTTCACCGTCGCCGAGGAGAGCAGGGCCGCCGACGACCCGGTCGCGTCCTGGGTCGCGGTGACCTTCGAGGTGACCGGCCCGCTCGACGAGCGGGCCCTGGCGCAGTCCCTGCTCGCCTTCGTCCAGCGGCACGAGGTCCTGCGGTGCGCGTTCCGGCGCCTGGCCGGCGAGGTGGCGTGCGAGCCGTTCGACCCGGCCGGACTGACCCTCGAAGCCCAGCAGGTAGGTGAGTTCGGGTCGTCCGAGCAGCTGGGCGCCTTCCTCGTCGAGCGGTTCAAGCGGAGCATCGACACGCTTTCCTGGCCGCTGTTCATCATGGGGGCGGTGGTGCGCGAGGAGTCCTCGACGGTCTACCTCGCCTTCGACCACATCGTCTGCGACGGCATGTCGATGCCGATCGTGGCCCGCGAAGTGTCGACCGGGTACGAGGCCCTGTGCCGCGGCGAGAGCGTCGAACTGCCGCCCGCCCCCAGCTATCTCGACTTCGCCGAGGAGCAGCGCCGCCGCTACCTGTCCATCGACGACCGCGACGAACGCCTCGGCCACTGGAAGGCGTTCATGGGGCAGGAGGGTGAGTTCTTCCCCCGCTTCCCCCTCGACCTCGGCGTCGAGCCGGGCCGGATGTACCCGATCGTCAACGAGGCCTCCACGCTCCTGGACGCCGCCGAGGCCGAGGTGTTCGAGAAGACCTGTCTGGCGGTCGACGGCAAACCGTTCATGGGGGTGCTGGCGTCCGTCGCCGTCTGCCTGCGCGAGGCCGGCGGCCCGGGCGTCTACCGCGGCCTCATGCCGGTCAGTGAGCGCGGCCGGGACACCTGGGCGCATTCGGTGGGCTGGTTCGTCAACACGCTGCCCATCGAGTTCGACGCCTCGCCCGGCCGGGACTTCGCCCAGGTCATGGCATCCGTCCGGGCCGGTTTCACAGAGATGATGGGCCATCTCGACGTCCCGTTCGTACGGGCATGGGAGTTGCTGGCGCCCAAGGAGTTCGCCGCCCGTTCCTGGCCGTACCCGGTGAACTTCTTCTCGTACATCGACATGCGCAAGTGTCCCGGGGCCGAGCGCCACGACGAGTGGCGGCCCACCACCCACGTGTGGTCGGCGCGCGCCAACGGGGCCTGTTCCTGGTTCCAGCGGGACGCGGAGGGAATGCACATGAACTCGCTCTACGTCGACACCCCGGCGGCCCGCCGGACCATGGGCGAATTCCAGGAGGCGCTGCGCCTGACCGTCCAGGGGATCGCGCGCTCGGGCGGCTTCCGCCGGCCCATCGCGCTGACCGCGCCGCGGCGGCCCGTGCGGACCCCGCTGGACGTGGCCGCGTTCGCCCGGCGCGGCTGAGCCGCCGCCCCGCGACCGGGCCGGTCAGGCCGGGCGGGAGGCCGCCCGCAGACCGGCTCGCGGGGTGCGCCGCAGCAGGGCGATCCCGACGGCGCAGGCCCAGTAGACGAACAGGGCGGCGGTCATCGCCGTGTTGCCCCAGCCCACGGCGCTGTAGAAGCGGGCGGCGTCCGTCCCGAAGAACAGGGAGGGCACGAAGGCGAGGTTGACGGCCGCGATGGCGTGGGCCGTGTACCCGGTCCAGCGCGGCAGGATCCCGGCGCGCAGGATCGCGTACCCGGCGGCGGCCAGCAGGACCGCCGTCAGCAGCCGGGCGGCCGATCCGTGCAGCAGCATGTTGGCGTGGGCGAGCGGGCCGTCCACGGTCGGGTCGAGGCCCCCGCCGGGGTTCTCAAGGACGATGCCCGCCTCGACGGACGCGGCGACCAGGGTGACGGTCACGTAGGCCAGCCCGGCGCCGAAGACCACGGTGGCGAGCCAGTCGAAGGCGGGGCCCGCGCCGCGGATGACGTGGCGCAGGCCTGCGAGGAAGCCCAACAGGGCGGCGCAGGTGAGGAGGTTGAGGAGGATCCGGGCCAGGACGTTGCCGGCGGGCGGCGGTCCCGGGTGGACGAAGTACAGCGGTACGGCGACGGCGGCGAGGGCGCCCGCCGATATGCCGCACAGACCCACGAGCCGTAAGACGTGGTTCTCGTTCATCCGTTTCCTTCCTTGGCGGGTGAGGAGCTCTCGATGCCGTCGAGCAGCCGCGCGATGCCGCAGGCGACGATCGGTTCGACCGCACCGTCCTCGTCCTCCCCCAGGCCCGGCTCGCCCGCGAGTGCGCAGAGCGTGGGGAAGTTCCCGGGGTCGAGGCGCTCGGCGAGGATCCGTCCGTACGAGGCGGCGCCGGCCGGATCGAGTTCGGTGGCGATCCGTGCCAGGTCGCGCACGGCGCCGGAGATGAAGGTGGCGAGCGGGATCAGTTCGCCGCGGCCGGCGCCCGAGCGGGCCAGGGGGCTCAGCAGCGCTTCGAACCAAGCGAGTTCGTTCGGTCCGACCGGGGCGCTCGCCGTCGGGATCCGCACCATCCACGGGTGGCGTCCGTACGTGGACCAGAGCGCGTCGACCCAGGCCTCGACCTCGGCGCGCCACCCCTCCCCGGTGGCCGCGGGCGGGCGGCCGGCGGCGGCGTCGGCCATCGCCGCGAGCAGGTGTTCGCGGCCGGGCACGTGGCGGTAGAGGGCCATCGCCGTGCAGCCCAGCTCGGTGGCCACACGCTGCATCGACAGTGCGTCCAGCCCGTCGGCGTCGACGACGGCGACGGCCGCGTCGACGATCCGGCGCGGCGTGAGGCGCGGGCGGCCGTCGGCCGTCCGCTCGGCGCCCACGCGCCAGAGCAGGTCGGCGACGGTGGCGAGATCGGGCGGGGCGGCGGATCCGCCGCCCGGGCGGCGGGGCGCAGGGGACATCGGGGCCTTCCTCTCCGACTGGCGTGGATGTTTACTTCATACACAAAGTATATGGCGTAAACATGCAGGGCAAGAGGAAACTCAGGACGGGTCCAAGGAGGGGCCTGAACGGGCTCCCCGGCCTCCCGCCGCACTCCCCACGGGATCAGAGGCGGGCCGCGCGGCCCAGCAGCAGGGTCCGTTCCTGTTCGTTGCGCGTGAGCGAGGCCGCCCGCTCGAACTCCGCGCGGGCCTCTGCCGTCCGGCCCAGCCGCTCCAGCAGGTCGCCCCGTACGCTCGGCAGCAAGTGGTAGGCGCTCAGGGCCGGTTCTTGCGCCAGGGCGTCGACGAGCGGCAGAGCCGCCTCCGGCCCCTCGGCCATCGAGACCGCGACCGCCCGGTTCAGCTCCACCACCGGGGACGGGACCAGCCGGACGAGCCGCCCGTACAGTGCGGCGATCCTCGGCCAGTCCGTTTCCTCGTAACGGACCGCCGCCGCGTGGCAGCCGGCGATGGCGGCCTGGACGGAGTACGGGCCGCTCCCGGCCCGGCCCAGCGCCCGGGCTCCGCGGTGGATGAGCATGCGGTTCCATCTGGCCCGGTTCTGGTCGGCGAGCAGCACCGGTTCCCCGTCGGGGCCGGTGCGGGCGGCGATCCGGGAGGCCTGGAACTCCAGCAGCGCGGTCAGGCCGTGCACCTCGGGCTCCTTGGGCATCAGGGCGGCCAGTACGCGGGCCAGGCGCAGGGCGTCCTCGCACAGGGCGGGGCGGACGAGGTCGTCCCCGGCGGTGGCCGAGTACCCCTCGTTGAAGACGAGGTAGATGACCTCCAGGACCGAGGAGAGCCGCCCCTCGCGGTCGGCGCCGTACGGGACCTCGAAGGGCACCCCGGCCTTGGCCAGGGCCCGCTTCGCCCGGACGATGCGCTGGGCGACGGTGGCCTCGGAGGTGAGGAAGGCTCGGGCGATCTCCGGGGTGGTCAGCCCTCCCATCAGGCGCAGGGTGAGCGCGATCCTCGCCTCGGTGGCGAGGACGGGGTGGCAGGAGGTGAAGATCAGGCGCAGCAGGTCGTCGTCGATGTCCTCGGGGTCGGCCGGTTCGGGAGGCGGTGGCACCTCCTCCAGGGTCCGGCCGACCTCCGCGAGCTTGCGGGCGTACGTCTCCTTGCGGCGGACGAGGTCGATCGCGCGGTGTTTGGCGGTGGCCGTGAGCCAGGCGCCCGGCCGGTCCGGGACGCCCGTCTGCGGCCACTGCTCCAGCGCCGCGACGAGGGCGTCCTGGGCGATCTCCTCGGCGATGCCGACGTCCCGCACGATGCGGGCGACACCGGCGATGATTCGCGCGGACTCGATCCTGAACACCGCTTCGACCGCCTGGGCCGCGCTCACTGCCGTCACGGCCACCCATCAGAGCAGCCGTGACGAGGCAGGGCAAACACGGCGCGGGCGCGCCGTCGCCGCATCCGCGGTCTCACATGTGCGGTCTCACATGTGCGGGGTCACGTCCGCGGGGTCACATCTCCTGGATCTCCCGGACCTCGGCGCTCACGTTCCACTCCGCCGGGTGGATCTCGAGGAACCGCCGGGTCCACTCCATGGCCTCGGCCTTGTCCTTGCACTGGGTGAGGGAGTAGCCGCCGACGACCTCCTTGGTCTCGGTGAACGGACCGTCGGTGTAGCTGATCTTCCCGCCGGACCAGCTCAGGCGGGTCGCCTCGGAGGTGGGGAGCAGCCCGGCGGTGTCGAGCATGACCCCGGCCTTGGTGATCTCCTCCATGAGGGCGCCCATCCGCTGCTCGAACTCGGGCGGGAAGGTGGTGTCGGTGGGGAGCTCCCGCTCGTTGATGCGGATCATCGTCAGAAAGCGCGGCATGGTGACTCCTCGGTCGGGAGGGCGGGGTCGTTCCCCGCCTCTCACCCCTGCGTCGAACGGGAGACGCCCGGATCGACAGCCTCCGGGAAATTCTTCGAAGAATCTTCCGGGGCGGCCACCCGGTGCGGATCCGCGCCACGCTGAGATGGTGCGGCCCGACTTCACGGGAGCTCGACCACGAGTGGCTACTCGTGAGTAGGATCGCGGGCCCAGGCACCTTCGAGAGGACCCCCGATGCCACGCGTCTCCTCCCCCCTCATGCTGGCCGGTCTGCTGGCCGGAGCCGCGGTCGCCCACGCGGTCGCACCCAGGCAGTTCGACGCGATCGTGCCCCGTTCGCTGCCGGGCACGCCGCGGCAGTGGACGTACGCCAGCGGAGCGGCCGAACTCGCCCTCGCCGTCGGCGTCGCCCATCCGCGCACCCGCCGGGTGGCCGCGCTGGCCACGGCGGCGTTCTTCGTCGGGGTGTTCCCTGCGAACGTGAAGATGGCGGCCGACGCACGCCGCCGCTCCCCCGCCGTCCGGGCCGTGGCGCTCGGCCGGCTGCCGCTCCAGGTACCGCTCGTGCTCTGGGCCCGCAAGGTGAGCCGGGGCGCCGGAGCCCGCTGAGCCGGCCTCCGGGCCGCGTGCTGCACCGCCCCGGCCCGCCCCATGCCCGCCCGAGCCGTCAGCGGCTGTCACCGGCCCAGTCCCAGCGGCCGGGGTCTCCCGTACGGCGGCGGTAGTGGGCACGGCCACCCGCTCCGTAGCGCCCTATCTCGGTGGGGAGTCTGGCCTCCTCGGCGAGCTGGGGCGCGCTCCAGCCTGTGATGTCCAGGAGGAGTCCGTCCAGCGGCCCGCCGACCAGCTCGCCGTAACTGCGGCCGGGGCGCGGTCCGGGGTCGGGGTCCTCATGGTCGGCGCCGTAGACCCGGCGCCGGAGCATCCTGTCGTCCATACCGCCCAGCTTCACAGCCGCCACTGACAACGGGCCCGGCGGCCGCCGGGTCGTGCGGCGGCGATGATGGGGGCCGCCTCCCCGATCGGGGGGAGGCGCAGGAGCGAGGAGCGACACGCATGGCACGTCGGGTGCACCAGCCACTGGAGAACCATGAGTTCGACTTCATCCTCTCGATGACGCCGGGGCCCGTTCTCGCGTACTTCTGCGGCACGTGGCCCAAGGCCGTCGAGGCGTGCCGCGCGATGGACGCCGTCGTCGGCGATCTGAGCGAGGAGTACGGGACGCGGTTCACCGCGGTCCGCACCGACATGACCCGCTGCCCCGAGCCGACCAGGCGTTACGGGGTGACGGGCGCGCCGACCGCCGTGCTCATCAAGGACGGCGAGGCGGTCGCGAGCCAGGCGGGGCCGATGACGCGCGAGGAGTTCCGGGCGTTCCTGGACGCCCATCTCTGAGGTTCAGAGCAGGGCGGCGGCGGCCCGGCGTTCCAGGGCGAGGCAGCCGTCGACCAGGCCGGCGAACTCGTCGAAGAGGGCGCGCCGTCCCGCGGCGTCCGCGTCCGGGCCGGCTCCGCGTGCGAGGGTCGCGAGGCGTGACCAGTGGACGGCCGATTCCCGGAACAGGGCGGCCGCCTCGGACCGTCCCACGAGGTCGAGGAAGTCCGCGTAGAGCGGGCGGGTGGCGCCGGGGGCCGTCCATTCCTCCTCCAGGCACGCGTACAGCCTCCGGGTCCCGGCGAGGAAGGCCTCCGGCGCCCCGAAGCGTCGCTCCCATCCGGTCCTGGTGCGGACGTCGCGCAGCTGGGCGGCGAGCTTCTCCATGCCCGAGAAGCCGAAGTTGACGTCGAACCTGTTGCCCAGCACCGGTCCGGTGAGGCGGGCAGCCGTGGCGGCCACGGCCCCGTCGACATCGGGCTCCCCCTCGGCGGGGCCGGTGGGCACGACCATCCGGTGGCGGCCCTTGCGGTACCCGGACCAGGCGGCGCCGAACTCCAGCATGTCGATCCCGTACGGGTCGGGAGCCCCGTCCTCGACGTGGAGGACGTCGCCGTCGTACCCGGCGAGCACCACGGTGTACGGATCGGCTCCGGCCATCTCGTCCGGGACTCCGCCGTGCCACGGGAGCCGGGACCGGTCGACGTTGCAGAACACCGGCCGTCCCGCGTCGAGGGCGGCGTGCACCCGGTCCCAGCGGGGCCGGGAGCTGTGGGTGACCTCGTAGGGGACGCGGAGCCGGTCGAGGGCGGATTCGACCCAGGGGTCGGGATGGGCCTGCGCGACGATCGTCAGCAGGGGCGGGTGTCCGGCGTACTCGAAGACGAAGTACATGAAGCCGATTCCGCCCGCGAGGCCCGCGACGAGTTCCTCCTCGTGCGCACTGCCGAGTGCGTGCCGGACGAGGGAGCTCTCACGGTGGCGCCCGGTGCCGAAGTCCTCGTAGAGGAGTCCGGCGGGCTTGGGCCGGGGTGACTGCTCGGTCATCGGGCCAGCGTAGCCGCGGGGTCCGACAGTCGGATTTCCTGTACAGTTGTCCAGGAAATACCGACCCGTAACAAAGACTTCGAGAAGTGGAGGCGGCCATGCACACGGTCGCTCAGACCCTGACCGGCCTGGTGGCCGCGCTGCACGCGTACTTCATGGTCCTGGAGATGTTCCTGTGGCAGCGGCCCCCGGGCCGCGCACTGTCCGGCTTCGACGCGGACACCGCCCGCCTGACCGCGCCGCTGGCCGCCAACCAGGGCCTCTACAACGGCTTCCTCGCCGCCGGCCTGGTCTGGTCGCTCGTCATCGACTCGCTCGCCACACAGATCTTCTTCCTCGTCTGCGTGATCATCGCCGGGGTGTACGGGGCCGCGACCGCCAACCGCCGGATCCTCGTCGCCCAGGCCCTGCCCGGCGCCCTGGCCCTCGGCGCGGCGCTGCTGGCCGCGTGAGCCCGCAGGACCCGCGTGCGCAGGACCCGCGCACTGCGCGTACGAAGGGGCGGCTGCGCGAGAGCCTGCTGGCGGAGTGCGCCGACCGGCCTCTCGCCGAGGTCAGCGTCTCGGCGGTGGTCCGCCGGGCCGGCATCGGCCGCGCCACCTTCTACCTGCACTACGAGGACCTCACCGCGCTCGCCGTGGACGCGTGCGCGGACGTGGTGCACGCGGCGGTCGACGCCCTGCACGCCTGGCAGACCGGCCCGGCGGCGCTTGCGCCCGCACGGCCTCCCTCCGCGCTGGCCGGGTTCCTCGCGGATGCGGCCGGCCGGGCGCCGCTGTACCGGACCCTGCTGCTCCCGGGCGGTGGGGGCCCGCTCGGCGACCGCCTGCACCGGGAGCTGCGGGCCCGGGCCCGCGCGGAGCGGGCGGCGGTGGGCGCCCCGTACCCGGACCTCGTCGCGTCGGCGGTCGCGGCCGCCTTCACCGGCGTCCTCGCGGACTGGCTGCACGAGGACGTCGCGGCGGAACCGGAGGCGCTCGCGGACCATCTGTGGGCGCTGCTTCTCGCCCTCCACCGGGCCATCGGGCCCGGCCGCGGACCGGAGGCACAGGCGGCTCAGGTCTCGTAGCTGGCCTCGAACACCCGCGTGACCTCCCATCGGGGGATGTCCGGGAGGTCGTCGAGGACCCAGCCCCCGCTGTCGTCGGACTCCACCAGCGGGGTGACGTCACCGGGCCCCGGCATCGCCCCTGCGGCGAACGCGCCGGAGGAGAGCGAGAGCCCTCCGGCCATCAGGGCGATCGCGGCCGAGAGCAGAACGAGGCGCGGGGTCCGGGTGCGGATGCGAATGCGGGCCATGGGTGCGCTCCTTGCACAGGAGCCCCGTCGGGGCTGTCACGGACGATGCGGAGGCGCCACTTGTCGTGCGTGGACTCCTCCCTTCCATGGGGCCCGAACGGACGCACCGTGTCATGCCGCGGCATCTCGGGACTTGACGTCCCGGCCGGCCGCCCCCGCCCCCCTCGGCCGCGCCGGGGAGGCGCAGGACGCACGAAGCCCCGCCGGGCGGACCGGCGGGGCTTCGTTTCACGGGCACGCCCCGTGAAGTGGACTAGCCGAGGGGAACCACCCGCTCAGCCTGCGGACCCTTGGGGCCCTGGGAGACGGAGTACTCGACGCGCGCGTTCTCCTCCAGCGACTTGAACCCGGTGGTCTCGATCGCGGAGAAGTGCACGAACACGTCGGGGCCGCCGTCGTCCTGCTGGATGAAGCCGAAGCCCTTCTCCGAGTTGAACCACTTCACGATGCCTGTTGCCATCTGGCTGATCCTTCACAACGTTCCACTGCGGGCCGCACACGCGGCCGTCTCGATCCTGCCCAACGGTCCTCCGGAGCACACGCTGAACGCGGCCAACCGGGGCGCGGCGCGCATTCGAACTTCCGACCGCCCCGTCCGTGAAAAGAGGGAGCGATCCCTTCCGGAGGCCTCCGGAAGACGCCTCACACGCCTCACGCGCCGCCGTCCGCCGCGGGTAGCGGCTCGGCGGGCCGGGGTGCCACCTGCCCGGGCGCCGCGGCGAGGGTCCGCCGTGTTCCGCCGACGCGGCAGCCCAGGCAGTCGGCGTGCCCGGTACGGGCGGCGCTGTCCCGGGTGCGCCAGTCCCAGTCGGCCTCCGGCCGGGGCCCGCTCGGCTTCCCCCACCCGGCGAGATGCAGCACCCAGGTGACGGCTCCGGCCACGGCGACGACGGCGAGGCCGATCCAGATCCCCGGGGCCCAGGCCGCGCACACCGACACGCCCGCTCCGGCGAAGCCCAGCAGGGCCAGGGTGGTTCCGGTCCAGCCGGCCACCGTGTGGCCGAGGTCTACGTGGCCGTGCGCGCTCATGGTTCTCGGTTCTCCCTGGTAGGACGGGCAGCAGTAGGCTCGGAGGCTGGACACTTATTTCGCAAGGTAAGCATCTCAGTTGCTAAGTAACTTAGATCCTAAGGAGTATTTGGGTGCAGGGCAAGACCCGTCCCCCGGCCACGGCCGGTGAGGCCATTTCGCGCATGGACGAGTACGTCGCGCTGGGCATCGTCGGCCAGCAGGAGGTGGCACAGCTGCTCGGGCTCAACGTCACCGATCTGACCTGCCTGGGCCACATCCTGGGCGCCGGGGAGACCCCGCTCGCCGCGGGTGAACTCGCCGGGCTGCTGGACCTCACCACCGGCGCCGTCACCGGGGTGCTCAACCGCCTCGAACGCGCCGGATACGCGCGCCGCGTACCCGACCCGGCCGACCGGCGCCGGGTACGGGTGGTCGCCGACCCCGCGGCCGCCGCGCGGGTCATCGCCGTGTACCAGCCGATGTACGACCGCCTGGCCACCGTCTTCGCCGACTACACCCCCGACGAGATCGCCGTGATCGCCGACTGGTTCGGCCGCGCGGCGGTCGAGATCCGCGCGCACTGCGCGCAGGTACGGTCCGGGGAACTGACCGCCGGGGGGACTGCGCCCGGGGCTTAGGCCAAGATCCGGAAGAGACGGGCCGGCCACCGCTGTTACCATGGGCGGTTGACCATCTTCTTTCTTTCTGCTTCGAAAGGTTCTGCATGAGGAACCCGTCAGCTCATGGGCGCTTCGGTGTGAAGGGCGGTGCCAAGGGCGGTACGCGGACCCCCGCCAAGGCCCCCCGGACCCTCGGCCCGCAGGGTGAGTTCACGATGCACGCGCCGAAGGAGCCGGCGCTCGCGCCGGTGAAGTCCTTCGCGGAGCTCGACCTGCCCCTTGAGCTGGTGGAGACCATGGCCTCGCTGGCCGTGACGGAACCCTTCCCCATCCAGGCCGCGACGCTGCCCAACGCGCTCGCCGGCCGGGACGTCCTCGGCCGCGGCCGGACCGGCTCCGGCAAGACCCTCGCCTTCGGCCTGGCGCTGCTGGCCCGAACCGCGGGACAGCAGGCGGACCCGAAGCGCCCGCTCGCGCTGGTCCTCGTACCGACGCGCGAGCTGGCGCAGCAGGTGACCGAGGCGCTGGAGCCGTACGCGGCCGCGCTGAAGCTGCGGATGGCCACCGTCGTGGGCGGGCTGTCCATCGGCCGCCAGGTGAGCTCGCTGCGCACCGGCGCCGAGGTCGTGGTGGCCACCCCCGGGCGGCTCAGCGACCTGGTGGGGCGGCGGGACGTGCACCTGGAGCGCGTGCGGATCACCGTGCTCGACGAGGCCGACCAGATGTGCGACATGGGCTTCATGCCGCAGGTCACCGAGATCCTCGACCAGGTGCACCACGCGGGGCAGCGGATGCTGTTCTCGGCGACCCTGGACCGCAATGTGGACCAGCTGGTCCGGAAGTACCTGAAGGACCCGGTCTCGCACTCGGTCGACCCGCAGGCGGGCGCGGTGACCACGATGGACCACCACGTGCTGCACATCCACGCGGCCGACAAGATCTCGGCGGCGACCGAGATCGCGGCCCGCGACAACCGGGTGCTGATGTTCCTCGACACCAAGCACGGGGTCGACCAGTTCGTGAAGCATCTGCGGGCCATGGGCGTACGGGCGGAGGGTCTGCACAGCGGGAAGTCGCAGCCGCAGCGCACCCGGACCCTGGCACAGTTCAAGAGCGGCGCGGTCACCGTCCTGGTCGCCACGAACGTCGCGGCGCGCGGCATCCACATCGACGACCTCGACCTCGTGGTCAACGTGGACCCGCCCGCCGACCACAAGGACTACCTGCACCGGGGCGGCCGCACCGCCCGGGCCGGCGAGTCCGGCAAGGTCGTCACCCTCGTCACCCCGAACCAGCGCCGGGACATGGTCCGCCTGCTCTCCGACGCCCGGATCCGGCCGACGATCACTCAGGTGCGCTCCGGCGAGGCCGCCCTGAGCCGCATCACCGGTGCGAAGGCGCCCTCCGGGGTCCCGCTGGCGGGCTCCGCGCCGACCGACGCCAAGGGCAAGCCCTCGGGATCGGAGCTCGCGTTCCGCGGCATGGGCACCCGCCCGGGCCGGGGCAAGGAGTCGCGCAAGACGATCGAGGCCCGCCAGCAGGCCGAGGCCCGCCGCGCGGCACGGGTGCGCCGGGGCGTCTAGGTCGTCTCTTTCGGATCTTGCTCCCCCAGCTACCGCTGGGAGGTGCCCCCAGGCCCGCGGCGCCCGGCACCGCACCTCGCCGCGTTGTCGGAGCACCGCAGTACGTCCAGTACAACGGCACTCCTCCGCCTTGCGATGCACGGCACCGGACAACGCGGGCCCGACCGACAAGATCCGAAAGAGACGACCTAGACGTTCGCGCGGCTGGTTCACCACCGACACCCGGTACGACACACTCGCCGCCGCGACGAAGCAACGGTGCGGGTCGCAGCCATCGATGAATGGCTGCGACCCAGCACGCCAGGACCTAGGGCATGGGCGGATCGAACAAGTCGAGCTCGGCCTGCGTCGGTGGCTCGAACTGGTCCCGGCAGCTCCTCAAGAGTTCGGCCGTCAGCACGACCGAGCCCGGCTCATGGTTCCGCAGAGCGATACGCCGCTCCAGCTCTTCGACCGGCACTCGGAGGTATCGCAGTTCGACGGCCGCGCCCGACGCACGGGCCGCGAGCCGTTTCTCGTCACGCTCCGTCCGCTCCCAGAAGCCGTTCTCCAAGATCACAACAGCACCTGAGGTCAACAGCGCTTGGGCGTGCTGCCAGAGACACCGCTCCACGCGCTCCCGAGCCTCGCTGTCGAAGAGATCGAGGCCCAGCAGGGCAAGCCACTCGTCCGGGCACAGACGCACGGCGGACAGCTCTCGCACCAGCCTCTTGGCCACCGTGGTCTTACCGGCACCCGGCAGACCGCACAGGAGCACCAGCCTCGGCCTTCGATCGGTCATGACCACCTCCTCTCACCAAGCCTGCAAGGATCATCGCTCAAGCCACGGCAGGGCGGAATCGACAATCGCCGGCCGCCACTGACAGCTGAAGATCCACTTTCGCTGCACGGTCTAGCGGGGCGGGGCGCCGCCGGGCTCGTCGTCCTCGTGGTCGGCGGCCCGGTAGTGGTACGCGTCCGCCCACCCGTCGTCGTCCGCCCAGTCGTCGGCCGACCAGCACTCGTACTCGTCGCCGTCCTCGGGGGTGGACACGTCGACACCGGTCCACCTGCCGTCGTCGGCGGCGCTCGTGAGGACGTACGACCGCTGCCGCTCGTCCAGTGCCGTGAGGGCCGGATGCGTCTCGGCGCGGATCCGGTCCCCCAGCGGGTCCTCGCAGGCCGTGCGGGCGCCGACAGCGCGGTTGGCACGGCCGACGAACCAGAGAGCCGTCAGGCCCGCGGCGGCCGCTGCGGCGCAGGCCCATTCCCGGAGGCCTTCCGGGCGCCCGAGCACCAGCAGCTCGGCCGCCAGGATCCAGAAGCTCACCAGCAGGACGACGCCCACGCAGCCGCAGCAGGCCGACAGCCGCCGCTCGCCCACCGGGGTCCGCGGAATGCGCCCGATCACGGGCAGCAGGGCGTCCCGCTCGCGCCGGTAGGCGATGCACCGCTCCCGGTACTCCACATCGGACCGGTCGATCCAGCCGACCGAGACCGGCTCCGGGTCGTGCCTGCGTACGGCCCCCAGCAGGGCGGCGGGCAGCGGCCGCGCGGGGGGCCGGCCGATGTCGCGCCCTGCCCCGGTCAGGTGCGCCGCGCCCTCCCCGTCGATGTCGAGGTACCCGCCGAGGAGCAGTTCGGCGGCCGCCGCCTCGGTCTCCCGGTACTTCCTCGCGGCGACGTGGTACGGATCCAGCTCCAGGGCGGCGACACGCCCGAGGATGCCGCGCCGCCGCCGGGCCCGCCAGCACCACCGCAGGCCGATGCCCGCGTACACGGCGACGGCCACGATGAACACGGATACGGCGAGGACGAGTTGGAGCACACCCCGAGGCTACGTCCGCGCGCCGGAATCATCGTACTGCCGAGGATCGATACACATCAGGGCTCCACCTGGCACATCGCCGACATCGCACCCGCCCCAAGGTTGCATCCGATAGACGAAGTCGCGGGAGGCGTCCACGTCGGCGAAGTTGAGGGAGAGGGAGGCGGTGGTGACGTTCAACGCGTCTCCTGGCAGGTACGGTCGCGGCGGGGTCTGGCGGTGAATCACACGCGAGGCTGCTGCTCCGGCTGCTCCGGCCTGATCCGGTCCAAGGCCTTCGCGTAGGTGAGGACGAGGTTGCCGCCCTCGAACACGCGGCTGTCCGTGAGCCGGAAGGTGCGCGGGGAGAAGTCGGCGCGGAAGAGCGGGATGCCGGTGCCTGCCACGACCGGGTACTGCTTGACGATCAGCTCGTCGATCTCCGGGAGCAGCCGGCCCGCCAGGTCACCGCCGCCGCAGAGCCAGATCCCGAGCCCGTCCTCCTGCTTGAGCTTGCGGACCAGGGCGACCGGGTCCTCTGCAGCGACCTCGACGGCCGGGTCCGGGCTGGTGGTGAGCGAGCGCGAGAGCACGATCTGCCGCAGGTGGGCGTACGGGCTGGTGAGACCGACGGACAGGCCCGTGGCGTACGTGCCTCGGCCCATCAGCACGGTGTCGAAGCGGGAGTTGGGCGCGTCCGCGATGCCGGCGGCGGCACGGGCCGGGGTCGGGACGGTGTCCGCGTACTCGGCGGTCATGTGCAGGACGTAGTCCTCGGTGGAGTACGCCATGAAGAAGTCGAAGCCGCCGTCAGGGGCGGCGATGAAGCCGTCGATGGTGGCTCCGACGAAGTAGGTGAGTTTGCGCAAGTGCAGATCCATTCACCCGGACGAATTTTACGACGAACGTAAATTTAACCCCGCTCACCGGAACCGTCAAGCCTATTTTTACTACGGATGCAAGATTGACTCGTGGCTGCCGAGATGGGACTCCGTGAGCCCAAGAAGCAGGAGCCCAGGCAGCTGATCTCCGACTGCGCGACCAGGCTCGGCCCGCGTGGCCAAGAAGACGGTGACCCTTGTTCTTCTGCTGGTTCTGATCCTGGCCGCTGCCGGTTTTGCACTCGGCGGCCGGCCCGCCTGACCTCTGCGTTCAGCTGTGATGGGGTGTCCACCCGACTGCCGGGTGGACACCCCGTCACCGTTTCGCGCGCCGAAACGGTGACGACGCGGCACGCGACGAAGGCCGGAGACCGTCCCGGAGAGCGCGAGGCGACAACGAGGCAGCACGCCGAGAGGCAGGCAACTCGATCGCCGGTGCCACCACCCCCGGGTTGGTTCCCGTTTCCTGTTGAGGTGGTGGAGGTCGTCCAGGCTGCGCCTTGCGACAGGCCGACCGGCGGTCAGAGGACGGTATGCCGGAAACGACCTTCTCGAGGCGCTCACCCACCCGGCGCGCTGAAGGGGCCGCAGGCGGCCCTGGGCCTGCCGTTGAAAGGGCCGTGCGGGGACCGTCCGGAGCGGCGGTTTCCCATCGGAGGGTGAGCAACGCGAACCCTCCGGCGTCGTGGGATCAGTCGCCTCCTCCGCCACCGCAGGAGGAGCCCCCACCGCAGGACGCACCGTCCCCGCAGGAGAAGCTGACGCCGTCGCTTTTCGACGATCGGGAACGCCGCCTTGGCTGTGACGACCTGCCGCCGAATGCGCCGCCGCGCCAGGCCTGGAAGAGCCCCCAGGCGAGACCGACCCCCGCAACTACCAAATACTCCAATTCCGTTACCCCCGTTCCTTGCCGTTCTCACCTGTGCTGGGGATTGCTCCCTTCCTCAGCCACCACCCTGAAAGCCCCATAGCACCAAGGCCACCGCGTACAGCACGAAGGTCGCCACGTGCGCGTATGCCAGGGCCGCGAGGGCGCCGACCCCGCCGAGGACCAGGCCGCGGGCCTTTGCGCCCGGGCGCGTCGGCGGCCACCAGGAGGCTGCCACCAGCGCCGTCGGAACGACGTACGGCAGGGCCAGCCACGCCGAGCCGTGAAGGATCGGGGACGAGCGGTATCCCCACACACCGCCCAGTGTCGCCGCCACGGTGAACAGGGCGGGGACCAGCCACCACGTCGGTGCCAGGAGCCGCGCGGTCGGAGGCCTCGGGGAAGAAGTCGCGTTCATGGGCCCATTGCAGCACCCGGGGCGCGCCGTGTGCATGGGCGCACGTACTCAGACTGCCCGTCCTGGTACCCATCACAGTGCTCTGGGGTCCTGCCCCCCGTGCCGTCCCCGAACGCCACGATGACAACGGTCGCGCAGGAGACGCCGCCCGTGATGTTCCCTCGCCCGGCCGGCCCCGACGGCCGCCGCCTCCGAGTGTCGGAGCTCAGGCTGTGGGGGCCATACTCGGCAAGGCCCTTTCCTCCCTCAAGGGCGAACCTGCACTCGTACGCATGCTGGTGACGCCGTCTTGAGCTTCGCACCACACACCGACCCCACCGCAGTTCGCCGACGACGGCGAGCAGGAAGTCGTCGCCCTGCAGGGGTCACCGCCGCAGGTCCACTGATGCGCAGGTGGAGGCCGGGGCCTTCTGCGGGGGCTCCCTTTCTCCGAATGCCGATCACTGTCGGGGGCGGGCGGGGGCTCCTCCTGCTGTTCGCGAGCCGGTGTTTGCGAGTTGAGGGCGCCTCAGCGGCCGCCGCCCCGGACCGGGGCGCATCGCCGTGCCGGCCTGGACGGGCAGACCTCCGTGGGCGATGGAGGATCGAACCGACAACAGGTGCATGAACGTCCTCGCCCGGCGGCACAGCAGCTGCTGGCGCGGGGACGCTCATGACTGTGCGACGTGCGTCATGGCCTTCGGGGTGTCAGATCACCGGCGGGCGGCCCAGTCGGGTCATCTGCCATACGGTCCGCCACCGCATGGGCTGCCTCGGCGGGCACGGCACCCGTAGGCCTTCGAAGAAGCCGGTCCACCAGGCGGTGAGGCCGGACAGCGGTGGCCGCTGCGCCAGTGTGTACGCGGCCCAGGCGGCGAGGTAGACCGGGATCAGGGCGGCGGGCAGGTGGCGTCGGGCCAGCCAGACCCGGTTCCGGGCGGTGTTGCGGTAGTACACCTTGTGCCGGGAGGCGGGGGTGCGGGGGTGTTGCAGCACCATGTCCGCCCGGTAGTCGATCTCCCAGCCGGCGTCCAGGGCCCGCCAGGCGAAGTCGGTCTCCTCGTGGGCGTAGAAGAACGGGGTGGGGAAGTCGCCGACCTGGTCGATGACGGTCATGCGGATCGCGTGGCCGCCGCCGAGGAACGTCGTCACCGGCCCGGACACCATCGGGTTCTTGCCCCCCAGGCGGGGGACGTGTCTGCGCTGGCTCGCGCCCGTCTCGTCCGCGATGCGGAACCCCGCGATACCCAGGCGCGGGTTGGCGGCGAAGGCTTCCTGGACCAGCCGGAAGGTGTCGGTGCGGGGCAGCAGGCCGTCGTCGTCGAGGACCACCACGATGTCCACGCCGCCGAGCTCGCGCAGCCGGTCCACGCCGGCGTTGCGGCCGCCGGGGATGCCCAGGTTCTCCGGCAGCTCGACGCCGACCACATCGTCCGGGAGCAGGGGGAGCTTCACGCCCTGGCCGAGGACCACGACCGCTGCCGGATCACCTTCCTGAGCGGCCACGGAGGCCAGCAGGAACCCCAGTTCGGCCGGCCGGTCACCCATGGTCAGGACCACAACACCGATCTTCGACACTCTGCTGCCTGTTCCTTTCACGCCTGCCTGCTGAGAAGTCCAGTGGCGCGCTGGTTCAGGCCGGCCGCGCCGGCAACACCACGCCTGTTGTACCGGGCCGCTGCCGCCCGGATCTCCCGGAGCGCCTGCCGGATCCATGTCACGGACACCGGACCAGCGGCCGAGGCCGGGGCCGGGGCCCGGCCGGGAATCCAGCGTGTCACAGAGAGAGGAGGCCGCACCAGGAGAGACGGGTCGACGCGGCAAGCAGTCGAACCGCGCCCCGCCAGGACCTCCCCTACCAGTGCCAAGGGTCGTCCGGCTCAACCCCGCCGCTCACGGCGCAGACATGCGGTGGGCGGTGAGCCTGCCGTCGGGGGTGAGGGTGAAGACGGTCGGCTGCATCATGCTGGTCACGCGGGCCGTCTTCCCGTAAGCCCGCAGGGAGATGTCCTCGGCCTTGCCGAAGTGGATGTCGGCCTGGGCCGCGTCACCCCAGGTGCTGACCCGTACATGCGTCGACCAGCCCTCGATCCCCCCATCGGTCCAGGGACCCCAGCTGCGCTCAGGCATCAGCCCGGCTGCGGAGCCCTCCCGGACAGCGACCACGATCCCGGCCGATACCAGCACCACGAGAGCGGCGAGGGCACCGGCAAGACGGAGCGTGCGGGCCGTGCGGGTGCGACGGGACGAGAGCGGCACCGTGGTTCTCCTGTCGAACGGCCGGTCGGACCGCCGGAAGACGGTCTTCGCCCGGGAAGAGACGGACCGCAGCGGAGGCGTTCCCTCCGCCGCACCACCTCGGCTGGCGGGTCTCCGAGCGACGCAGGGCATCCGGCCTGGCCGGCAGAGCGGCAACGTCGTTCCGCCGCCGCACGGACACTCCTCGCCGACGCGTACGCACTCCCCCACATCGCACCCGGCGTGACGGTCCACGGGATGGACATCGGCCGATGGGCGGCACAGCAGCGCCAGCACACCGTCCGGACAGGGCCGACGGACGGGCAACGCGTCAGCCCGGAGGGCAGGCGGCGCGGGCTCCTCGTTCGAACCGGCGGCCCGCATCGGCCCGTACGGCGCTCAGCGCAGCACCGGGGGCGCCGATCCGTGGGTGCGCAATGCCGACCCAGGAGTCATCACCGCCCGCTTCAGGCGGCGTTCGCCCCGGCCGGCGCTCCTGGCCCTGTGCGGCCGGCGCTCCTGGCCCTGTGCGGCCAGCGCTCCTGGCCCTGTGCGGCCAGCGCTCCTGGTCCCGTGCGGCCGGCGCTCCTGGTCCCGTGCGGCCGGCGGTCCTGCCCGGGGTGGCCGGAACTCGTCCGGGAAGGGTGAACAGGACGCTACGTGACGGTAACTTGCGAGTTGATCAAGGTCGGGGTGCGGCTGACCACCCTCCCGGCCGGAGCCACCCCCCAGCACAAGGAACCACATTGGCACGCACCGTCCGTACGACGGCCCTCGTCTCCACCGCTGCCCTCGCACTCGGCCTCTCCTTCCTCACCGGCGCCCCCGCGTCCGCCGCCGACGCGCCCACCCCGCACCTGGACTCGGTCGAGCAGACCCTGCGCCAGGTCTCGCCGGGCCTGGAGGGCTCGGTGTGGGAGCGCACCGCAGGCAACCGGCTCGGCTCCTCCGTCCCCGGGGGCGCCGACTGGCTGCTCCAGACCCCCGGCTGCTGGGGCGACGCCGCCTGCACCGACCGGCCCGGATCGCACCGCCTCCTGGAGAAGATGCGCCAGGACATCGCCGCCGCCCGGGAAACGGTGGACATATCCACGCTCGCGCCCTTCCCCAACGGCGGCTACCAGGACGCGATCGTCGCGGGCCTGAAGGAATCCGCCCAGAAGGGCAACCGGCTGAAGGTCCGCGTCATGGTGGGCGCCGCGCCCATTTACCACTCCACGGTGATCCCGTCGTCCTACCGCGACGAGCTGCTCGCCAAGCTGGGGCCGGCCGCCGCGGGGAACATCACCCTCAACGTGGCCTCGATGACCACCTCCAAGACCGCGTTCTCCTGGAACCACTCCAAGCTGGTCGTCGTGGACGGCACTTCGGTGATCACCGGCGGCATCAACAGCTGGAAGGACGACTACCTGGAGACCTCGCACCCGGTGAGCGACGTCGACCTCGCGCTGGCCGGCCCCGCCGCGGGCTCCGCCGGCCGCTACCTGGACACGCTGTGGGACTGGACCTGCCGCAACAGGAGCAACTGGGCCTCGGTCTGGTTCGCCGCCTCGCCCGGCGCGGACTGCATGTCCTCCCTGCCCCGGCCGGCCGCCCCGGCGGGCGGCGGGGACGTGCCCGCGCTCGCCGTCGGCGGCCTGGGCGTGGGCATCCGCCAGAGCGACCCCGCCTCCTCCTTCCGCCCGGTCCTGCCCACCGCCGGCGACACCAAGTGCGGCATCGGGGTGGCGGACCGGACCAACGCCGACCGGGACTACGACACCGTCAACCCGGAGGAGAGCGCCCTGCGCGCCCTGGTCTCCAGCGCGACCTCGCACATCGAGATCTCCCAGCAGGACATCCACGCCACCTGCCCGCCGCTGCCCCGCTACGACGTCCGCCTCTACGACGCCCTCGCCGCGAAGCTCGTCTCCGGCGTCAAGGTCCGCATCGTCGTGAGCGACCCGGCCAACCGCGGCACGATCGGCAGCGGCGGCTACTCGCAGATCAAGTCGCTCTCCGAGGTGAGCGACGCCCTGCGCGGCCGGGTGACGGCCCTGACCGGTGACGGCGGCCGGGCGCGCACCGCCCTGTGCGAGAACCTCCAGCTGGCCACGTTCCGCGCCTCCGACCGTCCCACCTGGGCCGACGGCAAGCCCTACGCCCAGCACCACAAGCTGGTCTCGGTCGACGGATCGGCCTTCTACATCGGCTCCAAGAACCTGTACCCGTCCTGGCTCCAGGACTTCGGGTACGTCGTCGAGAGCCCGGCCGCGGCCGGGCAGCTGAAGAGCGACCTGCTGGACCCGCTGTGGCGCTACTCCCGGGCCACCGCGACGTACGACTACACCCGCGGCCTCTGCCAGGGCTGACCCCCGCCGGCCCGCGCACCCCTGCCCGGGCGCCCCTGCCCGGCCACTCCTGCCCCGGGCGCACCTTGCGCCGGTACCCCCGCCCCTGTCCCGCCCGGCCGTCCGCCGGGCGGGACAGGGGCGGTCCGCTTGCCCGCGCCCGGCCGGGAATACCACGGGCGCGTCTCCCGTTAAGTATGGTTGAACAGTCAACAATCTTGGGAGGGCAGGAGAGCCATGCAGTTCGGGATCTTCACCGTCGGTGACGTCACGGCCGACCCGACGACCGGACGCGTGCCCGGCGAGCACGAACGCATCAAGGCGATGCTCGCCATCGCGCAGAAGGCCGAGGAGGTCGGCCTCGACGTCTTCGCCACCGGCGAGCACCACAACCCGCCGTTCGTCCCCTCCTCACCCACCACGATGCTCGGCTACATCGCCGCGCGCACCGAGCACCTCATCCTGTCCACCTCGACGACGCTGATCACCACCAACGACCCGGTGAAGATCGCCGAGGACTTCGCCATGCTCCAGCACGTCGCCGACGGCCGCGTCGACGTGATGATGGGCCGCGGCAACACCGGACCGGTCTACCCCTGGTTCGGCAAGGACATCCGCGACGGCATCGACCTCGCCATCGAGAACTACGCCCTGCTGCGCCGCCTGTGGGACGAGGACACCGTCACCTGGAAGGGCAAGTTCCGCACCCCGCTGCAGTCCTTCACCTCCACCCCGCGCCCGCTCGACGGCGTCGCGCCCTTCGTCTGGCACGGCTCCATCCGCTCCCCGGAGATCGCCGAACAGGCCGCCTACTACGGGGACGGCTTCTTCCACAACAACATCTTCTGGCCGGCCTCCCACACCGAGCAGATGGTCAACCTCTACCGGCAGCGCTACGCCCACTACGGGCACGGCACCCCCGAACAGGCCATCGTCGGACTCGGCGGCCAGGTGTTCATGCGCAAGAACTCCCAGGACGCCGTCCGCGAGTTCCGCCCCTACTTCGACAACGCACCCGTCTACGGCCACGGCCCGTCCCTGGAGGAGTTCACCTCGCAGACCCCGCTGACCGTCGGCTCGCCCCAGCAGGTCATCGAACGCACCCTGTCCTTCCGCGACTACGCCGGCGACTACCAGCGCCAGCTGTTCCTCATGGACCACGCGGGCCTGCCCCTGAAGACCGTCCTGGAACAGCTCGACCTGCTCGGCGAGGAGGTCGTGCCCGTCCTGCGCAAGGAGTTCGCGAACCTGCGCCCGGCCGGCGTACCGGACGCCCCGACCCACCCGGCCCGCGTGGCAGCGGCCCGGCAGAGCACAGGGCAGAACACACAGCAGGAGATGCAGGCATGAAACTCGTCGTCGTATCGGCAGGACTGAGCTCGCCCTCCTCCACCCGCCTGCTCGCCGACCGGCTCACGGCCGCGACACTCGGCCACCTGGACGCCCGCCCCGAGACCGTCGAACTGCGGGAACTGGCGACGGAGATCGCCCAGCACCTCGTCACCGGGTTCCCGCCCGCCCGACTGGCCGCCGCACTCGACGCGGTGGCGGCCGCGGACGGCCTGATCGCCGTGACACCGGTCTTCGCGGCCTCCTACAGCGGCCTGTTCAAGTCGTTCTTCGACCTCATGGACAAGGACGCCCTCACCGGCACACCGGTCCTCGTCGGCGCGACCGGCGGCACGGCCCGGCACAGCCTGGTCACCGAACACGCGATGCGCCCGCTCTTCACCCACCTGCGCGCACCGGTCGTGCCCACCGCCGTGTACGCGGCCTCCGAGGACTGGGGCGGACAGGGCCTGGCGCAGCGGATCACCCGTGCGGGCACGGAACTGGCCCGCTCCATGCGCCCCATGCGCCCGATGAGCCCCGCCGCCCAGGACACCGCCCCCGACGTCGACACCGCCGCCGCCATCGCACCCCGTTCCCCGACCGGGGCGGTCACCTCGACGGATCCCGCGAACGGCCTCAGGACGGTGCCGTTCGAACAACGGCTGGCCGCACTGCAGTCCGGGTGACCGCCGGTCACCACGAGGGGGGACGGCGAACGAGGCGCCCGTCGAGTACGACCTCCAGCCAGGTGTAGCAGTCACCGATCCACAGCCCGACCCGGGCCCCGCACCCCGCGCAGGCCAGGTTCGGCCCGTCGGCCCCGGCCGGCCCGCAGCAGCCGATCCAGCGGCCCGGCACCTTCACCGTCCCCACCAGGTCGGCGGGGCACAACACCGGGTCCACCCCGGGCCCGTGCCCCGCCCGGAACCGCTTGAAGCCCTTGGGCAGCGGGCCCCAGGTGATCCGGCCCGGCTCCGGATCGCGGGCGAAGGTCCCCGCCGCCATCCTGGGCGGGCAGGGATCCACGGGAGAGTCGAGCGGGGTCCACGCCTCACCCTCCGCCGGTGGGGCCACCTCGCGCACCGGAGCGGAAAGCCGGGCGCCGCACACGGCGCAGTGAAACCCAGTCATACAGGCATGATCCCCGAACACCTCCTGCACGCCCGGCCCGGGCCGCCGGGCAACATGTCGCGGTCGGCGAAATCGGCGCTTCGGCGCGACTTCCTCCCCACGGAAGTGCCGTGCCGGGCAGGCCGGGCCCGGCCTGAGCTGGAGACCCCGCACCCGTGCCCACGCCGGGCTCCGCAACGTCGACCGTGGATACCGCCCCCGGCCGAGCGTGGGAACGGCCACTCGTCGCGGTCCACTCGGCGCCGTACGTCCGGCGACAGCGGCACTCTGCGCCGCCTTGCTCCTGCGCAAAAGAGGTCCGGTGCGTCACCCCGAAGTCGACAAGACGAGGTCAAGGACCATTGCGGTGAGATTCACCCGTATGAACGTCACCCCCATGAACTCATCGGCCCAGGAGTACGACAGGAAGTTCCGGGTGCGGGGCCTGCGCGAACAGGGCTGGGGCCGCGGCCTGATGGCCGTGGCCGTACTGATCTGGCTGTGGCTGGGGTACTTGCTCGCATTCCCCTTCAGCGTCGACGGCCACCGCGGTGCCATCGAGTGCAAGTCACGCGCCTTCCACGAGACCGGATACCTCCGCGAGTCCTACCTCGTGGACGAGGGCGACACCTGCGACGGCGCGCGTGACTGGGGCCCGATCACCGCCGGCCTGCTGCTCTCCCTCCCCTTCGCCATCGGAGGTGCCGGCCTGTTCGTGTCGGGTACCTCGACGGTCCGCACCGCCGCGTACGCCGCGGACATCGCCCGCCTGAACATCGACGAGTAGTCCTCAGCCCCGTCCGGCCGGGCCGCGTTGCCTGCCGAGGAGTCCAGGGCTCCGGTCACCGCCTTCTACCGGCTCAGGGCGATGGTGAGCTCGACCTCCCCGAGAAGCAGACGATGCCCAGGACGGACAGCCTCGGGTTGAGGCGCAGGGGCCTTGGCCCAGTCCTGCTCGAACGCCGGCACCCACCGCTCGGCACGCTGGAATCGCTGGAATCGCTGCCAAGGCATCGGAGTTGGTGATGCCGAGCTGGGGGACGGCGCACGTCTCGTCGATGTTGACCTGGGTACAGGCATCGCCCGGGCGGGGACGGTGAGGAGGGTGGCCCCGCATGCCGCGAGGGCGGTGAACGCGAGAGCGGCGGTACGGCGGGAACGCACAGACAGGGGAGAACTACGTTGTTCCGGCCCGGCGCAGAAGGCCGGGCTCCCGGCCGGTAGGACCCAGGACGCCTCACCCACGGCCACCCCAGCGATCAGCTGCCTGCGGAAACGTCCCCGTAAAGGAGCCGTGCCGTGATTTCCATGCACCGCGTCCGGGCCGCGGAGAAGCCGTAGGGCATCTTGGTCACCGCTTCGAAGGCACTCATCCGGGAGTCGTCCTCGCCGCCACTCGCCTCGGCGTCGTAGTTCTCGAAGAGCTTTTCCTCCGCGACGTCCAGTCCGGCCGTTTCGATGGCCTGGAGCAGGGCCTTGTGGTGGGCGCAGTGCTGCGCGGCGAGTTCCTCGACCCGTGGGTCGTGGGGGTCGACGGTGTCATCGAGGGCGGCGTCGGCCGCGTCGAGGCGGTCTGCCTCGGCGCGTAGGCCGGGATGGGTCGCCAGGGTGATGAACACACTGGCCTGAACTGCGGCTCCCAGCGGCCCGAAGATCCGTTCTGTGACCAGGAGTGCGTCCAGGTCGGAGGGGCGCACTGCACCGGAAGGCAGGTGACCGAGCCGGTCCGTGACCAGCGGGGAGAGCAGGCCCAGCGGGCTGCCCACGGCCCGCAGGCGCCGGACTGCCGCGCGCTGACGCCTGATGTCGGCCTCCTGGGCGGCCAGGGTCTCCTCCAGCCGGCCCAGGACGTCCTCGACGTCCCGGGCATCGTCGAAGGCGGCCCGCATGTCGTCCAGGCTGATGCCGGCCTCGGACATCTTGCGGATCCACAGCAGGCGGATCATGTCGTCGTAGCCGTAGCGGCGGCGTCCGTCTCCGCCTCGCTCGGGCTCCGGCAGCAGACCGATCTGGTGGTAGTGACGAATGGCGCGCGGGGTGGTCCCGGCGAAGGCGGCGGCATCGCCGATCTTGACCTCGCGGGGAGGCGTGGCGGAGGGGTACATCGCAGACAGAGCCTTTCGTGCCGTGGTGCCCTCGACGACACCACATGCCGCTACGGCATGTGCAACTACACACCACCCACCCGGACCTTGCCGGGCTGGTGACGGGCCCGGCCGTCGGCGGTCCCCGCCACCCCGTGGCTTCGTTCGCTTCCCCTACGGGGCGGGGATGAACTCCACGTCCGTGCCGCCGCAGCCCGCGGCGACGTCCCACAGCCGGTCCTGCTCCGCCTCGTCCACCCGCGAGACCCCAACGGAGCTTGGCCGGCGTCCACCCGGAAGCCCCGTACGCCGCAGGCCCCGGCCGGATTCCCGGTCGGGGCCTTCAGGTGCGGGTCGTCAGACGACCGTGAGGGCGGGTTCGCGGTCGGGGTTGCCCGCCGGCGGCTCGGGGGCGTCGTGCTGCCGGAACAGGTTGCTCGGCCACCACATCCACCGGCCCACGTCCAGGGTCAGCGAGGTGACCAGCACCGAGCGGACGATCATGGTGTCCAGCAGTACGCCGAACGCCACCGCGAACCCGAGCTCGGCCGCAAACACCAGCGGCAGCGAGGCCATCGCCGCGAAGGTGCCGGCCAGCACCAGACCAGCCGAGGTGATCACACCCCCGGTGGTGGACAGACCCAGCAGCGCGCCGCGCCGGGTGCCGTGCAGCACCGCCACTTCGCGCACCCGGGTGACCAGGAAGATGTTGTAGTCGATGCCCAGCGCGACCAGGAACACGAACGTCAGGAGCGGGAAGGAGGCTTCCGCCCCGGCGAAGCCGAACACGTGGTTGAACACCAGGCTGCTCACGCCGAGGGCCGCTGCGAACGACAGCACCACCGTCGCCATGAGCAGCAGCGGCGCGACGATCGCCCGCAGCAGCAGCGCGAGGACGAGGAGCACCACCACCAGCACGATGGGGATGATCACCTTGGAGTCGCGGGCGGCCGCTTCCTGTGTGTCGAGCATGATCGCCGTGCTGCCGCCGACCTGGGCGTCCGCACCCTCGACCGCGTGGACCGCGGTCCTGGCCTTCTCGACGGTACGGATCGAAGCCTTGCTGCTGGGGTCGTCCTTCAGCTCCCCGAGCATGATGGCCTCTCCGTCCTTGACCACCGGCTCCCCGACACCGACAACTCCGGGTACGCCGGACAGCGCGGTCCTCACCTGCTCCGCCGAGGCGGCCCTGGCCACGACGACGACGGGGTCGCCCGATCCGGCCGGGAAGTGCTCGGACTGAATCTTCTCGCCGACGGTCATCTGCGGTGTGCCGGTGAACTGGTCCTTGTTGGACAGCCCGTCGGCCTTGAGCCCGAGCATCCCGATCGCCATCACGCCAAGGACGAGCGTGGTGCCGATCCACACGATCCGCGGCCGGCGGGAGACTGCGGTGCCGACCCGGGTCCAGATGCCGTCCCCGGCCGCATCGGCCGATCCGTACGACGGCTTCACCGGCCAGAAGATCCAGCGGCCGCAGATGACCAGCAGGGCCGGCATCAGGGTGACCATGGCGAGCAGTCCGACGAGGATGCCGACGGCGCAGGCCGGCCCGAGCCCCTGGGTGGAGCTGAGGGTGGCCAGCATCAGCAGCATCAGGCTGACCGCGACGGTCGCGGCGCTGGCTATGATCGCGGGACTGGAGCGGTAGAGGGCCTCCGCCATCGCTTCGTGCCGGTCCTCGTGCCGCAGCAGCTCTTCCCGGTACCGGGAAATGAGCAGGAGCGCGTAGTCGGTGGCAGCGCCGAACACCAGCACGGTCAGGATGAAACTGGTCTGCTTGTTGACGACGAGTCCGGCGTTCTTCGCCAGCAAGTAGATCACCGCCTCCGACGTGACCAGGGCGACGCCCACGGTCAGCAGGGGCAGCAGGGGCAGCAACGGGCTGCGGTAGGTGAGCAGCAGCATCACCACGACCACCAGTGCGGTGATCGTCGTCAGGGCGCCCCCTCCGCTGAACGCCTTGATCGAGTCGGAGGCGTGACCGCCCGGTCCGGTGACGTGGAATCCGAGACCGCCCGCGTTCTCCTTGCCGACCTCGGTGATCGCGTCGACGGTCCTGCCGATCCCCTCCCAGCCCGTCTTGTCCTTGTGGATCTGGACCACGGTCTGGATGGCCTTGCCGTCCTCGGACTTCACCGGCCCCTGCGGCCGCCCGACGACGTTCTCCATGCCCTTGAAGGCTTCGGAGTCGGCCTGGGCCTCGGCCATGTCGGCGGGGGTGACGCCCCCGGGCCGGTCGTAGATCACGATCGCGGGCACGGTATCGGCACGCTGGAAGTTCTCGGCCCGCTCGACGACCTTGGTCGACTCCGCGTTGCCGGGCAGCCAAGCCGAATTGTCGTTCTCCTCGACGTCGCCGAGCTGGCCGGCCAGCATCAGGACCGGGATCAACAGGGCCGCCCAGAGCGCGAGGACGACCCACTTCCCTACTCTTCCACCGGGCAACGAAGCCAGTCTTCGCATCATGTTGATTCCTCAGCGTCGCGGGTGCATTGCGCACTAAGAGCGATGCAGGTCCCGGGATTGTGAGGTCCGCCAGCCGGAATGTGACCCACGCCTCATACCGTCGTCCCCGGGCGGTGACCACGGAAGCGCGAAGAGCCCCGCTGCACGCAGCGGGGCCCGGCGGTGCTCTCGGCTCCGGGAAGAGAGAAATGGCACGGCCCTCCCGAATGGTCTCGGGAGGGCCGTGCCCGTGCCATGCGCGGCCGGTCGCCGCCGTTCTCACCAAGGGCTCCGCACCCTGACGCCGAGGGCCCGGACGCGGTCCTGGGCCTGCGGATCGAGCTTGCGCAGCAGGTCCTCGCCGACGACTCCGTCGCGCTGCCAGATGGTGCAGAGGGTCTCCAGACCCGCTTCGGCGACCTCCGGCTCCGCGTCGGCCGAGGTCTGCACCAGGGCTTCGACGACCGGCCTGCCCTGCAGCCCCGCGACCGCCCTCGCCATCCGGGCCCGCTGCTCCGCGGGAACGGCCGGGTCGGCGAGCGAGCGCAGCACGTCCGCCGTGTCGCGGGCGTCCTGGCAGGGCAGCACCCACACCAGGTACACGAGCTGCGCGCCGAGCACGATCAGGTACTGCAGTGGCGCGAGCAGGGCCACGGGCAGCAGCAGGACCAGGGGCAGCACGATCAGCCAGCCGCCCCGGATCCGCGAGGGACCGCCGGTCGGCGGCTCGAACCGTCGACCGGCCAGCAGGACGAGTACGAACGTGGTCACGACGGTCAGGAGCGGCACCACGATCAGCCCCGCTCCCAGTCCCGCGCCCAGCGACGCCCAGAAGGGATCGTCGCCCAGAACGGGCAGCACCAGGGCCGCGGCCACCCAGCCGAGAGCGGCGGTCATGACGTACCGCTGCAGGCAGACCCACAGCCATCTTCCCGTGCTCATGGCAGCTTCCTCATCTCCGCAGCTCGTCGCGCAGGTGCCATTAACTCACCTCCGGTCGTCACGATCCTCGGTGGGGGTGACGTTCAGCCAGTTACCGGCCGATCCGACCCACATGACCGGCTGCACGCGCTGCCGGTCGCGTACGACGAGATGGTGCGCTTGCCCGGCATGGTGCGGGACGGCGCCACGTTGAGAACGACCTCGCCGGAAGCCTGTCCCACCGGAGGACCATCCGGCAGGCGGCGTTCGGGTCGCCGGTCGGGGCGCCGGTCGGACCGCGGTTGTCGCCCAGCGGCACGGGGTGCTTCGGGAGACTCGCTTCGGGAGACTCTGCCTCAACTTCTGTGGTGCGGCGCGGCCGCCCGGAACGGCCCAGCCTGCCAGCGGGCTCTCGTTGCCTTCGGCGAGGACAGTCACGGCACGGTGGCCATCCCCTCGGACATCGCCGACCCTTCAAGGAGGGACATGGTGGTGCCGTCCTCAGGATCGGCCGCGAAGGTCTCGACAAGCCGGGAGCGCGGGGCCTCGGGGCCGTGCCGGCAGGCCGCGGCGGCGGCGGTTGCGGTGGCGGCGACGACGGCGCTGAGCAGGCCCAGCCAGCCGGTCGTATGGGCCGCGCCGCCGTTGCGGGTTTCGACGAGGCCCGTCGGTAACCGCGACGAGGGGCTGCCCGCCTCCACCGGGTGGCTGACAGCGGGCGGGGACGGTCATGCGGATGGCGTGGCCGCCGCCGAGGAACGTCGTTACGGTGATGCGCGGTTCTCGGACGTGCCCGGGCAGCCAGCGGCTCGGCTGCCCGGGTATCCGCTGGCTGCATTGCCTCCTGGGACTGTCAGCCGGTGCAGCCGGGTACCGAGCCGAGCGGGCTGCAGTTGTTCGGCTGATTGTCGCGGACGATGTCGCCGTTCAGGGTGAGGACGCCGGACGCCTTGAAGATGCCGCCGCCGTCACCCGCCCGGTTGTGGGTGATGGTGTTGCCCTCCAGGGTGGTGGTGCCCAGGCCCGTGGTTCCCCCGCCGTGGTAGAGGCCTCCGCCCTGAGCGGTACCGCCCTTCGCGGTCGCCGTGTTACGGAGGACCTTGTTGCGCCTGGCTGTCAGGGTGCCGCCGTCGGGGTTGTCGAGCCCGCCGCCCTGAGCTGTGCCGTTCGGTGCTTCGGCGGTGTTTCCGGTGATGTGGCTGTCGTTCACATCGAGCGTGCCGAAGGGGCCCACGCGGACGCCGCCACCGCGCGCGGTTCCCCCGTCGGCCACCGCCCGGTTGTGGCCGATCTGCACCTTGCTCACGGTCATGAGGCCGTTGTTCGCGATGCCGGCGCCCTGGGCGACACCGTGCGGCGCGTCCGATGTGTTGTGGCTGATGGCGCCACCAGTCACGGTCAGCCTGCCGGGCGCCGGGATACCGTTGGAAACGGCGGCACGCGCGAATCCGCCCGGGGCGAAGGAACGGTTCTTGCTGATCACCGTGTCCTCGACGGTCGTCTCGGCGAAGCTGATGATGCCGGCCGCGAAGGCGGTGCTCTGGGTGTCCTTGGTGACGGTCGCGGTGTTTCCGGTCAGCCGGGAGCGGGTGACCGTCAACGGGCCGTCGTTCGCGATGGCGCCACCGGCGGCGCCACCACCGGTGGCGCTCCCGGTGTAGATGACGTGGTTTCCGGAAACCTCGGTCTCGCTCACGCTTCCGGTGCCGGGGCTGTCGATGGCGCCGCCCTGGGCGAACACGTCGGAGCTGGATGTATTGCCGATGAATTTGCTGCGGGTCACCTTCATCGTTCCGGTGTTGGAGATGCCGCCGCCACAGGCCAGGCCCGGGGGGTCGGGGAAGGCAGGGCAGTCCGTGGCGAAGCCGCCGCGGATCGTCGTGTGGGTGAGCGTGAGGTTTCCCGTCGGACCGACGAAGAGGATCCGGAACTTCGCCACGTTGTTTCCGTGCTCGTCCCGCCTGATGGTGGCTCCGCGCCCGTCGATGGTGATCTCACTGGTGATCACCGGCAGCCCGTTGCCGGGGCTCACGGGGTCCGGCGATGTCAGCCTGTACGTGCACTTGCGCGCGAGCTGGAGCGTGTCCGGTCCCGGTGAGCCGTTCGCCGCATTGATCGCCGCGACGAGCTCCGGGACCGAGCAGCCGACCTTCACCGTGGCGGCATGAGCGGCCGGTGCGGGGAGCGCGACCAGCGCGCCTGCCACGAGGCCGAGGACGGCAGGGACATGCCGACGGGGCATCAGGAACTCCTTTTTCTGCTGGGATCGGCCGGCCGTCCGGGGACCGCGGTCGGCCGAGCCCAGCCGACCATGCACCACCGCAGTCGGCTTCCCGACGTGATCCGTACGGGCGGGCGGACAGCCCGGATGGAGCATGAAGACGCGCGAACGGGCCAAGTTGCGGCGAAACGGGGGCGCCCTGGGACGGCGCGGTTCGCCGTGACTCGACTCGCCGGAACGTGGCTCGCCGCACCTCGGCTGCAGCGGAGGACTGGGACCCGTGCAGGCCCTGCCCTCTGATGTCGCCAGCCGTTGACCGTCCGATGGCGGCCGGCAGCGTGGATCGGGCCGGTACTTCCCGCCTTCGGGGTGCCGCTCCTCCGTCACCGGCCCTACGCCTCGCCGTGCCCGTGGCACCAGGAAACGGAGGATCACGCCGCCCTCAGTCGTGCCGCCTACGCCGAGGCTTCGGCACGGGGCACTGCCGTCTTTGAGGCCCGGCTGCCGGGTCGGCGGTCTCCACCACGGCACGCGACCACCGAGCTGCGTGGTCACGTCACTCGATCATGAAGTCGCCGTGGCGGTGTGGGCTTGTCCGTGGGGGGTCAGCCGATGCGGACGGTGATCTCGGGGAGGGGGATGTCGGAAAGGTTCAGCTGGAGGCCCGTCACGGTCAGGTAGGTCTGCGAGTCGGTCAAGGCGGAGGTGGTGGACGGCGCCTGGGACTGCCCGCGTGTGCTCACCAGCAGGTACCAGCCACCGCGTTTGTAGCTGCGGGAGGCGTCGGGGCGGTCGCCGTTCGGGTTCAGCGTCCAGCCCTGGCGCTCCAGGTCGGAGCAGATCGTGTTCATCTCCGACTGTGCGGCGGTCTTCTCGCGGACGGCCGTCCAGCCCGTCCTGTTCGAGTTGGCGCCGGCCGCGCCGATCGGGCGGCCCTGCGCCGGGTCGAGGCCCGCCGCGCTGACCGCGGTCCGGATCACCTCGTCCACGGCGTCCTGTGTGAGGGGCGGTGAGGTGGACTCCGGCGTGGGCTCCGCCGTGGACGGGGACGGCGTGGGCGCGCCCACGTGGATGCGCCCGTCGTCACCTATCTGGATGTGGTCCGGCAGGGCCACGGCGGCCAGACTCACGATCAAGGTCGTGGCCAGCCCGATCCACACCCTCTTCAACAGCGCGTTCAACGCGAAAACTCCCCCCGAGTGATCATTCAGAGGGAGTCTCACACATGCCGCTCGGTGCCCGGCAGCCCTGAGAGGTTCTGACAAGGCGTTGGAGGTGGCGAGGGGTGATGAAGCAGGTCGCGAGGCCGGGTAAGGCTTCATGGATGTCGTCTCGTTGTTCCCATGGGATGCGGGGCTCGTCCGACACGATCCACTGCCTCGACTGACACTTCCCAGGGCCGGACCGAACGGACCAACCGCCACCATCACCCTGCCCACTCACCTCCCGGTCCGGAGTCGGGCCGGGTGACCAGGGACCTGCTCGCCGTGTGCGCGCCGCCTCGTCAGGTCCGCCTCCTCGAGCGCCGGCGGCGGTACGTCATATACGCCCGCAGGACGGTCTGACCAGTTCGTTAGGCTCAGCGCCATGGCTGCTGAACACCACCACACCTGCGCTTGCTGCACAGAACACAGGGACGGTCTGCCGCTGTCCTACGGAGCTCCGGCTCCGGCGGCGTGGAAGCCTCGGTACTCCCGGCGCCGGGACAGCGAGCTGACCGCCGACCAATGCACGATCAAAGGCCGTCACTTCTTCGTCCACGGCCTTATCGAGATACCGGTGCGCGACAGCGGCGACACCTTCTCCTGGGGAGTCTGGGTCTCCTTGAGCGAAACGAACTTCGCCCGGACGCACGACCTCTGGGACGACCCGGCACGCGCGCAGGAGCCTCCGTACTTCGGGTGGCTCTCCACCGAGCTGTCCGTCTATCCACAGACCACGCTCCACCTCAAGACCCACGTCCACACGCGCGCCGTCGGCCGGCGCCCACTGATCGAAGTGGAACCCACCGACCATCCCCTGGCGATCGAGCAGCGTGAGGGCATCACCACCGACCGTGTGAAGGACCTCGCAGACTTGCTTCTCCGGGGCTGAAACCTCAGCGTCACGGCCATCCCGTGCACACCGCTGCCGCCGCACCGCCGGCCTGTGCGGAGCACAATCCATGACGCCCGTCAGTAGCCGGGCAGGGTGGCCGCAGGGCGGTCCGAGCCGCCCGTTCTGCGGGCCGAAGCCCCACCAGGCGCGCTGTTCTTGCCAGGTGCTCGGCGCGCGGTCGGTGATCAGTCGGCCACGGCCTCGATCAGGGAGTACGGGGCGGCCTCCGCGAGCGGGGTGACCGACGTGACGCGCAGGGCCGCCCGGCGGCACACCTCCTCGAAGTCCGTGCGGGTGCGTTCCCTGCCGCCGACGTTCACCATCATGTTGAGGTCGCTCAGGTAGGTGCCCTCGTCCTCCGCGCCGACGATCTCGGGAAGCACGGGCTCCACGATCAGGACGATGCCGTCGTGCGGCAGCACCCGGCGGCAGTGGCGCAGGATCGTGACCGCCTGGGCGTCCGTCCAGTCGTGCAGGATGCTCTTCACGAGGTACACGTCCGTGCCGTGCGGGACCGACTGGAAGAAGTCCCCGGCGATGACGGTGCAGCGTTCGTCCACTCCGTGTCGCGCCAGTGTCTTCGCAGCCTCTGCGAGGCCGTCGGCCGTGTCGAAGACGACGCCGGCGAGATGCGGGTGCGCTTCGAGGACGGCGGCCAGGAGGGTGCCGCTGCCTCCGCCGACGTCCGTGACCGAGGCGAACCGGCTGAAGTCGAAGGCCCGCGGCAGCACGGCGGCCGTCTCGGAGGCGACCTGGCTCATGGCCGCGTTGAAGTCCGTGGAGAGCTCGGGGTGCCGGGCGAGGTGGCTGAAGAAGTCCGTGCCGAAGACGGAATCGAATGCGATCTCCCCCGTACGGACGCTGCTGTCCAGGTGCTCCCAGGCGCGCACGATCGCCGGATCGGTGAACATGCGGACGAACGACGCGAGGGAGTCGGGGTGACGGGGGCCGAGGAGCGCGCCCGCCGGGGTCACCGAGAACGTGTCGGGGGCGTGTTCCGCGAGCAGGCCGAGGGCGGTCAGGGCCCGCAGCAGGCGTGTCATGGGCTGGTGCGCGGTCCGGGCTCCGGCTGCTACCTCGGCGGCCGTGCGCGGTCCGTCGCCGATCAGTTCCACGACGCTCAGGCGGACTGCCGCCCGCAGGGTGTGCGCGGCCATGCTCCCGAACGCGAGCCGGACGACGAGCTCGCGGCCTGCCGCCGTCTGTGCTGTTCGTACCTCGGTGTTCGTCACGGTGTTGCTTCCTTCCTTGGGGTCGGCCGATCGTCGATCGGTCTGATGGGGCGGTCAGGGCTGGGTGGAAGCGGTCAGGCCGGCCAGTGCGCCGGGTGTGCACCCGGTGAGGGCCTGGACGTCGCGGTGGAGGTGGGGCTGGTCGGCATACCCGCACGCCATGGCGACGTCGCCGGCGCGCTCGCCGGCGAGGAGCGCCCGGGCGGCGTGGTCGAAGCGGACCAGCATGGCGGCGCGTTTGGGGGTCAGGCCGACCTGGGAGCTGAACCTGGCCCAGAGCCGCTTGCGGCTCCATCCGCAGGACGCGGCGAGGTCGCCGACCCGTACGCGGCCCCGGCCGGCCACGATGGCGTCCCAGGCGGCGGCGACCTCGGCCGCCATGGGCGGGGCTCCTTC